>CAJOEJ010000010.1:56829-128692 GCA_905233375.1 Paludibacteraceae bacterium | reverse complement strand
GCCTCCTCGATGGAAGCGATACCGTTAGCGTTCAGAGCGGCGAGAATCTGTTTCTCGCGGCGGTCTTGCGACTCAAATTTTACTTCACGAATCATAGTCTCTCCTCCTTAGTTTTTGCGTGGATCAATCGATTTAACTGCACCTTGCTCTTTGGTCGTGCGGCCGTACGTACCGGTAACGCTCTTCAGCGCCTCGTCTGCCGGAACACCTTTCTTGATAGCGTCCATGAACTTGCCCATGTGAACGTACTCGTATCCGCAAACCTCATTGTCCTCATCGAGGAACTCCTTGGTGATGTAACCTTCGGTTAACTGCAGGTAACGAACGCCCTTAGCCTTGGTGGAGTAGAGCGTACCGCACTGGGAAACGAGTCCCTTACCGAGGTCCTCGAGGAACGCACTCTGCGTACGACCGTAAACGATCTGCAGGAACAACTCGCGCATCGCCGTGTTGATAGCGTCGCAAACGAGGTCGGTGTTCAGCGCCTCAAGAATCGTCTTGCCCGGCAGGATCTCAGCAGCCATAGCAGCCGAGTGCGTCATACCCGAACAACCGATTGTCTCAACGAGTGCCTCTTCGATCACACCGTTCTTTACATTAAGACTCAGTTTGCATGTTCCTTGTTGAGGAGCACACCAACCGATACCGTGCGTCATACCCGAGATGTCTTTGATCTCAGTAGCCTTCACCCATTTGCCCTCTTCGGGAATCGGTGCGGGACCATGTTTCGGACCCTTCGCTACAACGCACATTTCTTGTACTTCTTTCGAATAAATCATGTTTGTTGAATTTATTGTTATATGGTTTAACTTTCACCTTTCACTTTTCACTTTTCACCTTACCAAATATCTACTATTTCTACTTTGCTCTCATCCACTTGCGTCCAGACCTCTTTGAGGTAGTTTTCCAGATGTTTCAATCCTTCGCCGCTCGGACGTTCCATACGACCGGAAGAGATGATGGAAGTCTTGTCGTCAAAGAAAATGTGCAACTCCCACTGCCATCCGTCATATACCTGAACCGGCGGTTCGTAGCGGTATTCGTATTGGTCCATTTTCTCCTCTTCGGCAATCTGCGCCAACCGGTCTGCCACCTCTGCCGGAACAACTGCGCGCAAAGCTTCCTTCGGGAACCGGCGGGTACAGTTGGTTAATGTACAGGTTCCGTCCTTCTCGGTCTTGAAATCAAACCAGACATCGGGGACTTCATTGCTCGAAGTCTCCTGAAAATGAAGAGCGGTAACTTTCGGGGCAGAAGCGTCTGCCATACAGGGAGAAAAAAGCGCCATAAGCGGGATGATTAGTATGTATTTTAATCGGTTCATAAGTCATGATACGATTTTCGGCTGCAAAATTACTAAAAAAAAATGACATACACAAGAGTGTATGCTACTTTTCTGCATTTTTTGTGTGTTTTCTCTGTTTTTTCGCTCTTTAGAGTACCGTGTACTGTCCAACAGCAAATGCAATTTTGTTTTCCGTTCACTCCAAACGAATCTGCCTATAAAGCACCGATTAAGCCAAGATAAACTATATACCTCATATAAAGCTCATATAAACCTCATTCAAGGCTCATATGAACTAAACGATAAAAATTTTAATGTCTCGCCGAAATTCCGGCGAGTGTTCTGTGCCTGCGATTTCTATGAGCGGGTTCCTCTTTTGCATCGACCATATATGGGCGATCAAACAACAACAGCGACATCTCTGCCGCTGCTGGTGTTACTTATTGTCTCGTTTAGAAAGAGAGTGCTAATCCTAAGCCGTTTGCGCCGGAAGTGAGTTTGAGTTCCAGTTGGCTGGTTTCAGGTGTTGCGCCTTCCAGCTCCTTGTAGCCGCACCAGGTGTTATAGACTCTATGGGTTTTGTTCTTTCGTACAGTACCGGCAATGCCTACTCCCAAACCGACAATACCCGTGATAGCACCTACACCGTAAAACGACATAGCCGCTGTCTGCATGCTTTTTTTTATGGATTTATCTATTTCGGCGCATCCTGAAAAGATTGAGCCTAAGCAGACAGCCATGAATGCCCCGCTTCCGAATACGCTCCATCCGGCTATTTCCATCTTCCGGTTTTTTACGTAATGTTGGTATGCTCTTTCACAATCTTGTTGGATAAATGATACCATCTCTGTTTCGGTCATGGGATTTCCGTGGTAGTAATAGATTTTGCCGTCTTTGGTTAACGGACCGAGGTCTTTCGATGCTTTTTGAACGGAATACACTCCGCTACTACGCATAAGTCCCACTTGTGCCTGTGCCATGCCTACCAGACATAGCGCAAGGAAAAATATACACGTACGTTTCATAATTATCGGGTGTGTTGGAGGAGTATGCCGCCTTGCATGTTAAAGTCTGCCCTGTGCTCTACGAACGGAGCGAACAATTCTACGTCCGCTTTGGTGGCTTTGCGGAAATTCTGGTATGTCGCCGTGTGACCTGTTACGGTTACTACCAGCACGTTGGGCTTGGACGGGCTCGGAGTGATCGTGAAAGTAGGTGCTACAATGTCATCTGCGCTGTATTTCTTGAGCGTCTGTGCCAGAGCGTATTTCTTCCATTTCATTACCAATCCCGATTCGATGCCTCTTTCTTCTGCAGCCATGATGGAAACAACTTCGCGTTTTTTGAGGACAACGGGAATTTCTACGGCATTGGAGATTTTTTCTGACGACACGTCCATATCTGCTACTACCGGTGTGATGAATCCGGCACGAGATGGCTCGACATAACGTGAAGTGGTCTCTTGATAGGTGTACGTCCCACATGAAGTGAGAACGAGTGCTGCTGCAACAGCAAAAGTAATTTTTTGAATAGTTTTCATAATGAGTTGTATTTATACTAATTTCGTTTAAGAATGAGCAGGATATTTTCTTTTTGCGCCGCAAAGGTACAACTTTTTTTTGATATATGCAAATATTCGGTCATTTTTTTGTATTTTTTCTCCGCCTACCGCCAACAGCTATAGCATCGCTCATGTATGAGCAAGTATATCGTGTATTAACGGACAAGGCGAACGGATAGACCGCTGCGACGGCCGTAGACGCTCATTTCTACTTCCTCCGAAGTGAAGTGCAGATCCCATGCTTCCTCCGCACCACTCGGTGTAGAGGACCAATAGCCGCCGTCCGATCCGGCGAAGTACACCGTGCCGGTGGCACCAAAGCGGCGGCCGTCCGCAGGCAGCGTAATGGTTTCTCCGTTGGGACCTTCCACTCTATAACTACTTCCTGTCCATGTCCATTGACAAGAGGTTTGTAATTCCTCCAACTGCTCTTTCGTAGGAAGTTCGTTGCCGAACTTTTCCATTGCTTGCTCGTAGGTATATAATCCGGCTATTTCGTTTTGATCTTTCCAAAGAGTGCCGCTTGGCAAGCCCAGATCTACGTACCCTTGCGGAATAGCAGGTGTCGTTTCGCCTTTTTCCCGGTCTGTTACCAGACGCACGATGCCTTTTTTGTTCTCGCGCGTCATGTACGAGCCGTCACCTATCAGATTATTGGCACGCATCAATGCCAATTCCTCGTTGGTCGGCAGACGCCATGTACCATAGCCATATTGCTGGTTTTGGTTCAGACGGGCTATAATGGTCTTCGGCTCTGCATCAAACGTGCCCAAATCCTCAGGGAATACCTTTAAATAACCATAGATGACATACGGGGCGTCCTGTGCACTCATTGACAATGCCATCAGGCATGTTATTGCAAAAAGTAAAAGTTTTTTCATGTATGTCCTTCTGTTTACGTCGGCAAGCGACGATGGTTTATTTCTTTATTTCCGGAAAAAGTCTGTCGGGATATTTCTCCATTTCAAGGAGACGTTTCTCGTACATTTTCCAGTTGACTTTCTTTCCATTTGTCAGATGTACCGGCTCGTCAAAATTAATCTCGTCAAACAAAATAAGGGCGCGATGGTTTGCGTTTGTAGCATTTGAGGTCTTCTTTTCTGAGATTAAAGGTGTGACAGGCAAAGTTCATATCTTTGTCATTCATATAGGGAATATCGCGTAACGCATCCCGCACGCCTTCTAACCCGTACATATTAAGAATGGCATAGAAATCGTCTCTGCGACCACGTTCCAAAACACGCTGTACCACGATAGTACGCATAGCCTGCCAGTTAATAGCAGCCAAGTCATATTCCCATAGCAACGAGGGACGAAGCGTAGAATCTGTGTGATATTTATAATCAGCAAACGGCATGTGTGTAACGTTTCTTAAACCTTTGCGCCGCAAAGGTACAACTTTTTTTTGATATATGCAAATATTTGGGGATTTTTTCGAGTTTTTGACACAGATTAACGAAAAAAGCGCCATCTTGTAATGACGCTTTTGTCCCTTTGTCCTTTGTACCTTGTCACTTTGTCACTTGGTAACTTGTCCTGTCATCGTCCATACTTTGTCGTCGCGGAGGATGAAGAGTTGTCCGTTGCGGAGAATCTTGTCTGCCTTTTGCGGCGTAGCAGGATGCGACAAGCCGGTTTGATCCGGATGGTGAGCGATGCAGAAAATCGCATTGATCTTGACTTTCCTTTCCGATCCGGTTGCATTGGAGGTAGTAATAACAATCGAATCCCCCGCGGCGCGCAAGATATTACCTCCTGCCTGCAAATCGACATACGCGCTGTCTAATCCTTCCGCACGCATACCCAGATAAGGAACACTGTCTGCAACAGAGATGAAAATCTCATCGCCGGGATATGTCGGGATGATAATTCTGCGGTCTTTGCCATCCGGATGAATCTCGCTATTAGCTGTCTTCCATGCGACCTTGTTCGAACTCGAATTGGTATAAGCAAAGCGCACTCCTCCCAGCGTGAATGAACACTCCTGACCGCCTGTCGTAAGACGCAGCGTATATTTATGATAAACGCTATCCGTTTCCTCTACTGTCAAGTTCGTTGCATTCCGGAATCCGCCGTTATTGTAAATCCAATCTCCCAAGCGGCTACCGCGAACATCGAACCCCTTGAACTTGGCGATAGGATCGGAGTGCGGGTTAACGTCCCTCGCTAATCTAACGGCATGCCCGTAATAACGTCCATATCGGCTGTTTTGGAAAATAATAGTATCGTTAAAATGAATGATTTGTACTTGCTTTACACTATTTGCCGAAGAAGTCCAATAGAACCCATGCGCGTTGTCGTATCCTAATACTGCTGCTCTGCGCACTCCTGCTGCGGGCAGGAAAACAGCGCCGGCTTGTTCCATCAGACTCCATTGGTCTATGGTGTAGGTGTTCGTTTCCCAGTTGTTGGCTTGCGGAACGAACGTCAGCCCGTCCGGTGTCTCCCATTCATCGGGAAGCAATACATAGCCATGCACATTGGAAATCGTAGCTTGCGAACGCAGACGAGCCGCATTGGGACGGTTTCCCAACAGGTAAAACCATTCGTTATATGTAAGAGTACGCCATGCTACACCTTCCGCACTGTTGGAAATGGTATTGTACACGCCCCAATCGTAGTACGCGGAGGTACCTACCAATCCTCTGTATTCCTGATCGGTGGAGGGACCGTATCCGGTTGCATTGGTTGCTGGGCAAGCGGTAGAAACTGTCGTAGAAGAATAGGGCTGATAATTAATCGCACAGGGATCATTTGCCGTGTTGTCGTAGCCGCTTGTTCCCCAGCCGAACAAGTCTATCCATTCGTCACAATCTGCCGAGATATAGGTATTATTGATCCCCATGTAGTGATACTGGCTTAGCGCAAAACGCCATATGCCGGCAGATGCGGTTCCATCCGGATGAGCGGTTTGACCGGAGTCGGCAAGAAATTGCAAGTTACCTTGCGAAAAACGAACTTGATCCCCTTGTGCGTTGATACTAAAGAGACCCGGAAGACCACCTGAATAATCGGTGGCAAATACTGTAATTGTACCGGCTACGATAGCCAGCATAGAAGTAAATAGTTTTTTCATAATTGAACCTGTTTATATTAAGTTTTTATTATCCTATTTGATCAAATCAAGGATGTCCTGTACCAATTCGTCTGTTCTTGCTTGCGGATCTTCTTTCGGAAGGGATTGGAAGAATGAAGTGTTCAGGAAATCCTCATATTTGTCCCCTATTGCATTGCCATTGAAATCCGTCAGAACCTGACCGTTCATAATCTGGTAAATAACCTTTTTGAGGCGCATCTTGTTTTCCTGGCTGATGAGCGCTTGCTGGAACCATGACCTCTCTTTGTTCGGGACCATATGGTCTGCAATAATCTTGTTGAGAATGATCCACTCGCGAATGCTTTTGTCTGCGTATTTTTCCCAGATATTCGTGAAATCTTCCCCTGTAACTTTCGCTATCTGCAAAATGAGGTATTCGGCTCTGGCAATATTGAAATTCGTGCATGCATTCCACATCATGTCGTCTCCGACATTCTCATTGGCGCGCTGGAATGCCTCTGATGCTTTTGCCGCATAGACTCGTGCCATAGACAGTTTGTCGGGATGACAATGCCTGATACCGTCAATTTGCTGCCTTAAGGATGACGGAGTCTTGTCTCCCTGGTTGATATTGGTCACAGCGAGATGAAGGAAATACAGACCCAAGTAGTTGTAGTACAGCAAACTCGAAGCAGGGTTGATAAACATGTCTCCTCTGATCTTCAAGAGCATAGACGGGTCACCACCATCCGCGTGTTCTTTGCATTGCTGCTCATATACCGCCTCGATGAGAAGAGTGGTCTCTTTGAGAAGTTTGCAGGAACCGTCGGAAATACTCTCAAACTCATTCACCTGCGTTTTGATTTTCCGTAACAGGCGTGAGACCCGTTGACGCTGAATCGCCGATGCTTCGGGTTCGTTTGATTTAATGAGGAAAGGTACCAGAACCAGGATATCCGCAATCTCCTGCACATTGTCCGCAAGTCGTGCACCGCTCTTGATCTTCTTTGAAAAGAGGCTTTGCATATGATTCATCATGGCGCTACTGGCATCCTGGAGCGTCACCTGGGGAAATCTCAAAAAGTATCTGAGCAAGTTGGGGTAATATCTGGGATTTTCCATTACATTACCATCCATCCGGCTGATAGCGTTGACTTCGTCAATGGAGAAATAGGTGAATGTACCGATCAGCAGTGCCAGAAAGGAGACGGCGAGCGAGATCGTTGCCACAATCATTTCATGACTCCCGTCGGGATGTAACAACGCCCCTATGATCGTTGCAAAACATAGAAATATTATTCCGAACAAATATTGCAGTACTTTTCTTTTTTTCATAATGGACAAGCTTTTCGTTTCTTTTTATTCCCAAGGGAGAGGAGAGTCTGTTTCCGCTTCGTAAATGGTTTTTATGCTGTCGCACACGTGGCGCGGATTGCTCAATAACGGCCGGGTGGAGTAGAAACATTCGCCGGTGATCTCGGGGATCGTGCGGTTGAGACGCATCTGGCGTCCGATCTCGTTGCCCGTATTCCAGGCGTTCGCCTTGGCTTTGGGCGAGGCGTTTTCGAGACGGTAAGGCGCCATGCCGATATAGAGTTTGACCTTGTTGGAGGGGTCGAGGGCTTTTGCTTTTTTGATTTCGTTCGCCCACCAATGCGCCAGTACTTCGTAGTCGGCGGCTTTCTTGCCTATCTCCCAATAGAGTTGCGGCAGGACGTAGTCGATCCAGCCGTTCCGGATCCACAAGCGGATGTCGGCATAGAGGTCGTCGTAGTTGGTGATACCGGCGGTGGTAGCGCTGCCCGTTGAGTCCACACTCGCGTTGCGCCATACGCCGAAGGGCGAGATGCCGAACTCGACGCCGGGTTTGCATTCGCGGATTGTGCGGCGGATGTCCTGAATCGCCATATTGACGTTATTGCGCCGCCATTCGCGGATGTCGGTAAAACCCCGCGGATACTTGGCAAAGGTCTTGGTGTCGGGAATGGGTTTGCCGCCTACAGGATACGGATAGAAATAGTCGTCCATGTGAATCGCCTGGATGTCATAGCGCGTGACGAGGTCTTGCACGACGGTACAGATCCATTCGCGTGTGACGTCGAGTCCCGGGTCGAAGTACCACTGTTTGTTGTACTCCCAGAACCACTCCCTATGCTTGCGCCATATATGGTCGGCACAAATCTCCGACGTGTCCGTTTTGGCGAGGTTCACGCGGTAGGGGTTGAGCCATACATGCACCTCCATGTGGCGTGCGTGGGCTTGGGCTATTGTCCATTCGAGCGGATCCCATTTTAGTGGAAAGTTTTGCTTGCCGGTCAGCCAGTGACTTGTCGGTTCCAACTCGCTGTAATAGAGTGCGTCGGCGGTGGGACGTACCTGGAAGATGATCGCGTTGATGCCGATTGCATGCAACGAGTCGAGCAGGAAAATCATCTCGGCTTGCTGCAAAGAGTCGTTTCCTACGGCCTCGGAGGTGGGCCAATCGATATTGGCAACGGTTGCTATCCAAGCGCCATGAAAACTAATAGGGAACCCCTCTCCGGCTCTCCCCATAAGGGAGAGGGTGAGAAAGACGGCTAATATGATATATTTTTTTATCGGCATATTTTTGCTCCTCCCTTGAGGGGAGGTAGGGAGGGGTTATTCTATTTGACCATTCTCTACGTGGAATATTTTAGCGTTGTCGTTGGGTTTCAGTATCTCTGTCAAGTGCTGGCGGTCAGTGTCAGTAATAAAGATCTGCCCGAACTCGTCGCCTTGTACCATCTCCACAATTCGTTCTACCCGTTCGCTGTCCAGACGATCAAAGATATCGTCGAGCAGCAGTATTGGTTTTCCTATGTACAAACTCTGTGCCAATTTGAGTGCCAACACAAACGTGCGTTGCTGACCTTGCGAGCCGACTTGCTTCAACGGGTACTCGCCCAAACGCATATCGAGGTCATCTTTATGAATACCCTGCGACGTCCAGCCGAGTATCAAATCCCGTTGCCTCGTACGCACATAGGCGTCGCGAAGATCGCGATCCTGGAGTTGGCTTATATACCGCAATTGTGGAACTTCTAACCTCTCCCCATCCCTCCCCTCAAGGGAGGGGGCAATATGTTCATAGACCTTCGCAAAATAGGGTTCGAAGGCAGCGAAGAACTCTGTGCGGGCATGGAAGATGTATTCGGCAGGTTCAACCATTTGCCATTCGAGCACTTCGAGGAGAGCTGCCCCCTCCAACTCCCCCTGAAGAGGGGAGGGGTATTTGTCCGCGAGTTGCTTCAAGAGCGCGTTGCGCTGTTTGAGCAGGGCGTTGTATTTGGTCAAGCAATCCAGGTATTTGCGGTCGAGTTGGCTGATGACGACGTCCATGAAGCGGCGTCGTTCGTCGGATCCTTCGTCGATGAGCTGCTGGTCGGAAGGGCTGATCATAACCAACGGAATAAGCCCTATATGGTCAATGAGCCGCGGGTAGTCTTTCTTGTCTTTGCGGAACTGCTTCTTGACACCGCGCCGGAGACCGCAGGAGATGGTGAACCCCTCTCCGGCTCTCCCCTCAAGGGAGAGGGAATAATCGCCTTGCACAAGCGCCATTTCTTCGCCGTGCGTTATGTTGAGGGAATCCTGGGATGTGAAGGCGGATTTGGCGAAGGAGAGCAGGTAAATGGCGTCAAGGACGTTGGTTTTGCCTTGCCCGTTGAGCCCGACGAAGCAGTTGAGCTTGGGTGCAAACTCAAGAGAGGCTTCGCGGATATTGCGGTAGTTTAATATGTTGAGGGATTGTAAAATCATGTTTTTAATCCGCCAACCTTGGCGGATACTAAGCGTATAGGTTGACGTCTTCGGCGGTGATTTGGGGTCCGGCGAGGATGATGAGACGCTCGACGACATTACGGAGCTGGCGGATGTTTCCCGTCCAGTTTTTGGCTTGTAGCGCTTTGATGGCGTCGTTGTCGAAAGTCTTTAAGGCGATACCCTGTTCGGCGCATATCTGTTCCGCGAAATGCGCTACTAACAGAGGTATGTCTTCGACGCGTTCGTTGAGCGAAGGTACGTGAATCGGGATGACGTTGAGCCGGTGGAAGAGGTCTTCGCGGAAGTTCCCAGCGGCAATCTCTTTTTCGAGGTCTTTGTTCGTTGCCGCGAGCACGCGCACGTTCACTTTGATGGCTTTGTCGGAGCCGACGCGTGTGATCTCGGATTCCTGAAGCGCCCGGAGCACTTTGGTCTGTGCGGCAAGACTCATATCGCCTATCTCATCGAGGAACAACGTCCCGCCATCCGCTTGTTCGAACTTGCCTGCGCGGTCTTTGACCGCTCCGGTGAACGAACCTTTCATGTGTCCGAAGAGCTCTGATTCAATGAGTTCGGACGGAATCGCCGCACAGTTAACTTCGACCATGGGTCCGTTTGCTCGTGCCGAGTTCTCGTGGATGAGATGCGCAACGACCTCTTTTCCTGTACCGTTTTGTCCCGTTATGAGCACGCGGGCTTCGGTTGGTGCTACCTTATCTATTATCTCGCGTACACGCGTAATGGCGGCGCTTTCGCCGACCATCTGCGCCCCTTTCGCTGCGGCTACCTTCTTTCGTAACTGTTTGGTCTCCTGTTTGAGCGTTTTGGATTCCAGGGCGTTCTTGGTGGTAATGAGGATGCGGTTCAGATCGAGGGGTTTCAGCAGAAAATCGTACGCCCCGAGTTTGAGTGCCTGAACGGCGGTCTCCACGTCTCCGTGCCCGGTGATCATGACGATGGGTGTGTCGATGGCTTCGTCTCCTTCTCTGAGTGCTTTGAGCACCTCCAGCCCATCAAGTTCCGGCATCTTTATGTCCGAAAAAATAAGGTCGTACGCTTTTGCTTGCGCCATTTCGAGTCCTTGTCTGCCGTTTTCGGCGACCTCTACGTCGTGTCCCTCGTCCGCCAGGATCTCTCGCAGGGTGTTACGAATCCCGCGTTCGTCGTCTATAATCAGTAATTTAGCCATAACTTAAACCTTTGCGGCTGCAAAGGTACAAAAAAAATCTGATATATGCAAATGAAAAATGACGAACGAAAAGTATATTATATATTTATATATAATATAGTAAAATGATGAACGTGCGCAAAATGATGCCTCATCCTTGGGCAATCCTTGGGGGATCCTTGGGCGATCCTTTGGTCGGATTCGGTCTCGAGTCTGCAAAGCGGTTGCGGCGATGGGGCAAATGGTATTGCTGCGATAGTTTTAGAAAAAAACATACAAAACCCTTTTGAATGATTTAAAACTTTGTTTTTTGTGCCAATTGCTGCTAAAAAGTTCTCAAAAATGAATTTTTGGACCCTTTTTACCATCAATTACCACAACTCTTCGAGTTAAATCATTCAAAAGACATAAACATAAAAAACAGAGCTGCTGATGATAATTAAAATTAATATATCCCGAAATTGTAACATTTCTAAAAAAAACTCAATTTATTCATGCATTATTGATTTTTTTTGTAAAAAATTTGCACATATCAAATGTAACTTCGAGGACACCGGGACTAGCGTCCCACCTCGAAATTACGTTCGCAGAAACCTGCAAACGTCAAACTTTTCTCGAAAAAACTCAATTTATTCAAGCATAATTGATTTTTTTCGTAAAAAATTTGCACATTTGATTTATTTGTTGTAACTTTGCAGCGAAAATGGGCATAATAAGAAAACTATGTTTTATAACATATAAAATCCAATCAATTTATTTAACTAATTAAAATCAATTAAATCATGAGAAAGTTATTCTCTCTTCTCGCTGCCGTGCTTTTCGCAGGTAGCATGATGGCGGAGGGTCTTCTGTTTGAGCAGACTTATCCGGGAAGCCCCTCGGCTTTCACCAACAATTACACCTCGTCGTTTACAATCACGACGGGAGATTACGTGTTGATGTATTCCAACGTTAACAACGGCAGAGCTTCTGATAATTGGAATGCAGTGCGTGCAGGAAGCAAAAACGGAGCTTCTGTTGCAACCATTACGAGCGGAGCCATTGCAGAGAATGTGTCCAAGGTTGTTGTTAACTTTACCCAAGCAACTGCGGCCAAGACGAATTCATTGAGTCTGAAGGTTGCTTCTGATACTACGTTTGCTGATGCAACGGTAGTAAATGCAACTATCGCAGTGGGCGAAGTGGCTTTTGAAATTGCTGAGCCGGCTGCAAATAAATGCTATCGGATTGTAATCGATATGGCGCAAGGTTCTGCAAATGGTTTCAACCGTTGGGATAAAATCCAATTCATTTCTCCGGATGGCGGCGCACCCATTGTACCTATAGAGTACGACACGCTTTCTGTAGCTCAGGCAGTTGATACTGCTGCTTTGTTGGCAGACAATGCGCAATCGCAGAAATTCTATATCGAAGGTTATGCTGTTAATGTAGCTGAATACAGCACGTTGTATAACAATCAGGACTTCTACCTGGTAGATGATGCAGCCGCTCCGGATTCCGTTCTTCAGGTTTTCCGCGCCACTCCGACGAAAGCAGGTAAAGCATATCCGGTTCTTGCAGGTGACCAATTGCGTATTCTGGGTGCTTTGAAGAAATATGTAAAGGATGGCAAGACACAGTTGGAGATTGTAGACAGCTCCATTGAGTTCGTTAATGAGGTAGAAGGTGACCGCACGATTCCTGAACCGGAGGTGGATACCATCACTGTTGTGCGTGCATTGCAAATCGGCGACAGCATCGGTCAGGGCAAAACGACAGCCGGTCAGTATGTCATCAACGGCTATGTAACGGCATTGACGGATAACAAAGGTGTAGCTAATGCAGACGGCGGTTGGGCACAATACGGCAACCAGTGCATGTGGGTAGCAGACACGTACGATTCGACAGCCGTTACCAAAACGACCGCATTCTTCGTATATCAGGGTGTAGCTCCCGAGCAAGTTATCAAGGGTGCAAAGATCCGTTTCACTTGCGCTATCAAGAACTACAACGGAATGATCGAGACCGCCGTTTCGAAGGGCGCTATCACGATTCTGGAGCAAGGTCAGGATTCAGCCGTAGTTCCTCCCACTCAGGAGACCATGGATACCATTACCGTTGCCCGTGCAATGGAGATTGGTTCTGCTTTGGCACAAGGTGCAACTACCGATAGCACGTACGTTATCGCAGGTTATGTTTCCAGCATCGAGCAATACTTCGATTCCACTTATAAGAACGAGACGTTCTGGATGGTAGATACGATGGGTCAGCGTGCAGCAACTACTGCGGCCGGTGCATTCCAAGTATATCGTGGTGTTCCGACTCCTGCACAGGAAATCGGCATCGACGCATTCGTTTATGTAACATCGAAGATTCAAAACTACAACGGAAAGATTGAAACTCTCCAAGGAGCTGCTGTTAACGTAGTTACCCCGGGTACGATTGAAGAGGTTGCTTCCATCACTGTAGATAGCGCACTTGCTATCGGTAAAGCACTTGCCGACGGCGGCATAAGCGATCTGCGCTATGAGATCACCGGTTATATCTCCAATGTATATACGTTCTACAATCCTGACTTTGGAAACGAGACCGTTTGGATCACCGACGATCCTAACAGCACATCGGTAGACAAGGCGAATGCCTTTGAGATCTACCGCGGCAAGCCGAATACGAAAGCCGAAGCCGGATGGGGTGCGAAGATAAAAGTCGTTTGCAAGATCAAGAACTATCAGGGTACGATCGAGAACGACGGTTCGAACATTGCATTTGAGGTTCTTGAGCCGAGTACGTTTGTTCCGGATACCATCACCGTAGAAGACGCTATCGCTATGACGTCTGAATTGGCTGACGGTGCTAAACTGCCGACCTACAGCGTAGTGAAAGGTTTTGTACGCGCCGTGACCGGAGCTTACGATTCGAAGAACAACAACGCTACGTTCTCTATCGCCGACTATGCAACAGGAACCGCCTCTATGGCAGATGCTTACAGAACAACGATCCTCAAAGCTGACGCAGAGAAAGTAGCAGTAGGTTCGTACGCCGTTGTTACCGGCTATTTGATGAAGAAGGGTGGAGCCACCCAGTTGGCACAAGGTTCGATCACCGCTTTCGAAGAGGCTCCGGTTTATGAGACCATCTATGCTACTCCTTCGGAGGCGCTTGCAGCAGGTCAGGCTCTCGAGGACAACAAGAGAACGCAGAACGTATATGTTGTTACCGGTTATGTAGCAAGAGCCAACGAATATGATCCGGAGGATGATGACTTCCAGACCTTCTGGCTGGCAGACGAGAAGGGCGGCGAGGCTGTCTTCAAAGCGCTCAACGCGAAAGTTACGGGTGACGGCGTGAAAGTCGGCGATAAGGTGGCTCTGACCGGAAATGTATTCAAGTATGTAGCCGGCGAAGATGTATCCGTTTACATCGAGCAAGGTGGAGTGGAGATCATCCCAGAAGAGGGTATTGAGAATATCGTTCTGACCGAGCAGGCTCAGAAAGTGGTTGTGGACGGTGTCATGTACATCATCCGCGACGGCAAGATGTTCAACGCACAAGGCGTACAGGTACGTTAATATACACCCATGACCTCCTCCGAGTGAGGAAGACAAAGCAGCTCGCGTTTGCGGGCTGTTTTGTCCTTTTCGCCCAGAATATGAAAAAGATATTATTGCTTATAGTCATCATACTCCTTCCGACGGTTTTGATACACGCCCAAGTCAGTATGGAAGAGGGACTCAAGCTGCCCCATGTGCGGTCGCTGGAGCCCCAAGGCTGGAACGTGCAGCATTCGCTGTGGTCGTTCGATTCGCTCACCATCTATTTCTCGGCGAAAGCGCCCGGAGCTGTCAGTTATGACCTGTATGAGATGCACTCGGACGGCTGGAACTGGAGCGAACCGTATCGTCTGGACGGCTTGTGCAGCCCGTCGGATGAGTGGTGGCCGACCGTGAACAGCGACGAGAGCGCTATCTATTTCGTGCGCCGCATCCCTGCTGAACCCAAAGAGAAGAACTCGTACGAGCACACGCAGATTTACCGCTCCTTCCGCCGTAACGGCGTGTGGTCCAAAGCCGAACCGATCATCATATCGGGTGACGAAGACACGCGTCCCTGTATCGCGGAGGACAACAGGACGATGACCTTCTACCGCCGTGCGGCGAGCAAGAAGCATGACGGCCTGTGGCAGCAGATGAAGACGCAAGTGATGGATGAGCACAACTGGATTCTGCCGGAACTCTGTACCGCACCTCCTGCCGTGCGTCCCATCGCGGTCGTCAGCGGCACGGTGACCCAGGCGGCGAACGGACTTCCGCTGAAGAACGCGAAAGTGTATGTCTATGACGCGATCACCCGTCAGTTGCTCCAGACAGCGTCTATCCACAAAGCGACCGGCCGTTTCCGTATCGCTTTGCAGCAGGGCGAGCAATACCATATAGACGTGACCGCCGACGGTTTCTCCCACCAGTACCTCAGCCGTGACGAGCGCCAGCTGGAGGCTCGGACGGTCGAGCCCGCGACCTCCGTGGTACTGAGCAACCGGCTACAGATCCGTATTCTGCTGTACGATAGCGAGACGCAGGAGAGTCTGGGTGCGGAGCAGCAGAGTCTGCCCATCGGCAAGAAGCACACTATCCCTCTGCTGCGTGCCGGATACCGCGACAACGCGTTTGTGCTCAATACGGAGCGCGAGGTGTTGTTCTCCGAGACGGAGATCGATATCCCTATGAAACCCAAGAAGAGCCGCCACCATATCGATGTGCTGGACAGCCGTACGGGTGAAGCCGTTCCCCGTCCGGAGATCCGCATGGACGGCCGTATCGCCCCGCGAGACACCTTCGTGCGTCTGGAGCGCAATATAGCGCTGCAAGTCTCGGCTCCGGGGTATTTCTTCTATGACACCCTCCTTTTCTCCGGCAAAGACGAGTATACACGCTATGTACGGATCCCGCTGCAACCGATCGAGAAGGATTTCGTGCTGCAACTGCGTGCCATCCAGTTCAATACCGATTCGTACGAGCTGACGGACGAGTCGGATACGGACCTGGATCAACTGCTTCGTCTGATGCAGATGAACCCGACGCTCCGAATCGAGTTGTCCGCCCACACGGATGACCGCGGAACCGACCGGTATAACGACCGGCTGTCCACGCTGCGTGGCGAGACCGTAGCGCGCTGGTTGACCTCGCGTGGCGTAGCCGCCGTACGCATCCAAGCCGTCGGATACGGCAAACGCAAACCCTTGGTGCCCAATGACAGTGACGAGAACCGCGCGCTCAATCGTCGCGTGGAGATAAAAGTGGTAGAATATTGATATGAGAACGAAACTAACCATCGCGTTGATAGCGTGCTTCACCCTCGTCTGTGCGCAAGAGAAATATTCCGTTGTACTGGAGCGGACCAAAAACCTCAGCCCCTACGAGGCGATGTACCAGTTGATGGACTACCAGCAGGATGTCCCCCAGCAGGCGAATGTGTATTACCAGTTGGGTAACTGGAGTTATTCGCTGTTGCCCTCGCGCAACGCCCTCTACCACTACCGCGAGTACAGCGAGTTGTTATACCGCACGCGCCTTTTCTACGGCAACTGTCTGCATTTTGCCAAGGATCAGAAGCTGCCCGGCTGGCAGTACGAGGAGATAGCAAAAGGCGAGAAGAAGATCGACTATGCGGCATTGGAGGCGTATCTGCGTCCGCGGCTGGAAGAGGTGGAACGGCGCAAGACCGCCTGCGATTCCATTCACAACAGTTTCTACCGTCTGGTGGAGCAATACAACCGTTGCCGGCAGTCCTTCAGCCGCTTCCTTACTTTATACACGCGTGAGAAGACCGCTCATCTGCAACTGACTTCCGGGCAGCAGGAGGAGTTGGAGAACCTGGCGCTGGAGTCCTCATCGCTCGTGCTGATGATCGACTCCTATCTGAGTGCGCTTGCCCTTGAGCCGGTGGAAGGGTACGATCCCCAGTTCACGTGGCTGCCCATTGAGTTGTACCGTCTGGACGGACTGACGGAAACGGATTTTCTGCAGAACGAGATCACCCTGTGGGACTATACCGGCTGGGTGGACCAGTTCCTGCAGGAGCACGAGGACACGTACGAGCGGCTCTATACGGATGTGGAGAAAGAGTATAACCGTTTGGCAAAAGTGGTGAACGCCTATCGCGCCGGCAGATCGGTGTCCGACCGTATTGACGAAACGCTGATGGGTCGTTGCCGCCGTTTGGAGCTGGCTACACCCCGCGTTGAGGCGGTCGGTACGATGCAGTCGCTGGTCCAGATAGCCGCTACCGAGCAGCAGTTGGAAGCGACCGGCCATCTGAACAACCTGCAGGATATAGTGCCCCTGCTGCAACGGGTGCGGAGTGCCCTGACCGCCCGGGAGCAGGTGACCGAACCGTCCTATGTACCCACGGCAGACAGTGCTGTTGCCGCCTTGCAGGCACATATCATCCGTCTGGCGGGGTCGTTGTCGTTGATGCAGTCACCTGCGCACACCAGTCCCGTGACCGGAGAGATCACCCGTTATTCGCCGTTCACGGGCGAACGGGTACACGCCTTGCTGCCTACCGCGCGCGGTTGGAGGACAGTTGTCGTGGACGATGCGACGCAGCGGATCCGGGTGCTTGAACTCAATCCCGAAATGGACGAATCGCGAATGATGCTGCAGGTGACGGGCGAACAACCGCTGTTGCTGACCAACCTTCCGCACAACCGCTGGGCATTGATCACCAATAGCAAAATATACTGGTCCGATTTGTAACATGGAAACTACAAAAGTAAAAAAAGTTTCCAAAAATTTGCACATATAAAAAAAAAGTTGTACCTTTGCACCCGCTTAAGCTAAGGCTCGCATGACTCGCGACCTCGTCGCTCGGTGATGCTCCGCCTTGCGCTACGCTCTCCCCAAGGATAGGGGCTATCCTCGGGGACCCCAAATGGGGCACATAGAGAATGAGTGACCAAAGGCAACATATTATCAAGACCGCAGGCGAGATGTTCTTCCGCCTGGGGATTCGTAGTGTATCCATAGACGATATATGTCATGAGTTAGGGATGTCGAAGAAGACATTCTACGTCTATTTTGCGTCCAAGGACGAGTTGGTGGAGCAGTTGTTGCGTGCGAATGTGGAGCAAATGGAGCGGAAAATGCGCACGACGATGGATTCGAGTGATTTTAGCGGAATTGTGAAGAAATTCACCAAATGGGTGACGACGGAGAAAGACGATGTACGGAAAGTGCCGCAGTTGGTGTATGACCTTAAGAAGTATTATCCGAGACAGTATAACGCGTTTCAGCAACAGTCTTTTGCCACTCAGCAGCAGTATATCGAGCAGTTTATTGAGCGGGGAGTGTCAGCGGGGCTCGTGCGCGCGAATATAAATAAGGAATATACGTCCCATCTGTTCGCAAAAATCTATACGGACGCGTTGCGGGATTTTGAATTGATTGAGTCGAAGGGACATAATTTGCCGCAGTTCAGCCGCGTGGCAACGGATATACTGATGCGGGGAATATTAAGTGAAGAAGGACTGAAACTGATTGAAAGTTCTTAGCCCAAGGGGCACGATTATTTGACAAAGTCAAATCTTGAAAGAAGTTGGAAAGTTTAAAGTAAAAAGATATAATGAGAAAAGTTATTTTACTGATGATCACGGTGCTCGCGATGAGTACTACCATGTTTGCAGAGGATCATGTGATGGCAGCTGCCAAGGGGAGTAAGCCTACCTCCGACTCCTCCCTGAAGGGAAGAGAGGACGTTGCGAGCCTGAGTTTGAGTCTGAAGGAGGCGCAGGAATATGCGGTGCAGCAGAACCGCAGTCTCAAGAACGCATCGCTCGCCGTGCAGGAAGCGTATGCCCAACGCTGGCAAACAATCGCCGCCATGCTCCCGCAGGTGGATGGAAGTTACAGTTACAGCAACTATCTGGGCTACAGTGCCACCTTGTCTATGGGTGGAATGGATGCCAAGATCAACATGCCTAACGTCGGTGCATTGGGTGTGACGGCTTCGATGGGACTCAACGCTCAGGGCATCGTCGGCGTGCTGCTCAACAACATCGCTATCGACATGAAGAAACTCTCGCTGGAGAAGTCCGAGAGCGAACTGCGCGGTAGTGTCATGAGCAGTTATGTGTCGGTTCTCGCGTTGCAGAGCATCTCGTCCCTTCTGGACTCGAGCCTCGTCAACATCCAGGAACTCGAATCCATTACCCGGAATGCGGTGAACGCAGGCGCAGCGGAACAGACAGCCGCCGACCAGATACGCGTGCGTGTCAACACGCTCAAGAACTCCATCAACGCGCAGAAACGGAACATCGAGCTGGCGACCAACAGCCTCAAAGTGCTGTTGGACGTGCCCGTCGAGACCGAACTGACCCTGACGGAGAACCTGGACAACGTGCTCTCTCCCGAACGGGTCATCAACCTGCTGGCGGAGAACTTCGCGGTGGAGAACAACCTCAATTACCAGCTCCTCCAAAAACAGGTGGACATGGCGAAGACGAACCTCCACATGGCGGGCTGGGCGTATGGTCCGACCGTTTCGCTGGCGTATAACTTTACTGATCAGCAGTATTACGGCGAGGGTGGTATGCGTATGACGCCGCCGAACGTTATTCAGGTTAGCGTGCGAATGCCTTTGTGGTCGTCCGGCAAACGGGCTGCAGGCGTGGTGGAGAAGAAAATCGCCCTCAACGAGGCGCAGAACACGCTCTCCGAGACGACGGACAATCTCTCTATCCAGTACCGTCAGTTATGCTTCAACCTCACGAACGCCTATGAGACGTATCTGAACGAAAAAGACAATATAGATGTCTCGCAACGCGTGTTTGCATCGGCGACGAACAAGTTCAAATACGGCGCGAGCAGCAATATGGAACTGACGAATGCGTCGAACGACCTCATTAATGCCCAGTCGACCTACGTACAAGCGATTTTGAGTCTTGTCAACGCGCAGGTCGAGCTGGAGAAGTTCCTGAATAATTAGTTGAAAGTGGAAAGTTGAAAGTTTAAAGAAATAGAATATATGAAAAACGAAGTTAATCGTGCCTTTATGGCTAAGAAAAAGATTTTTATTTATTCGCTGGCTGCACTTGCCCTGATGGCGTGCGGCAACAAAAATGCGACCACGGATCAGGACGAGCGCGTGGAGCAGGTTCGTACCACGGTGCTTCAACCGCGCCTCATTGAACGCGAGATCTCCGTTTCCACCAACCTGCAGGGCTATCTGACCCAGAACGTTGCCCCGTCCCTCACCGGTAAAATTGAGCATATCTACCGTGAGGTCGGCGACAAAGTGACGACCGGTTCGGACCTTGTACGTATGGACCAGACGCAGTACAAAACGACCCGGATCAGTATGAGCAATCTGGAGATCGAGAAGAACCGTATCGAGCAGTTGCTGAAGACCGGTTCGGCGACCCAGCAGCAGTACGACCAGATCATCGCGCAGTATAACTCGACCAAGGAGCAACTGGACTTCCTGCAGACGAATACGTACGTCAAAGCTCCGTTCAACGGTGTTATCTCCGCCAAGAACTACGAAGACGGCGAGTTGTACAGCGGTCAACCGATTCTGGTACTTACCCAAATCGACAAACTCAAAGCGCTGGTAGCAGTACCGGAGGCGTACTTCCCCAAGTTCAAAGCAGGTATGAGTCTCACGCTCACCTCGGAGATCTATCCCGACCAGACGTTCCCCGCAACGGTGGAAGTGGTGTATCCGACCATCGATGCGTCGAGCCACACGTTCCAGGTGAAAATCGTCATCCCCAACGGCAAGAACCTCCTGCGTCCGGGTATGTACGTGACTACGACCATCGGTCTGGGCAAAGCGAATGTGATTGTGGCTCCGTACCAGGCGGTAGAGAAACTTGTCGGCGCGAACGACCGGTATGTCTTCATCAACGAGAACGGACGTGCGAAACGTGTCTCTGTCGAACTCGGACAACGTTTTGACCAGGATATAGAAATCATCGCACCGGAGATCGTGCCCGGCGTGGAAATGGTCACCACCGGTCAGCACAAACTCGTCGATGGCGTCAAGATAAATGTGGTAACAGATTAATAAAACCTCTTTTCTGGCTAAGAGGGCTCTCTGACTCGGGACGTAAACCAACGTAGTGTTTGCGGACCGAAGAGCGAGGGCATGACGTAGCGCTATACAAGGGCAGAGCCCGCAGTCGCGCGAGTCATAGTCAGCAGCGAATGGCTATATACAAAACAGCGATACAAAAACCGGTAACGACCGCCCTGATCTTTGTGGCGGTAATAGTGATCGGTATTTACAGCTTCATGAAGCTGCCTGTGGATATGTTCCCGCAGATGGACCCGCCGTATATAACGGTCATGACGACCTATCCCGGTGCGTCCGCGTCCGAGATGGAGACGAACGTCACCAAGCTCATGGAGAACGCCCTTACTTCGGTCGATCACCTCAAGCATATAACCTCGCAGTCCAAAGACAATATGTCTATGGTCATGCTGGAATTGGAATGGGGGGCAAACATGGACGAAGCCGTCAACGACGTGCGCTCGTATGTCGATATGACCAAATCGAACCTGCCGGACAACTGCGGTACGCCGATGATCTTCAAGCTCTCGACCTCCGCAATGCCGGTTGCGCAGTACTCGATCACGGCGGATGAGACCTACGCCGGTCTGGACAAGATCCTCAACGATGAGGTCATTCCGCAGCTGAACCAGGTTGATGGTATCGGTAACATCTCTCTGTCGGGTGCTCCGGACCGGTACGTCTATATCAACATCGACCAGCAGAAACTGGATGCCTACGGGCTGACCATTGAGCAGGTGGGTAATGTCGTCTCGGCGAACAACCTCAACCTCTCCTCCGGTACGGTCAAGATGCCGCAGGAGCAGTACCAAATGCAGGTGCGTTCCGAGTACATCGAGAGCTCGGAGATAGCGGACCTCATGGTCACCATGACCCCTGCTGGACAGCAGGTCTTCATCCGCGATATCGCGGAGGTCAAGGATACGATCAAGGACCTCTCGCTCGACGAGAAGACGAACGGACGTGAAGCGGTGCGACTCATCATCGCCAAGCAGACCGGTGCCAACACCGTGCAGATCTGTAAGGATGTCCGCAAGGAACTGGACAAGATCCAGAAACAGCTCCCTTCGGATGTGAAGATAGAGAAGATTTACGACCTCTCGGAGTCTATCCAGAACTCGATCAACTCGCTCGAGGAGTCGGTCATGTACGCGTTGCTCTTCGTCGTGCTCGTCGTGCTCTTTTTCCTGGGTAAATGGCGTGCGACCCTTATCATCGGTATCACCATCCCGATTGCCCTCATAGTGGCGTTCATCTATCTGGGTGTCGCCGACTCGTCGCTGAACATCATCTCGCTCTGTTCGCTCACCATCGCTATCGGTATGGTGGTGGATGACGCAATCGTGGTGTTGGAGAATATCACGCGCCATGTGGAGCGTGGTGAAGACCCGCACGAGGCGGCTATCTACGCGACCAACGAGGTATGGGTGTCCGTTATCGCGACGACCCTGGTACTCGTTGCCGTATTCGTGCCGCTGACGATGCTCAACGGAATGGCAGGTATCATGTTCCATGAGTTGGGATGGATCGTGACGGTCGTCTGCTGTACCTCGACGCTCGTTGCTATCTCGCTCACCCCGATGCTCTGTTCCAAGCTGCTCAGAGCCAAGAAAGTGCATGTGGATGAGAACGGAAACCTCATCGATGACGAGGCTGGGCAGAACTCCTGGTACGACCGCACCGTGGTTCGTATGTTGGATAAGATAGACGCTTTGTACGAGCGTTCGCTCGGCTGGTGTCTGAACCATAAGCTCATTACGATCCTTGCTATCTTCGGCATTTTCGGTCTTTCGCTGATACCGGTGCTCACCAAACAGATCGGTACGGACTTCATGCAGGAGCAGGATAACGGCCGTCTCAGCGTGACCGTCAAGTTGCAACGCGGTACGCGTATCGAAGAGACGCTCAAGACCGCCCGTGCCCTCGAGACACGTTTCATGGTTCTCGTGCCGGAGATAGAGCTGATCAACACCTCTGCCGGTTCGAACGATGATGCCACGATCGCCGCATTGTTCTCGAGCACGATGAACAACAAGATCTCCATGACTGTTCGTCTGCCGAAGAAATGGCAACGTGAGAAGACCATCTGGGAGATAGCCGAGATCCTTCGTAAGGAGATGGCACGCTATCCGGAGATTGTGGAGTACCAGTGCCAGGTGGCTTCCAACGGTCCCGGTGGAGGTGGCGGTAGTACGGTGAACGTTGAGATATACGGCTACGATTTTGACAAGACTTCGCAGTTGGCAGAGCAGACACGCCGTCTGTGCCAGGCGCTGCCCGGCGCACGTGACGTCAACATCAGCCGTGAGGACGACCGTCCGGATATCAAGATCACGGTTGATAAAGAGAAAGCTTCGCGTCTCGGTCTGTCTTCGGCGACCATCTCGACCTATCTGAGAAACCGCGTGGCAGGTATGAACTGCGGCTACCTCAAGGATGACGGTTCGGAGTACGACATCGTGGTTCGTCTCCGCGAGGAAGACCGAAACTCGATCTCGGATGTCATGGACCTCACCATTCCGACGCCGGCTGGCAAGAAAGTGAAACTGTCCGAAGTCGCTTCCATCGGTGAGTACTGGGCGCCGCCTACCATCGAGCGTAAGAGTCGTCAGCGTATTGTGACCGTCAAAGTGACGCCCTATAACACCTCGCTGGGTGAACTCGCCGCAGATATTGAGGCGAATGTCATTCCGCAACTTGACCTGCCTTCCGGTTATACCACCCACCTCGCCGGTAACTACGAAGACCAGCAGGAGACCTTCGGCGATATGCTCCTTTTGATGGCGCTCATCGTTCTGCTCGTCTATATCACCATGGCTTCGCAGTTTGAGTCGCTTCGAATGCCGTTCATCATCATGCTGACCATCTTCCCCGCTTTCACGGGTGTGATCCTCGCTTTGTGGATGACAGGTCGTTCGCTCGATATGATCGGTGCGCTCGGTGTCGTACTGCTTGTCGGAATTGTGGTGAAAAACGGTATCGTGCTCGTCGATTATATCAACCTCATGCGCGAGCGTGGCTACGAACTCAACAAAGCCATCACGATGTCCGGTCGTAGCCGTATCCGTCCGATTCTCATGACGGCGTTCACGACGATCCTGGGTATGGTTCCGATGGCAGTATCGTCCGGCGAAGGCGCAGAGATGTGGCAGCCGCTCGGTATCGTCGTTATCGGCGGTCTGACCGTTTCCACGTTCCTGACCCTCTATCTCGTGCCCGTGCTCTACGGCTCCATGACCAAGCACGGTGACCGCGATAAGATCGAAGCGTTGAGAAAGAAGTTTATATTTATGGACATAAAAGTCAATAAGGAGGAAGCGAAATGAAATCTGTAATGATAGTGTTCAACCAGGCGAACACGGGTAGAGTAGAATATATGTTGGATATATTGGGTATCAATGGCTTTACGTTCTTTGAGCAGGTTCAGGGTCGTGGTACCAACGGCGGTGAGCCCCGTCGTGGTACGCACGCGTGGCCCGAGATGAACTCTTGCGTCATCACGGTGGTCGAAGACGACCAGGTGCCCACGCTCCTCGAATCCGTAAAGAAACTGGACCTCCGAAACGAGGAAGTCGGCGTCCGTGCTTTCGTGTGGAACATCGAAGCGACAGTGTAGATGTTCGTACCCTCGCGTAAAGAACATTCGGCATAAGGAGTAAAGTTGATATAAACGAGGTTTCTATTCCGCGTAATAATAATGGACGCAAGTATCTTCGTAACGACCAGGTGTTGATTGATGCGAACTCTCATACCTATACCATCACCGGTCAACAGGTGAGATAAGGTACAAAGTAAAGAGTGAATAATCAGGGCGACTCATCGAGCCGCCCTGATTGTTTATTCTTTTAGCCAAATCTCTAAAACAGGATCAGAGATATAGATACCGTCCTTTCGTCTCTCAATCAATTCCTTATTCATCAACACATTAACTAAACGCGTCACATTGGACTTGGAGCCCAAACGGTACTCGTCTAATATTTCTTGAGATGTAAAGTCTTTGTGTACACCTTTTGTCAGCGCACGCAAGAAATTCATTTGATAGGTCGTTAACCCTTCTATTTGCTGCATAAAGAGAGCAGTGTTATGATTTATCAAATCGCGCATAGACTCACACAATATGTCGTCCGTTACTTCTGTCTCTGTGTTCAGTAGCACATTCCATGATAATTGCTGCACGTATGAAGAATGATTCTGAACCATCTCGCATATCTTAGCAGCATGATATGCACTTATATGCTTTTTCTGCTGTTCAAAGCGTGAACATATAAACGGAACCCACTCGCTCGTTGGTATCGGCTCCAAATAAATTGTGTCGCCAAATTGGTAAAAAGGCATTCGTTTGCTTTGGAAAATCTCCGTTAACAAATGTTTCTTGCTTCCAAACAAACAATATGATACATTTCGTTGTAACTGCCAAACACCCCGCATGCGTTTTTGTACGGTCAGCGAATCAGGGAATTCACCAACTTGCTGAAACTCATCAATACAAACAACGATGTGCTTGCCTATTTTCTTTGAGATAACTTCAGGCAACGATAATATCTCCTCCGGACTATAGTCTTTTGGCGTTATACCTAATGAGAGAGAATATTCATTGAGAGGATCTGCAGAAAAGGAAATTTTTGGAGAAATCCGTACTAAAAACTCCTTGATATTCTTCATTACCAAATCAGCATGGGATGCAGTTTGTCTCATCAGTGTCTCAGCAAAACGATTATAGAAGTCATACTCACTTCTGCAATCATAAATATCCATATAAACGATTTTCACCAACTCTTCATTTACCAATCCCTGCACATGCTTCACAAGAGATGTCTTACCCATACGACGAGGAGAGATAAGGATTACATTCACTCCATGCTCAAAATCCATCTTGAGCCTTCTTGTCTCTTTTACTCGGTCGGTAAAGTTGTCTCCGTCCACAAACATTCCGTAAACAAAACTCTTGTCCATAATGCTTATAGTTTAAAAATTTGCTGCAAAATTACAAAAAATATTTTAAGTACACAAGTTTGTGGACCACAATTTTGTGAACTTTTGATTTTTTTATTGATTTTCCTTGTTTTTGACGGTCAAATACGCATCCTTTGTGGCGATAAGACCTATACTCGTGTCCTGATTCTTTCCTGATCGAGTCCTGATCGCGTCGAGGTCGAGTCGAGACAATCACGTATCCCACCCCACCTTATATATACTATGTATATATCCCGTGATTTTGAGTGAGCCGGATATCTTATTCCGGACACAATTTTAGTATCTTTTTCACGTTTTCTTTCTCTAAAATTTGCATATGTCAAAAATTCTTCGTACCTTTGCACCGGAATAACAAAAAAGGCGGGAACCGAAAAGCCGTAACAGAGTAGGTATTTGACTTAACTAATTTACAATTATGAAATTACAGAACATCGCAGCTGCATTGAACATTGCTTATGCAGTAGTACGCGTGGACGGCTTCGCAGACGAAGAGGCTGATGTATTGGCAAAAGAGATCAAGAGCTTTAACATGAGCGACGAGCAGAGACAGAATCTGGTACAGGCATACAAAGAGATGTCTATTCTCCAGGCTGTCGCTATCATCAGCAATGCCGAGCAGGCTGACAAGCTTGAGGCTGAGGCGCTGACCGTAGTAGCTCTTCTGGCTGACAACGAGTTGTCCGAGAAAGAGATCGGTGCTTACACCCTCATGGGCAGCATTCTGGGCTTCCAGGGCTTGAAGTACGAAGACGCCCGCCGCGTTCTCGGTTTCTAATCCCCGATAGACAAAAAACAAAACAGAGGAGTTCTCGCTCCTCTGTTTTTTGTTTGTATCCAAATCACCAATGACCAATGTCCATTGACCAATCATCAAAACATCGACTGTTGCCCGTCTGAGGAGGCGGGAATCTTGCCTAAATGTTTGTATGCCAACTCGGTGGCTTCCCGCCCGCGCGGGGTGCGCTTGATGAATCCTTCCTTGATCAGGTACGGTTCATAGACATCTTCTATCGTGCCGGCATCTTCTCCCATTGCCGTGGCGATCGTGGTCAAGCCGACCGGTCCGCCGCGGAACTTGTCAATGATGGTCAGCAGCAGTTTGTTGTCGATCTGGTCGAGACCGAAGGTGTCTATGTTGAGTGCCTCCAAGGCGTACCGCGCTATCTCGAGGTCGATCTTTCCGTCCCCCTTCACCTGCGCAAAATCGCGTACACGGCGTAGCAGCGCATTCGCGATACGGGGCGTACCTCGACTGCGGCGGGCTATCTCGACTGCCGCTTTCTCGTCTATCTCCACCCGGAGCAGGCGTGCGCTGCGTTGCACGATGCCTGCCAGAATATCCGCATCGTAGTACTCGAGATGGCAGTTGATGCCGAAACGTGCCCGTAACGGACTGGTCAACAGACCGCTGCGCGTGGTTGCGCCGATGAGCGTAAAGTGGTTCAGGTCGATCTGGATGGTACGCGCCGAAGGACCCTTGTCGATCATGATGTCGATGCGGTAGTCCTCCATTGCCGAGTAGAGGTACTCCTCCACGATCGGGCTGAGACGGTGAATCTCGTCGATGAACAGCACATCGTTCGGTTCGAGCGAGGTGAGCAGTCCCGCCAGGTCGCCGGGCTTGTCCAACACCGGTCCGGACGTCACCTTGAAACCCACGCCGAGCTCGTTGGCGATGATGTTACTCAGCGTCGTCTTGCCTAATCCCGGAGGACCGAACAGAAGCACGTGGTCCAGACTCTCGTGACGCATCTTGGCGGCTTCCACGAAAATCTTCAGGTTGGAGGTCACTTTGCTCTGACCCGCAAAGTCCGCAAAGCACAAAGGCCGCAGGGCGTTGTCCTGCTCCTTCTCGTTCATCTGTGCGTGTATATCAAATTCTGCCATAGTTTATTTCAAATCTCAAATTCTCCTCCCTTGTAAGGGAGGTCGGGAGGGGTTACATACTCGTCTTTTGGTGGAACAACTCCTCCAGGTCTCCGACTTCTTCGATGGGCAGGTCGGCTTTTATCTCGCCGTGGTCGAGGATGACGACGCGGTCGCACATCTCCCTCACCTCCTGCATGATATGGGTGGAGAGGATCACCGTCCGCTCTTTCCCCAGTTCACGAATGAGGGCGCGTATCTCCACCAGCTGGTTCGGGTCGAGTCCCGTCGTCGGTTCGTCCAGTAGCAGCAGATCCGGTTCGCCGATCATTGCTTGCGCCAGACCGACCCGCTGTCTGTAGCCTTTGCTCAACTCCCGCAGGTGCTTGTGCCGCTCCGGGGTCAGACCCACGAGTTCGATGAGCGATTCAACCGTCTGACGGCGGGCTTCGGAGGACTGACGGCAGGTCATCTCCGCCATGAAACGGAGATATTCGGCAACGTACATGTCTTCGTACAGCGGATTGTTCTCCGGCAGGTACCCGATCTGCGCGGGGGCGGTAACGGAACCGCTGTCCGCTTTCCACAGCCCGATGAGTATTTTCATGAGCGTCGATTTGCCGGCGCCGTTGGGACCCAGCAAACCCACCACCTGTCCGGCAGGGATGGAGAGCGTCACGTCGCGGAGCACTTGCTGCGTACCGAACGACTTGTTGACATGACGGATGTCGCAGTTGATAGTTGCCATTTGGGCTGCAAAGGTACAAAAAAAAACGCACATGTGCAAATTTATGCGCATTTTTCTTGCGTATCTCAAAAAAAATCCGTAACTTTGCAGCCAAATTAATAATTCTACGAGTATGAGTAACTATAAATGGACGTTTGCCTCAGTTGGCAATGTGACGCGTGTGCGTATCCAGTCCGGTGAAGATATCCGTCATCTGGGCGAGTTGGATAAGAAGATGTGGACCGTTTTGTCCTGCCCGACAACGGGTCTGGAGATCAGTTCCGCCTCGTTGGGGCTGATGGACCTGGACGGTGACGGCAAACTGCGTGTGAAAGAGGTGATTGCGACGGCGGAGTGGCTGTGTGCGACGCTGGTTCAGCCGGATACGCTTCTCAAACAGACCGATGCGGTCGCTTTGGACAATATCGCCGACGAGTCGCTCAAGGCGGTAGCTGAGCCGTTAGCGAAGGACGGAGTGGTGTGTCTGGCGGATGTAGAGGCTGCCATAGGGGCGGTGACCATTGAGGCACAGGCGGTTCCCGCGGCTCCGTTGGAGGCGGATGTGATAGCGGCATACAAGGCGAAGAGTGCCGAATATGCAGCTTATTTCGAGCAGGAGAAACTGCAGAAACTCGGTCTGGCGGTGATTGCAGAGGATGCTCCGAAGCCGGGTATGACCGAGAAGAAGTTCCTGGAGATGGGGGCGCAGATAGCGGAGTGGGAGGCAGCCAAGAGTGCCGCCGAAGCAGCCAATGCCGCCGCGCTGGCGGAGGCGCAAGCCGTGTACCAGCCTTTGCGCAAACTGCTCCTGCTCCACAGGGATTTCTACCGCCTGCTGCGTAACTTCGTGACGCTGGAGGACTTCTATGACCGTGACAGCAGTGCGATCGCTTCGTTTGAGGCAGGTACCCTCATCATAGACCAGCGTGCGTGTCACCTGTGTATGCGTGTAAACGACCCGGCGAAACATGACGCGCAGGCGCCGTTGAGTGGTATGTACCTGATTTACTGCAACTGCGTGAACCAGAAGACGGGTAAGGCGATGGCGATTGTGGCAGCGGTGACGCAGGGTGAGGTGAATAACCTGAGTATCGGCAAGAATGCCGTGTTCTATGATAACGACGGTCTCGATTATGACGCAACGGTGACGAAGATCATCGACAACCCGATCTCTATTCGTCAGTCGTTCTGGACGCCGTACCGTAAGTTTGCGAATTGGGTGGAGGACAAGATCAACAAGTCTGCGGCAGAGAAAGACGCGAAGGCGTTTGGCGATTTGACCGCCAAGGCAGACGCGGCAACGGATCCGAATGCCGAGAAGAAACCCGCATTCGATATCGCCAAGTTCGCAGGTATCTTTGCCGCCATCGGTATGGCATTAGGCATGATCGGTACGGCGCTGGCGGCGGTGGCAAAGGGTCTGAGCGGTTTCGCATGGTGGCAGTTGCTGATCGTGTTCGTTTGTATATTGCTGGTCATCTCGGGTCCGAGTATGATCATGGCATGGCTCAAGCTCCGTCGTCGTAACCTGGCGCCGGTGCTCAACGCCAACGGCTGGGCTATCAATGCGGACGCAATCATCTCCGTCATCTTCGGCCGCACGCTGACCGAGCAGGTAACTTTCCCGATTGTTAAAGCACCGAAGCTGAAAGGTGAGATGCCGAGTTGGAAAAAATGGTTGATTGCTATAAGTGTAATCCTTGTAATTATTGGAATTGTATTATGCGCTTGGTATTTAGGCTGTATTTGTATTGGACCCTGCTTCTGCTGATTCCGGTTTCATTAAGTGCGCAGAATGCGCTGGCAGTGCCGTCCGTTCCTATTGATACGCTGGCGGAGGACTCCGAGGGCGATGAGCTGGAGGAGCTGGACGACCTTGATGTCCGCGCTTCCCAGTTGCCGGAGTGTCTCGCGGGGCTCTTCTCGCACGATACCCTTATCTTGGGATGCGATCTGGACCTGCTGCCCAACAAGATCATCGTCCGTACCAAGGACGGCGACGTGGTATATAAGATCGCGCCGAAGTTCCTGATGGACACCACTCTTATCAACCATCACCCCGCGGACAGCATCTACCGCAATATATGGACGGATGAGCGTGTGAACCCCTACGGCACGCTGTTTGACAGTCTGAAGGACGATGTGCGCATCCCGATGGCGGGCTTCCGTTTGCCGGCTCCGGGGTACGTGACCAGTCCATACGGCTGGCGCCGGAACCGGATGCACAAGGGAACGGATATCAAGGTGCAGGTCGGCGATTCGATCCGTGCCGCCTGGGGCGGACAGATACGTATCGTGGGCTGGGATCCGCGCGGGTACGGGTATTTCGTAGTCATGCGTCATGACAACGGTATGGAGACCGTCTATGGTCACCTGAGCCGTCCGTTAGTGGATGAGTACGAACAGGTTCCGGCGGGATATGTGCTCGGTCTGGGCGGTAACACAGGGCGTTCGACAGGCAGTCACCTGCATCTCGAATTCCGCTATCTGGGCGAGGCATTGGATCCGGCTACCCTTATTGATTTCAATACCGGTCAGTTGCGCAATGCCGACGAGTACGTAATCGGCATCAAGGCGATGAAGCAGAAACGTGCCGAGCAGGCGGCGATGAAGTACCACAAGGTGCGTCAGGGAGACACCCTGTCCGGTATCGCCAAGAAATACGGTACGAGCGTCAAAGCCCTATGCCGTCTCAACGGTATCAAGGAGACCAAGATTCTCCAGATAGGACAGAAGATACGAGTAAGGTAATTGACAATTTGTCAAATCGTAAATTGAATAAATCCGACCCCAACAAGGTCGGATTTATTCATGGTGGTAGGGTTCGTTGCGGAGAATGGTCATGGCGCGGTATATCTGCTCGACGGCGAGCAGGCGTATCATCTGGTGGCTGAACGTCATGAGGCTGAGGCTTATCTTGCCGTTGGCGCGTTCATAGACGGCGGGACTGAATCCGTACGCGCCTCCGATGACGAGCGTCAGGTCTTTGCCTCCTGCCATCCGTTTCTGCAGCCAGTCCGCATATTCGACCGAACGGAACTCCCGTCCATGTTCGTCCAGCAGATAGACCTCCATGCCGGGTGTCAGACGGCGGAGGATCTCCGCGCCTTCCTGGGTCTTGAGTTGCTCTTCGCTCAGCGATTTGGCGTTCTTGATATCCGGCACAACGACCAGCTCAAACGGCACGTAGTGCCTGAGCCGCCGCGTGTACTCGTCTATGAGTGATTCCAAACGGCTGTCTGTAGTCTTGCCGACAACGAGAAGCTGGATACGCATTACCGGTAGTTATTGGCGATGTTGGCGGAATCGGTGTCCACGAAGAAATAGTTGCAGTCTTTCTTCCATTTGAACTTATACACGGTCGTTTGCTTGAAACTGCCGTCGTACCCGCTGATAATGGTGTAATAAGTATGGTCTTCTTTGAACGAGGTGTATGAATTGATACCGTCGTTCTTGACCGCCTGCACGCCGTACATCACGTTGGCGGAGTCGGGTATGAGGAACCGCTCGAGACACCAGCCGACGAAATACAGGATCGCGTCGTCCTCCTCCAAGCCCAAGTCCGCGCTGTCGCGCGTGGTGGCGATATAGGGGAAACGGGTGTAGATAGCACCGGCGGAGTCCACCGGATAGACGTAGTCCCATTCGCCCTTGACGCGGTATTCGAAGTGTACGTCAAATATACTCGTGTCCGGCGTGGTGACGTTCTCCAGTACCAGTTTGCCGATCGGTTGCATCGTCTCGGGGTTGACCGGGAAGGCAAAAACCCAATAATCTTCTCCGGGCAGCAGTCCGGTGAAAAAATGATCCACGGCGCCGTACTGGAGCGAGTGGCTGGAGAAAGGCGCTACATTGAACTCGCTGTTACGCAGCAGGTCGTTGCGCCACAACAGGTACTCTGCGTACGCCGAATCCAGGGCTAACTGCATGAACTGCTTGGAGTTATAGACCGGGTTGAAGTTTTCCCATGGTTCGACGATGGAGATGAGGTAGTACGCATCTTTGTTGGGAGTGAAAGAGCACTCCACGAAACCTGCGGACACTGTGTTCACGGTCATAGTCACCTCCACGTCCTCCGTCTCCCATGTGGCTTCGGGGTTGCAACCGGATGCCAGCAGGCATATTGTGACGGCTGACAAGGCAAGCCGTACGATCCGTCTGTATGTTGTGTTATTGCTCATATTTTTTCCTCTCTTCCTCTTCCTGAATGATTAATGTCTGTACCGAATAGATGAACCGGAGGCAGGTCTTGACGTGACCTCCGTAGTGCCCGAAGTTATACGTTATGTTGGCGTCTTTCCATCGGGATTTGGCATTGGAGGCATTGGTGAAAGGCACCGTCTCGTCGTCTATGGAGTGCATGATATACACGGACGATCCGGGTGTCCAGTTGTAGGAGGTGATCGAGTTCTGCGTCATGGCTTTGTACAGTTCCGCCACTTTGTCGCTGGTCTGGTTCATGCCTTCTTCGGTCAATATGTCGTGGGTCACCTTGGTGTTGATAAGCTGGTTGATCTGGGCGCTGGTGAAGCGTTTGCTGTTGATCCACTCGTCCATTTTGTTGTACAGCCAGTCCTGCATCAGGTCGTTCATGGCGATATTCAGTTTGTTGCCTACGATCATTCCCTGCAACACCAGCGGCACGGCGACGGGGTAGCCGGCAATATCGGTAGTGACGAAGCGCTCGTAGGTGGCTTTGACATCGTACGGTCCGCCTCCCGCATAGACGCGGTGAAGCTTGATATAATTGAGTCTGCCGGAATCGCTGTACTCCGTCTCGATCAGGTGCTCGACCGCCATCGTTGTTGCTCCGCCCTGGCTGTAACCCATCAGGTCCAGCTTGGGGTCATCCGGGACATAGCCAACCGCCTCCAGCCACGGGCGAACCGCCTGGTACATATCGACAACGTGCCGCGCCGTGAGATCCATGACCAGATACGGGTGAACCTCCTGCGCCGTGATGCCGTAGCCCAAATAGTCCGGGATGATGAGTCCGTAGCCCAATTTGACAAGCACGCCTTCCAGAGAGAAACAATTGCTGGGGGCTTCTTTGTTGGAGCAAACGGTGTAGTGGCTCACGAGGATCATGCGTTTGGGGCGCTGCCCTTTGGGGAGCATCACTTTGCCGGACAGGATGACAGGGTTGCCGTCGCTATCCAGACTGGGGTATATACCGGCGATCTCGATGACCGTTTTCTGGTTCCCGTATTTGAGCAGTTCCTGCAGGATACCTGCTCCGGTAACGCTGCTCGTTGCCGGCATATGGAGCGGTCCGTCTTCGGCGGATTGCGCTTCCTCTTCCAGCCATTCGCTCACGCGCGTACCGTCCGGCATAAAGCAGTCGTACGGAAGACCCTCCCCCAAGTCCGTCTCACGCTGCCCGATGACTTGGAACGTGAGGTCCTTGGCAGCTGTCACGTCCGTGAAATCAACCCATTCGTCCTGACGGAACTGACATCCCGCTACCACGCACGCAAGAACCAATAAGAAAAAATACCGTTTCATATTTACGATTTTACTCCTTTCTCCTTTGTACATTGTCCTTTGTCCCTTTGTACATTACTAGAATCTTGCTCCGAAACTGACATTCACCATTCGCGAACTTGCCATAAAAATGGTGTTGGCGTTTTTGAGCGAATACATGCCTCCGAAATCGACTGCAAAGAACCACCGTTGAAAATTGGCACTGATGCCGAACACGGTCAGGTTGACTGCTGCACCGATGTCGGTCTTTTTGCCGTAGCCGTTGATCTCCGTTCCGCCGTTGACTCCCAGTCCCAGACCGAAGCCGGAATAGAGGTTCACGTTGGGGTGGTGGAGATAGGTGAAGCGGAAGGTAGGCATAAGAACCACGTTGTAGAAGAAGTGGTTGTTGCCGCGAGCCAGCTCGTTGCCCTGTCCGTCGCGCGTCACATCGTCCCAGCCCACTTCGCTGATGTCCAACATGCCGCCCATGCCGAACCAGTGGCTGAACCGCCATTGGTACTCCACCCACAAGTGCTGGTTGTGGCGGTAGTTCTCGTGGTAGGTCTGCTGGTAGGAGGCGGGCATGGTGGTGACGATGTGGGTCGGGTTATGCCACATCAGGCTCTCGAACAACTGGTCGCCCCAGCCCACACGCAACTCGTTCCGCTGGGTGAGGTGATCCCATTTGGTCTCGGCTGTCACGCCCGCACACAGGCAGCATAACAACCCGATCAGGTAGATTTTTTTTTTCATCGGTATAGGAAATAACCGGCTATTCCGGCGCTAATTATCAGTATAATAGGATGCGAGACAAAGGCGATGATCTTGTCCGCTGTCGGGTTCTTCTGCCGTGGCAGGATGGCGCAGAGCGCCACGAGGGCAAAGATGATCCAGCTCGTCGTGTCGATGAAATTGGTCGGTTTGATGAGCAGCAACGCCGCTGCGGCTACCAGTCCGATGACCGTGAAACGTAACATCCGCAAGGTCTGGACAAAATAGGGGTTGTCCTGAAAATGCGTGCTGAGCCAGAAATAGACACGACAGATGGCTAACATGATGATCAGGCTCGGCAGGATGATGGCAGAGGTCGTCAGCACGCTGCCCCAGACGCTTCCCGTCGCCGTGTAGCCGACGTACGTAGCGCAGTTGATGCCTATCGGACCCGGCGTCACCTGGCTGATAGCCACAATATCCACAAACTCCTGCATTGTCATCCATCCGTGCTGCTCCACTTCCATCTGGATGAGCGACAGGATTGCCAGACCTCCGCCGAAACCGAAGAGACCTATCTTAAAGAACGATATGAAGAGCTGCAGATAGAGCATTGTTATTGGTGATTGGTGAATGGTAATTGGTTATTTTTTATAATGGGCGATGGCTACCACTACGAGCGTAATAACGATTGTTGCGAGGATGACCCACACGGGATTGACATGCCCGAGCCAGATGAGCAGAGCCGCCGCAAGAGAAATAATCAAAGGAAGCGCATTTCGTCCCTTGTACATTGTACATTGTCCTTTGTCCTTGGTTGCCGTTTTTGCCATCTTGACCAGCGGCGCAGCTATCAAGGCGACCACGGCGGGACGGATTCCTTTGAACGCCGCTTCCACCGCAGGCAGTTCTTTCCAGTCCTGAAAAACGATGGCGATGAGCAGGATGATGAGGAACGAAGGCAGTACGGCGCCCAATACGGCGCCCGCCATACCTTTCCATCCGCCTATCCGCCAACCGATGAAGATGGCGGAGTTGACGGCGATCAGTCCCGGAGCTGCTTGCGCTAACGCAATCATATTCAGGAACTCCTCCTCGTCTATCCATTTCTGCCGCTCCACCACCTCACGCTGAATGAGCGGTAGCATGGCGTAACCTCCACCCAAGGTGAAAGTCCCGATCTTCAAATATGTCCGGAATAATTGAAAAAACAATGTACAATTTAGAATTCACAATTCACAAAACGTTCTAAAAGTTTTGTACAAATCAATTTGTCCGTACGGACTCTATCCGTTTGTACTATACTCCGTAAACCCTTTGTTAATTGTTATTTGTCATTCAACTGTTGTTTGACAAACTTGGCAAGCATGTTGATGGCGGCGTTGTTGTGTCCGCCTTGGGGGACGATGACATCCGCAAAACGCTTGCACGGCTCGATGAACTGCTGATGCATGGGTTTGAGCACCCGCTGGTAACGCTCGATGACGGCTTCGGCGGTACGCCCGCGCTCGATCACATCGCGCTTCATGACACGGATGAGACGGTCATCGGCATCGGCGTCCACGAAGATCTTGAGATCCATCTGCTGGCGCATGTTGGGTTCGCGCAACGCCATGATGCCTTCCACGATGATCACCTCCCGTGGCTCGATATGAACCGTCTCCTCGGAACGGGTGCAGGTGATATAGGAGTAGATAGGCTGCTCGATGGGCTTGCCCTGTTTGAGCAACTCGATGTGCTTGGTCAACAGCGGCCAGTCGAATGCGTCAGGATGGTCAAAATTGATGTTTTGACGCTCCTCTACAGGCACATTGCTGCTGTCCTTGTAATACGAATCCTGAGGAATAACCACTACTTCGCCTTTGGGAAGGCGCTCTATGAGTTTGCGAACTACCGTTGTTTTACCCGAGCCGGTACCACCCGCGATTCCGATGATGAACATAAATCTATTGTGATTTGACGATTTACGATTTTCTTTTCGGGCTGCAAAGGTACGAAAAAAAACGCATATATGCAAATTTTTGTGCGTTTTTTTTGTTTTTGAGTTCGTTTGAGGTGCACTTACACAAATTGGTTTTGTATAAATTGCATTAGTGTCCACTAAAAATTAAACAAAAACAAACAAAACCCTTTGAATGCTTAGAAGCAATGCTTCTTGCACAAATTGCTACTAAAAATTGCTTATAAGCACGCTTATAGACACTTTTTACTATCAATTTGTCCAACTCTACGAGTATAAATCACTCAAAGACATAAACACAAAAAACATGTCCGTTTCAAATCGTCGCACATAAAATTCAAGTGTATCTGGCTAATATATAACAAGTTATAGAACAAAGTATAAATTTTAAATGGACAGCAATTTATAAATTGGTAGTTAGGGCGCGGAAAATGCAAAAAACACACACTTTCCGCGCCCTACCTCTTGCATATGTCAGAAATAGCTGTACCTTTTAGCGTACTTTCCTGGGGTTGCCTTTTACCACATTTCTACGTCTTCTAATTCATCAATGATTTCAATGAGTTTATGTCCTTCGATTTCTAATTGTTCAATGAGCGCATTGCCATTAGGGAAATATTGGCTTTTGTCCGAAGGCATAAAATGCATATCTTCACAGGTACAATGATACTCCGGATCGGCCATTAAGAAATACTTTACACCGTGATAAACAAAAGTAACATCAAACCCTTGAACAGCATGCTCATAGAAGAACACTTCTTGATTCCAGTTCGGGTAGCCAAGATACTTGTCTCCATACTTAGCAACCATAGGCGGGTACTTGATATTATAGGGATACCCCATCAAGTCTCTTCCAACCACTCCAATACTCGATTTTTCAAGTTCCATAGTTTCTCACTTTAATCGTGATTATCGTACCGAATGCCAGCAAAATCCCGTCGACGAAGCCAATCAAGGAAAGAGGACTAAATAAAATACCCTTTCTCAAAACAATCAGGATAGATGAATTTCTTCTCTGATCCACGAGAAAATTGGCAGTACATAAATTTACCATCAAATGCTGTTACAACACCTTCTCCAAACGATTTGTGGGTCACTTTATCACTGACTTTAATGGAGCTAAGCGTTTCTTCCTCTTCCGCAACATCCAATACATTATCCTGTATAACCGGATTTGACGGTTGTTGTTCCGGTTTGACATAAATAACGGTATCATACAATCCGATTGCGCTCATATTACCTGCTTGAATACCGGTATAACTCAGGCTGCTATCCTCATAGCGCTTGAACTTATACACGGCATCATTCATCAGCGTAGCATTGAATACATTAAGGCTGATGAGCAGTTCAAAATCCTGGATAGTAAGACCGGTAACTTTGCGGAACAGTTCGGGCTCCAATTGGGTAATGACATCGCGCAAGCAATACTCGCGGAAGTCGGTAAGATACATGAATACCGGAATACGCGTAGCAAACTTGATGAGTTTTTCTTGTATCTGTTTGCGGAGCGATTTGGTCTTCTTCTCTTCCTCGGAGAGTTCTTTCTTCTGTCGTTCAGACAATTTCTCTTTCTGCTGCTTGGCTTTCTTGATCTGCTCGGACTTATTGATGATCGTCTCGATGTCCTGGCGCAAGGCACGGAAACCTTCAATATTCTGCAACGCACGCATAGCATCCACATTACCCATCAGTTTGAGAAGGGTTGCATTATCCACATTGACGAGCAACGCACTCTCCCAACGACGTGCCAATAATGTAGAAGTCGTACCGCTCATCGCCATATCGAGGATTCCGGCAGCGTCTATCTCTTTCATAGAGTTGCCATCATACGCAAGAATAGGCAAGAACTTGATAAACTCTCCTACTTTCGTTTCGGGATTGTCCTCGTTGATATTGAGACGGCAACTATAGTCCGCTACTTGTTTGAGTGCCCGGTCGGGAGCAAAGTCAAAGACATAGCACACCGGTTTAAGCACCTGCTCTTTGCCGTACTCATCTTGCGTAGTCCAAGGTGATTGCACGCGGAAAACTGCTTGGAAATATGTCTCCGGCGAAGATGAGTTACGAAGCATAAAGATACCGGACCACGGTCGCACGGTCACGCCGGTCGTCAGTTTGCCGCATGAGAGTGTTATCGTCTTTTGTTCTTGCGGATTATCCATCGCGTCATAGACAGGATTGAGCGCATCAGCTCCCATACCGGCATCATTACCTGCCGCCAGTACAATCCTATAATCGTGATAGTAGGTATTAGCCTTACTACGCAGAAGTTTCTTCATCGCCTTGCAAGCAGCAACCGAAGGCAAGAACCAGAACGTATGCTGCAAGTAACTCTTCAAACGAAAATCGCTATAAGGCACTGGCGGTTTCTCTTTTTGCAGTTTGAGGTCAGAGACGATCTGTTCCGAGAAGCCCCCGCGTATCCATTCCAGCCAATGCTGTACATAGTCCTCATAGACAAATCGGTCTCCCTCTGCACGGAAGAACTCATTGAGGTCAAACTCATTGAATTCTCCCTGCATAGCAATCTCACGAATACTATCTGGCAATTGGTAGGTCATCATTACCATGCGCGGAAGTGCCGCATAGGGATTATTTTCGCCTTGCCATTTGGCTTTGGCATCCTGCTCATCGGAGTATGTCCAGTTGAAGATTTGCTCTTCGATGAACTCACCCGAAGCAATAGCACGGAAAGGTGTTCCCGACAGATAGAGATATGCACGGGTCGTAAGCGGCATGAGTTGCTCGTCATAATCTTCTATGGCTTCACGCTCTTTCTTCTCGCTATCCTCGAACAGAATACCTTGACGCTCGTCAATCTCCATATTGGCAATATCCTGTTTGTCGTAGAACTCTTTAGCACGCTTTCCCCAAGCCCCAAAATGGTATTCATCCAAAACGATACAATCCCAGTCCACATCTTGCAGCCATTCGTTGGTGGCTTTGATACCACCATTTTCGTTCTTGCCTAACACATCTTGGAAGGAAGCAAAGCAAACAAAGGGCTTGCGCTCATCCACATGGGAGAAATTACGGTCATCTCTCTTTTCGCAGAATTGCCATCCCACAAAATCGGTATGAGTCAGCAAGTCTTCTTTCCATGCCGAACGCACAGCAGGTTTGAACGTCAGCACTAACACGCGTTTCCAGTGCATGCGGAGAGCCAATTGGTAAGTCGTGAATGTCTTACCGAATCGCATTTTGGCATTCCAAAGGAAGTGCGGTGTCAGACCATGATTATGCGGATCGGAATAGAATCGGAAGAAATACTCTGCCGTTTTACGTACGGCTTCTGCTTGCTCGTTGCGCATAGGGAAAGAGCGGTCTCGACGCAGGATAGAATCCATACCGCGAGCAACAGCATAGATGGCTCGCTCTACGTCACGGACTTCACATTGGAACCATTCACCTTTGACTTTGCGCTTATGGCTATTCTCCAACACCTCATGCACAGCATGGTCATCAAAGGTCGTACCATCATTCCGCATAGCAGGACGAACCAACTCCACTTTCCATGATTGTCCGGGCACGACGGTTGGATAATGCTCATGCATACGGGTTTCCACATCGCGCGTAGTATAGCCCACTTTGAGCATACCCGGATAGCGTGTATCGCTATATGCGTAGATAATAGGAGTGGTCTCCACTCGCGATTGTAACAAGTCTTGTGCTGCCATAGTTTATCTATTATGGCGCTCATCGACCTACTGACAAAAGAAAAGAATAAAGAATCCGGATATTATCCGGAAAAACAGACGAAGCGCTTCGTTAATTTTTCCGAATATCATTCGGAGAAAGAGCATTGCAAATCTCCTCCGCCATGCCATTCATCGCTACGCATTCTTCGCGGCTGACGCGCTTCTTGCTTGGATCAAACGGCCACGGACTCAGAATGAGCAAACGCCCTTCGGCTACCGCATCAAACAAGGCATCGGAGGGTTTGAAATATCGCCCGAAACCATTATCGGCAATATAGATAGTAGGATATTTTTCTTTTAGGAGCACATCCAACACGGCTTTCTCATGCTCGCTGATAAAGGGCGATACCATTACCGTTCCCTCGCGGGCAGCGACAATACAACCGTTTTTATAGTCTTTGAGAGGCTGCACATTGCCGTTTTGCTCCGCATCTTTCACCCACATGCTCCGCACATGCACGGGAGAATATTTCTCCGCATGCAGCAGTTGGATATTGCCTACCGCGCGATATACGCGCCCGCCTATTTCTACATTCTCTTGCACATAGAAATAACCGGGTTTGAGGCGCTTGGTCGCAAGGCGCTGCGGATTCATCTGCACATAGCGGATCATGGATTGCAATTGCCCTTTGCGGGACATCGGGCGAATGAAAGGCTTCTCCGTAAAGATGGGATTCCATTCTTGCTCTTCACTCCGAATGTTATTCGGAAAAACAGACGAAGTATATAGATTGCCTGCTTTCTTGGCTCCTTGCCAAAAACCACGCACAACGGATGCGATACCTTTCTCCATCGCGCGCTTTACGCGCAAAATAAAATGAATATGATCCGGCATCAAGCAGAATTGAAGAATCTCTACTTCCGGATGAAAATCCGGTATCATAAACATCAGTTTAAGAATAGCCTCGCCCAACTCTTTGCGGGCTACGTATGCTTGCTCGGGATCATCATTCGGAATAATCAAATCGCCAAACAAAGGCATGCGACTCGGTACAACCATGGTTACATGGTATATACCTACTCCGCGCCATATACGCCCTGTTTGCCATTGCCATTTATCTTCGCTCATAACCTTTTGCTGATTTGTGCTGCAAAGGTACTACAAAAATCTGACATGTGCAAACTTTTATCCTTTTTTCTCTTGTCAGTATGTCAAAGAACGCTGGTTATTGTTGTTATTCCATTGGTCGGATCATGCTTTCTATAAAGGCGATCTCCTCTTCCGTTAGATTGTATTTCTTATATAGTTTCTCATCTGTCCACGGCTCCGAGAAATCTTGAAGAGGTACAAAAGAATATACAGAAGCGGGCGCGTGCTGTGATGTCTTTTTGAGCATCACTAAAAAACGGAAGAATTTTGTTGATATATATCCGCATAGATGTTTTGCTTCTGTTTCTGTTTTTACTGGACCTATAACCACGTAGGTTTCTGTACAGCAAGAATTCGTTGGCCCGAATATCGGTTTCCCTAATATTTGATGAGGATAAGAATCTCCAGCATTGTATGCAGCCGATATATAAACCTTATATTTGTCAGTCCATTGTTGATTTCTAACAATCTCTGATCGCTTTATATAACCGACACCACCACGTTCATAAAGAGAAACAGCATCTGTAAAATGTTTGCTTTCTCCGTGGACATATGTTCTTAATCCAAATGGTTTTTGACTACTAACAATAGTATCTATTGTTTTTTCATTATGTTTACGTACTTTATGCAATACTGAGACACCCTCTGAATATCTAATAAACACGTCACTTCCCTTTTCTTTTAGGAATCGAGGTTTTTGTTCCGTGATTTCATCTTTTTTGTGGGTAACTATACGGCATACTCCTTGATTATCCCGATCCCACAAGAAATAACACACACCTCCTTTAATTTCCACACCTGGAAAACAATCACTTGCGTCAAGAAAATCATGTAATACCCTAATATGTTTATCTTCTATCATTAACTTTCTGAAATCATCAAGTCCTTTACCACCACCAAACCACCGCGCAGGAATAATCATAGAAAGATATCTGGGTTTAAGTTTTAACGCTTGTTCTACAAATAAATTGTAAATAGGAGTAGCACTTGCTTGCGCACCTCCATCGTCTAACTGATACGGAGGGTTGCCGATAATTACATCGAAAGTCATATTATTGAAAAAGTATTTTGGGTTGTTGGTATGAATAAAGTTATATGCGTAGGTTTCTGCGGCATCACCACGGTCATAGACATCTTTGGATGCTCCGCAGTATTTGCAGCGACCATTCTGCCATGTGTGCTGCATGGGAGTATATAAGATATGCCCTTCTTTCGTCTTGAACCGACCTATACTATGGTCACTATCTGCATACTTGCTGCAATAAACCGTGCGGCGAGCAAGCAGAGACGTTAACTCCGTGAGTGCGATACCGAACACCTGTTTGTGCATGATATGCAGAATACGCTCCTGGCAATCAGGAATAACAGCAGCAAGTCCTGTATCCAAGCGTTTCACTATCTCGCGCAGAAAGACACCGCTCTTTGTGAATGGATCCAAGAACGTTGTTTCGGGATTGCGGAACAAGTCTTGCGGCAACAAGTCCAACATCTGATTGACCAACTCCGGCGGGGTGAATACTTCGTCGTTACTGAGGTTGGCTATACAATTCAGCACATCGGGATTGTAGTTATTCTCCATACGCATTAGCATTAAGATTCAAGAAATTTTGAGGCGCGAAAGTCTGACAGGGGATGTCCGAGAAAAGATCATCCTCACTACTATCACCTACCAGATACGAAAACTCATAGTCACGTCTGTTCATCATTCCGTTAGGCAGCATGCTCCATTCGCTGATGATAATCCACTCATCGGGATTATCTATGCGACGATAGGTGAGCGCGTCGCCTAAGATGATGTTTTTCGACAATAGGAACTCCGCCGAAGAGATACACTCCGGCTTGTAAGATTGCGGGAAAAGTCCGCTATATTGCTCTTTGAAATAGTTTAGTAAACGCGCACGACAAGCAGCTGCATTGTCGGGCAGTATATCAATGCCGTACATGCTGCTGATGGCTAAGATGGCATCTTTCTCGTATTGTAACTGAGACTGATGCTTGAGCCAGTTGGCATGCACGACCGCTAATTTACGACGGAGAATCTCTATCAGGAAATTCCCATCGCCGCACGCAGGTTCGAGAAAACGCGAGTCGATACGCTCTGTCTCGTTTTTAACGAGATCCAACATCGCATTCACTTCACGCTCCGCAGTAAACACTTCTCCGTGTTTCTGCACCCGTTCCCGCGATTTTACTTGCACAGGCTTATCACCTGCACTTTGTTTTTCGGGCATAGTAGCGTTTGTTTATGTTCGCTACTTATTCTACCAACGACCTATCTTACAGCACAAAAAATGTGGGCAATGATTTGCTCACACTGGGGCTGTAGGAAAGGCCTTGAGAAAAGCAAGTCACGCCCACACAACGGTGGACGTTCGCGACTTGTCATATATTCTCAGTGAAACTTCCTACATTTCAGTGTTCATAGACAAATAGCAAACGCTAATTAATAATCCATATGTCCGCAGAGACGCTTCTCTGCGATCCGGTTTTACGTCAGGGATGGGACGGGTATTTTTTTATGGTCACAAATTGTGATCGATTCGTAAGATGCACCAAAACCGCTGCAAAGGTACGAAAAAATTTTCATATATGCAAATTATTTTCGCGTTAAAAATGCAACAGTAGAGAAATAGCTTTTTGCAATATATTGAAGATGAGGGCGATAGGTGGTGCCTTGCTGTTGCATGGCACAAAAAAACAGACAAAGGCATATACGGAAAGAGCTTGCAGAGCCGCGTATATTTGTAGTCGAATCTGCTTCATGCCGCGGACACATTGCCGGTTCACGTCATGATGATTATTATTAACCATTTAACTTTTTATACCTTATGGAAAAAATCAACTCTATTGACCTCCGCATTGTCGAACACCTCGACATGCAAAAGCTTCCCGAGAGTGTACAACAAATGCTTTCATTGGCATCTACACCCGAGGAACAGGACATCCTCCTTATGTCCACGCTTGCGGCGGCGAGTGCGTGCGTACCGAATCTGTATTTCACGTACGGCCCGACCGGCAAGAAGTACTACGCCAACCTCCAATGTTTCATCTTAGCAGCTGCGGCTTCCGGCAAAGGCATCGCGAACCAGGCGCTGGAGATGGTTCGTGTCGTTGATGAGCAGTATCCGCTGCTGATTGCAGGCGACAGCACGCTTCCGGCGTGGTACAAAGCCTTGGCGGAGCAGAACGGATGCGGCTACATGCACGAGAGTGAAGGAAGCGTGATCACGGATATATGGCGATCCTCCGCCGCTACTTACAACACCGCACTCCGCAAAGCCGCCGAGCATGAACCCGTCTCTCGCAACCGCGTCAGAGGTGCGTCCGAGATTCCTTGTCCTCGTCTCTCCATGCTTCTCACAGGCACGTTCGGGCAGTATCGCGCATTGGTTCCGTCCGTTGAAAACGGCTATTTCTCCCGTCTGTTGACCGTTGTCATCAAGGGCACTAATCCGTTTGACAAGCGCTATGTGAGTTCCAAAGGCGGACAGAGTGCCATCCCGAAGATCGTCGGGCAGCGGTTGCTACGCACGTACGAGTCACTAATGGCAAGCGGAGAACGCGAGTGGTCGCTTACCGACACGCAGAAAGAGCGTTTGGGCGAGCACCTTGAGACGGAGTACGGGACGCTCATTGCCCTCCTCGGAGATAACTTCCACTCCGCCGTCATCCGCATGGCGGTACAGATAGAGCGGATTGCGATGATATTGACGGCGATGCGGATGGAAGCCTACCCCCAACCCCTCCCCGAATGGAAGGGAGAATTATTATGCGCGGATGAGGACTATGAGACGGCGGAGATGATCGGGAACAAGATGCTGTTACATATGGCAGCGGCATACAGGATGATAGACGGAGACGCACAGGATGTAGTGCCGGAGATCAAGCCGTTGGATCAAAGGAAAGTGCTGTTTGAGCAATTGAAGGCGGAGTATGAACGCAAGGAACTCATACAGGAAGCCAAAACGCAAGGTATCTCAGAAAGAACCGCAGAAAGATGGAATGACAAATGGCAAAACGAGGGAATCGTCATCAAACTGGAGCACGGCAGGTATCGAAAAGTAGGATGACGGTTTGACGGTTTTGACGGTTTCTGTTTAAATTGCTAAAAACAAGCATATTAGCCTGCTTTATAAAGAGGAAACAGACGATAGAAACCGTCAAACCGTCACGTCAACAAAAATTGTCGGATGGCATCCGACCTGATGGATGACGTATTTAACCCGAATAAAATTCCGGGAAAAGGACGAAGGGGTTATGTCATGTTGAGGTCAGGCAGTCGTCTCGATGATTACTAACATATATCAAACAAATATCAAACTTATTAACAAATTATAACTAACGATTTTGTCATATGGCACAAGCAGAACTAAGCGTCGGTCTTGACTGGCTACGCGGTAAATTGAAACGAGACTCGGAAGTGGTAACCCGCTTGAAAGAATACCGAGCAGATGACGGGACTTTGATCAAATACGGTCCTCAGGAATTTTATTTTAAGGAAAAACGCGATTACAAGCGTCATCCCCGTCGGGGGGCAGAGGAGGCTCAGGCTCAGAAATGGAAGACGGCTTGTCGTGGCGCGAGTGTTATTATCAAGGATAAAGCGCATCCCCGGTATGCCGAATTACGCGCACGATGGAATGCCCAGTTGAAAGGTCAGCCGGACGCGTTATTAGATCCAAAGAAGGTGACGATGTTTCCGAATTTTGTGCGGGTTATTCTTCTGAAGGAGCTTGAAAACGGAAATAACCCATCGACTCCAGTATCATGACTTCATCTTTCACTTCCTGTGAGTATCGTCCATGCTCTTTCATGGCGCGCTGGAACTGGGAGGCGTTGTTGCGCTCCGTATAATTGAGCCGGAGATGTTCGCTGAGCCACAGACGCATCTCCTTGTCGCCACATTTGCGGCGGATATAACCGAGTTGGCGCATGGCATAGACAGCCGTAGTGAGGTCCCAAAAATGGGCTTGATGTTGCTCCATGAGTTGGAGATGGTACAGCAGATGTTCCTGTACCTTTTCCGGCACATCGTCCGCCCAGAAACGGATCTCTTTGGGAGGCAGGAGTCGGGCAGTAAGGAATCTGGTCCACTCTTGCTTCCACCGGTTCCATTCTTTTTGCCCGGACGCGTCCAGTTGCGCGGTTTCATCGGACAAAAACGACCAGTCGGTCTCCTGTTCAAAGATATACTTGCGGTCGGCGGAGGTGATTTTGGAACCGGGTTGTTCCTGCTTCATGGCTACATATTCGTCAGACAGCCATTGCAGATACCGCTCCATGATATCAGCCGCTTTCTCTCCTTCGAAATAAAAAGTCGGAACGGGTGATTGGTTATTGGTGATTTGTGATGGGTCATTGAATATGGATGCCAGTTCATCGACGACAGGGGCATCGGTCCAGTCGATTTTGAGGAAACGTTGCCGGAGCGTCTCTACCTGCGTGGCATCCCAAAGCCATGCAGCAAAGGGGACACTCCATGTACATTTTTCCCATATATGTCTGCCATAGGTCTCAAAGACCAGATGCTGCATATACGCCACGTTCACCGACATCGCCAGATCGAACAGGCGTACATTCAGACAGAGGTCTTTGAGCGTCATCGGACTGACGGCTATCTGGATGTAGTTCTCCCGCAGTTGTTGCACTTCGGCACTCAGGTATCCCCAGTCGTCGCGTCTTACCTCGCGTTCGTACCGTGCGAAGAACTCCTCCCGTTCGGCGTCCGTCTCCAGCGCTATACCCCGTGCATCCCCTTCCTCCGTATCCACGATGAGTGCCGCCATGACAGCTGCCGCCAGCATGCCACCCAGCTCAATGGGTTCCTCATTATCCGGCGTGTATATCAGTTGATGCCCCTCATAACGCATGGCATCCGAGAAAATATAATCTGCCAACAAGTGTTTCATGCTGCAAAGGTACAGCTTTTTTGCGAAATATGCAAGAGGTTAGTCATTTTTCTACAAAAATCCGCGCTAATACAGGAATCCTTGGGCGGTATAGGTATGCCCGTTGGATTGGATATACAGTTGCCCGCGGCAGATGTACTTGCGCGGGGTGGTGCAGGCTGGCTGGTTGTTGACGGAGGTCGGTGAGTACTCTGTGATACCGGATGAGGTGACGATGAGGTAGTAGTCCCTCGGTTCGGTGATGGTGATGAGCTGGCGCTGGTCACCGGGCAGGTCTTCGCCGACGTTGTTATGGAAGATGAGGTGGAGCTGTACCGCCGTTGTCGTCTCGCTGAGGGTATAGGTATAGTCGCGCCATGTTATGCCGTGGAGAGTGGCGTTGGGTGCGGAGACGGCGCCGGGCCATCCGCCGAAGATCTCATTGGGTTCCCCCCACTCATAGAGGTCGAGCGTGCTCCATCCGGTCCGGTCCGAGACATAGATATGGTATGTGGGGTTTATCTGTGCGGGTGTGTCGGAGACGGCGGCGTTCGTATAGACGTGGTATCCCTTGGCTGGCAGGGAGATCGTCGGTGAGGCGGTGAGTGTGACGGGTGTGGCGGCAAAGCCGGAGGTGATGGTCTGGCTGTCGAGGACGCGTGTGTAGGCGCCCGCGGTGACGTTGGGCAGGGTGACGGATACGGGTTGGTCGCTGAGGCTGATGACAACGAGCACGACGTTATCGCCCTTGGTCTTCTCGTAGGCGATGACGCTGCTGTTGCCGGTATTGATGAGCCGTGTGGAGGCTCTGCGTCCGGCGGGTCCGTCAGCGAGTGCGGGCTGGGTATGCTTGAGTGCGACGAGTGTCCGGATGGTATTGTGTATCCGGGTGTTGACGGCGTTCCAGTTGATGGTGTTCCGTTCGAAATAGTTCAGGATGGCAGTCTGCCCTATCTCCTGTCCGTTATAGAGGAGGGGCATCCCGAAGAAGGTGAAATACATGACGGTCATCGGCGCGACGTTGCTGCCGAGGACGGAGAGGTAGTTATGGCTGAAGTTATCTCCTATATCGTCGTGATTGGTGATATAGGTCATCCGGCTCATATGGTTATAGGAGCTGTTGATTTGGGTCAGCAGGTTTTGTGCGGCATTCCGCGCGTTGGTGGCGGATGTACCGTTTCCGACCGATTTGAGTGCGTCGGCGTATCCCCATGCGTAGTCGTAGTCGAATCCGGCGTTGAGCAGCGACGAGGCGTTCCAATCGGTGAAATCGGCTTCGGCGAGCATCTCGACGCGTTTGTTGCGGTCATTGTTCTGCAGTGCGGCGGTGGCTTGTGTCCAGAAGCCGGAGCCGATGGCGGGCGAGGAAGCGTAGTCGCAGCGGAAACCGTCTATGTCGGCGGTATTGACCCAATAGCGCATGGCGTCTATCATGGCGTTCTTCATCGCGGTGGAGGAGTAATTGAGCTGATAGACATCGCCGTAGTCGTTGGGGTGCTTGATGGATCCGTTCTCCCATACGTAGTAGTCTGGATGGGCGCTGACCCATGTGTGATCGAGTCCTGTATGGTTAGGCACCCAGTCGAGCCAGACGGACATACCGAGGTCGTGTGCGGCGTTGACGAACGCCTGCAGGTCGGCTACCGAACCGTGTGCGGGGTTGACGGAGGTGTAGTCCTTCGGGGCATAAGGACTGCCGAGCGTGCCGATCTTCCCTTGTACGCTGCGCGGGAAAACGGGCATGAGCCAGATGATGTCAATACCCAGTTTGCGCAGCTGTGTCAGGCGTGCCTGTGCGGCAGCGAGCGTTCCGGCGGAGGTGAAGTCATACAGGTTCAGCTCGTAGATGACGCGGTTGTCATCGGAGATGGCGGTGGAGTTGTCAATGGTCCATTCGCCGCTTTGCGTCTCACCGGGATCCTGCTGGTCGTCCGGAGGCGTTATCCGGCTGACGGAGGTGCTGGTCACCTTGAGGTAACAGTCACCCGGTTCGGTGAGGGTGAAGAGCTGCCGTTCGTCTCCAGGCAGGTCTTCGCCGACGTTGTTATGGAAGATTAGATGCAGCTGCATGGAGCTGCCGTTGGCGGTATAGGTGTATGTCTTGAACCGGATACCCCCCCGCGTCACGACGGGCGCGGAGGTGGCACCGGGCCAAGCGCCAAACGCTTCGCTATCCCCCCAGGCATACAGATCGAACACACTCCAACCGGTCTGGTCGGACACATACAGGGTATAGGTCTCCGCCCAAGCGGTCAGGTTCAGGAACAGAAAGACGGTAAAGGCAGCGATGCGTTTCATATTCATACTGATTAGCCGGCATTACGCCGTGTGTGTGACTCTTATTTGATTTCGGTACCGAGTGCGTTGAAGGTCTTGCCCTCGCGTACGATGACCAGCTGACCGTTTACAATGTGCTTAACGGCACGGTTGTCTTTGGTCTCGGTGAGGGTGATCGCCGAAGCGTTCTCGGAAACACCGGTAGCCGTTACAACGAGGTTGTAATCACGTGCCTCGGTGATGTCAAAGAGTTGTCTTGCGTCTCCTTCCATACCTTCACCCACGTTGTTATGGAAGATGAGGTGGAGTGCAACAGGACCGTTCTCATTCGCCTGGAACTCGAACTCCGTTCCCTGTGCGCCGGGCCATCCGCCGAACGCTTCGCTGTCACCCCATGCATAGAGGTAGAACTGCTCCCAGCCGGTCTGGTTGGTGACATAGATGTGATAGGTGTTGTACACGGGTGCTGCGCCGTAGTTGCTCCACGTACCGATGCAGGGGTTCTCACCTTCTCCGCCTTCCCAAGCCGTGACGGTGAACAAGTCCTTGTCGGAAGGGATAGCCGAATAGGCACGGTTCCACCAGCCGCCCCAGATGTTGGTCATCACTTCTTCATCGTTGGGGTTCTTGCGGAGGAAAATGGCATTGGTGGCGTCGTCGCGAATCTCGGCAGAGAAGATTCCTTCTGCGCCGGCTACGGGCTCGAACCACGCATCCCCGGCGTCTTCGTCACCGGTGTTCCATACGTGTACTGCATAAACCGGGTTGTCAATGTCCCAGATGTTGGGGTTCAGATAGATAGTCCGGGCATTGAGGTTCATAGTCATGGCTGTCGCCAAAACTACCAAAAAAGCATACATCTTTTTCATAATAATAAAAAATTTAATGGGTTAATAATGTTAACTATCGTGTATAAATACGATATTCTCTTGGTGCGAGGGTGAAGACGGATGGCGGGACGAGGGTCTTTCCGCTGAGGCGGTCGTTCATCTGTAGTCCTTCGTAGCGCATAGGCATCTTGACCTGCTGCTCGGAGTTGGATGCGTTGCAGATGACGAGGAGCTGTTGTCCCTCGCGGTTGTACTCGATATAGGGCACCCGCGCGGCGAGCGAACCGAATGTCTTTTCCCCTGCTCGCAGATCCGCCGTCTCTTTCCACACGCGCAGTATGTCGGCGATGGCATTGCGCGTGCTGTTGGGCGAGGTGAAGTCCATGAGGTGGTATTCGAAGAAACTGAGCGTGTTGGTGTTGCCCAATTCCTGCGACGAATAGATCATCGGCACGCCACCCATGAAGGCGGTGAGGCAGAAAGCGGACAGCTCGCCTGCGGCATCGCGGTAGGAGGATGCGGGTGCTTTTTCTGCTGACTCGTCGTGGGTGGTTATATAGCGGAGTCTCTCTTTCCCGTCTGGCGTGGTGTTGTACTCGGCGCGGTGGGCGGAGATGAGTGCGCTCCACGTTCCGGCTCCGGCGTAGAGGTCCTCGACGGCATAGAGGAAATTCCAGCTGTAGAGCAGTTGGAATCCGGCGTCGAAATGACGTGCGTCGGATGTCTCGGCGAGCAGAACGGCGTCGGGTTTGAGTTCAAGGACGGCGTTGTTGACGGACGACCAGAAGTCGAGCGGTGCTCCGCCGGCGTAGTCGCATCGGAAGCCGTCAATATCCGCTTCGCGCACCCAGTAGAGCATGCAGTCCTGCATGGTGTCGCGTACCGCCTGGTTGGAGTAGTTGAGGAAAGTGACATCTTTCCATCCCTGTTCGTCGGCAGTCGCCGGTCCCTGATACCAGTCGGGGTGGCGGGTGACCCAGGCGTTGTCCCATGAGGTATGGTTGGCAATCCAGTCGAGGATCACCTGCATTCCGTGGTCGTGGGCGGTGGTGACGAGGTGCTTGAGGTCGTCTATCGTACCGAAAGCGGGATCGACGGCACGGTAGTCCTTGACGCAGTAAGGCGAACCGATGGCTTTGTCGTCGGCACCCCGCGGGTGTACGGGCATGAGCCAGAGGACGTTCACCCCCATGCGTTCCAATTCGGGTATATAGGCTTCGATGGCTTTGAAAGCGTCCGTCTCCGCGAAGAGCCGTTCGTTGCACTCGTAGATGACGGTCGTGGGAGCGGGGCGTGCCTGCTGGGCGTCCTCATCGGTGGTGATGATGGGTTCCGGAGCTCTCCCGCAGGAGGTGAACAGGAGCGTCAGCGTGGTGACGAAGGCAGCCACGTTCCGGAGAGTACAGGTGTATCGTTTCATAGAATTCAAAATCGTTTGTTACCCGTCGGGCGGGTGTTACACATTAATGTTGGCGGCTGAGTGCGGATATCTGCAGCGGTGCGACGCCCGCGTCCGTTATCTTGAGGTATTGCTGCAATGCGGTCTGGTCCACGTCGAGGTCGTAGTCCTTGAGCTGCAGGTCATTTCCGACGGTGTCTTTGCCGTTGACAATGAGGTGGTATGCATCTCCGACGAAGGCGTTGACGGTCGTGTGCAGGAGGGTGAGTCCGAGCAGGTCGGTGGTATCCATGTCGCTGAAGGCTTTGCCGGGCCATGCGCCGAAGATTTCGGAGGTGCCCCATGCATAGAGGTTGGAGATGACGAGGGTGTCGGTACCGTTGTAGAAATAGAGGTCGATAAGCGCTTCCTCTTTGGGTGTTGCGACGGGGTTGAACCACTCGAGATCACCGGGGTTCTCGGGGTCTTCGATGCGCTGTACGCCGTCGGGACCGATGTAGAAGAATATATCTTCGCTGATGGTCATCATCTGATCGTTGCCGGGGTAGTCGCCGAGCTGGGTGGCACCGTTGTTACTGAAGATGAGCGATTCGTTGAGTCCGACGTTCGCCGCTCCGAGGTCGAAGTACAGGTAGGTGTATTGCCCGAAGGTCGCCGTTCCTCCTACGCTCATACCGGGCCAGGCGCCGTTGAGGTTGTTCACATCGCCCCACATGTAGAGCGTGGTGTTGAATCCCCAGTTCTTGCCGTCGAGGACATAGGCGACGGGTCCGTCGTGTCCGACCGTACCGGTGGGGTCTATCTTGTCGATAGAGCCTTCTTCGCTGATATGGAGGAAGATGTTGTCTCCGGCGAAGGTGACGGGTCCGTAGTCGCCGAGTTGTGTGGCTCCGTTGTCGGAGAAGATGAGGGTCTCGGTGAGCCCGTTGTTATCGGAGCCCATGTCGAAATAGGTGTATTCGACGCCGTTGATATTCTCCAGTCCGGTGGGTTTCATGCCGGGCCAGGTGCCGTTGAGGTCGTTGACATCGCCGTACATATAGAGCGTGAGGCTCGCGAAGGGGCTCTCGTCGAGGACGTAGATGACGAAGCCGTCATGGGTGACCGTCTGCCCCTCCCCGCTGAAATAAGCAGCCCACCGTTCCGCCCACACGTTATAGCGTGTCCCGACGGAGGCGTCGAGGGTATGAGTGACGGGCTGACCCTGTATGTCCCGTTCGCCTCCGGCTTTGACGCTGACGAAAGAGAATCCGTCGGCGAGTGTCTTGCCACTAACGAACCGGTCGGGGAAGAGATAGATACCCCATTTCTTGTCGGAGTACTGCGCTTTCTCCATTTTCCATTCGAGCTTGTCGGTGACGGTCTTCTCGTTCTCGCCGTTGAAGGCGCCGAAGATATAGATCTCGTCATCGACGGAGGTGCCGGAGGGAGCGATGAGTTCGATGAGGACGGCGTTGTCGCGCGTGTCGAACTGCGGCAGCTCGTGGTCGTATGTCACGGGTTCGCTGTTGCACCCCGCGAGGAGGGTCAGCGTCAAGAGCGCTGCCACAATCCGGAATATATCATTATACTTTTTCATAACAGGTCTGCATTAGTAGTTGGGGTTTTGTTTGAGTCCGGGGTTGACGCTGAGCGCAGACGCGGGCAGCGGGTACCACTCGTACTTGCGGTCACGTTTGGCGGGGTAGGCGACACCGTCGTCGGTGGCACGTCCGAAGAACCACCATTGACCCTGGGTGAACTTGTCGAAGCGTCTGAGGTCGGTACGTCTTCTGCGTCCCTCGCAGAGGAACTCCTGCCCCCACTGGTCGAGCATCCATGTCTCGTCCACGGTGGCAATACGTCCGTACTTGGAGGCGTCTGCGGCGTTGGTGAAATAGCGTTTGCGCACCTCGAGCACGAGGTTCTCCGCACCCGTTGCATCGCCGGCGCGCAGTTTGCATTCGGCGAGGGTGTAGTACACCTCCGCCCAGCGGAACTCGACATCGTCTATGTCCTGGAAGTCTTTTCCTTCGCTCTCCGGATAGATGGGGTAGCGGACGAGGCGTACGCCGGAGTTAGTCTGTCCCCATCGGGGTGACATAACGGGTTCGAGTGCGCGTCCGATGGTGGTGGCGCCTTCAAACTGCCCGACCTGGTCGGTGTAATAGAGATCCATACCGTCGCGGTCGGCGTCGGCTTTGAGGATGTCTCCCGTTCCCCATTTGGCACGCTGGAGCCCGCGGAGGAAGATACCGGTGTAGTTGCCGTTCTCCCAGGTGTAGTTGCCTTTGCGTATATCCTTGTCATTAAAGCGCTCATAGACAGCGCCGAGGCGGTCGTTATAAGGCGGGTCAAGGAAGCAGACAGGGTTCTCGGAGTAGCCGAGTGCGGCATTGACGGTACCGGAGTTGTCATAGGAGGGCGCGAGACAGCAGCAGTTCCATGCGCTCTGGGTGCTGCTAAAATCGAAATAGTCGGCATAGGTGTATGCGAGGAAAGGCATATCGCGCATCCATCCGGCATTCAGCTGTCCGTTCTCCATCGCGAACGCCATGACGACCTCCGGGCAGGAGGTGTTGTTGACGTGGTAGATGTCGCGGTAGTCGGAGGCGAGGCTGTAGGTGCCGTACTTGCCGTCAAGCAGCTCCTGGGCGAGCGTGGCGCACTCGTTGAAACGCGGCGTGCCGGTGAAGACCCCGGAGTTGAGCAGCATACGCATGCGGATGATCCGGTTGACCGCCTGGTTCATGCGGTTGCGTGTGGCGTTGGAGCCGTCTTCTTTGGGCAGGTCGGCATAACTGTCATCGAGCTCGGAGCAGATAAAGTCATATACTTTCTCGCATCCGGTGTGGAAATCGGCATCGGCGGAGCCGGGTATGTCGGTTCCCTCCTCGCCGGTGTAGAGAGGGATGGCGCCGCCCCACAACTCGAAGCAGTTGTAGTACGCCCATGCGCGGAGCGTGCGCACCTCGGATATATACGACTGCATCTTGTCGTCAGTCATGTCGAGGTCTTTGGCATTCAGTTTCTTAAGGTCGCTGATGAGCGTATTACAGAGCCCGATGGTACTCCACGCCGTCTCCCAGGTGGAGCGTATGATCTTGGAGTCGGCGGTCCAGGTATGGGTGGAGATGACCGTTTTCTCCCCTTCGTCGTATCCCCACAGTCCGCCGTTCCATACGCGCCATGCGACCTGGTCGGCGGAGAACTCCTGGAGGTACCAGAAATACTCGAGATAACTCATCGCGGCATTGCCGTAGATAGCCGCCACGGCTCCTTTGACCGACGCTTCGTTCTGATAGTACACGGTAGCGTCCAGCCGGTCATACACCTGCTCGTCCATGTTGCAGGAAGCCATGACAAAGGACAAAGTGACAATGTACAAAGTACAACGTATTTTATGTAACGTTTTCATCGTATTAATGGAGGTTAAGAGTTACACCTAAACAGAATTGTGTTGCCGTGGGGTAGGCGGACGAGACATCCACACCAGGCGTGATGCCGGTGATGGCGACGATGCTGGGGTCGTTGCCGCTGTAACGCGTCATGGTGACGATATTCTTCGCCGTCAGGTAGAGGCGCAGACCGTCCACCGTCTTGTCTTTCCACTTCCAGTTATAGCCGAGGGTGATGTTGTCCAGTTTGAAATAGGAACCGTCCTCGAGGAAATAGCTGGAAATGTTACCTCCGCCTGTCCGTACGGCTTTGTCCGTCGTGTAGGCGGTACGGAGCACGTTGTCGGTACCGCATCCCTGGAGTCCCATGCCGTACTTGCGCATGTTGAATATCTGGAAGTCGAACGCTCCGGTGAAGAGCACGGAGAGGTCGAATCCATAGAACTCGAAGGCGTTGGTCCAGCTGAGAGTGTGTCTGGGAGCACCGTTGCCGATGATCCGTTTCCATGCCGGGTCGGCGGAACTGATAGGCTGCGCGTTGCCGTCGTTGTCGAAGACGTACATATTGCCCTTGCGGTCCACTCCCGCGTACTGATAGCCGTAGAACTGTCCGATCTCGCCGCCTTCCTCCACCCGGAAGAAATACTCGGACGTGCCGACACCGGGTTTGCGGTAGAGCTCGAGATACGATGCCTGATAGACATCATTGGAGAGCTTGGTGAGATAGGTACGGCCGTAGGCGTAGTTGATGCCCGAGTTCCAAGTGAACTTCTTGGTCTTGATGACATCGGCGTTGAGGCTGATCTCTACACCGCGGTTGGTGGTCGTACCGACATTGACCAGCACCGACTCATAGACATACGGCGGTTGGGGGGCGGTGTAGTTGTAGAGCAGGTCGGGCGACTGGCGGATGTAGTACTCGACGCTTCCGCGCAGGCGGTTCCACAAGTCAAAATCGACACCGATGTTATAGGACACCGACTTCTCCCAGCTGAGGAGCGGATTGGCGTTGCTTGACGGCGCGTATCCGGTGACCCATGTGCCGTCCATGTAGTACTGGTAACGGGTGCTGTAGGTCGCTAAGGACTGGTAGGGGTCGGAGGGTTCGCGTCCCGTGACACCGAAGGAGAAACGCGGTTTGAGGCTCTTGAGCACTTTCTTCGACGGCTCCATGAAGGACGCCTCGGTCATCTCCCATGCAATGCTGACGGAGGGAAAATTACCCCAGCGGCTGCGTACACCGAACTTGGTGCTTGCCTCGCGGCGGATACTGGCGGAGAAGAAGAGCATGTCGCGCCAGTTGTAGTTGACACGTCCGAAGAAGCCGAAGAGCGAGTTCTCGGTCTGACCGGACCAGAGGCTCGCCAGTCCCTGTGCGAGCCATGAACCGGCAGAGAGGTCGTACCACTTGGTATTGTCGAAGGTGAAATCGTAGTTCTCTCCTCCGAGCTGCTCCCAACGGGAACGCTCCCACGAGGTACCGCCGACGAACCGCAGCGTATGGTCGTCCCACTGGAAATCATAGTTGATGAGCCAGTCGAGGTGGTGGGTCTGCCATTTCTCGTAGTTAACGCGCGCACGCCCTTTGTATCCTCCCCAGTAACTCTCGTTGGACCGGGAGGAGGCGTACAGGTTGGACTTGAGGTCGTTATAGTCGAGCGAGTAGCCGACGGAGGTGCGCAGGAAATGGTGGTCGTCCTGGTAGATATTGAGTTTGAGTCCGGCATTGGCGAGCAGGTACACGCGCTGTCCGTTCGACTCGGTCTCTTTGAGCCGTGTCACGGGGTTGACCGCTCCCGTCACGCCGGTAGGCTGGTAATAGGAGCCGTCTGCGTTATAGACGGGCATGGTGGGATTCATGCCGAGGGCGTTGTCCACCTGGCTGTTGTCGCCCCATGTCTCGTTGACCCGTCGTCCCGCAAGGGAGGCGGAGATGGTCAGGTAGTCCTTGAGCACTTTCTGTTCCATGGCGAAGCGTCCGCCGTATTCCTGCCGCTTGCTGACGATATCGAGACCGTTGGAGGTCTTGTAGTTGAGGCTGGCGGTATAGACTCCGCCTTTGGTGGCGGCGGAGACATTGAGGTACTGGTTGATGTCATAGGAATAGGGTCGTGTGACCTCGCTGTACCAGTCGGTCTCGGCGCCGTAGTCCGTACCGCGGCGGGAGCGTCTGAACTCATCCGCCGTCAGCACCGCCATATGGGGTTTGGCGGCGTTCATGCCGAAGTACGAGTCATAGGTGGCGCTGAAATGCCCCTGCTCCGCCGTTCCTTTCTTGGTGGTGATGAGCACGACACCGTTAGCACCGCGCGTACCGTAGATGGCAGCCGACGCGGCGTCTTTGAGGACGGTGATCGACTCGATATCCTGGGAACTGATGTTCCGTATATCCCCTCCAGCAACGCCGTCGATGACGTACAAGGGGTCGTTGCTACCGCTGAGTGAACCGGCGCCGCGGATCTGCAGGGAGGACGAGGCGTTCGGGTCGGCGGCAGAGGTGCTGTTGACCGTCAGACCAGCTACCTTGCCGTTCAGCATCTCCATCGGGTTGTTCATCGGACCTTTGATGAACTGCTTGCTGTCGATCTGGACGATGGAGCTGGATACCTCCTTGCGGCTGAGGCTGCCGTAGCCGATGACGACGACCTCTTCCAGCTGCTCGTTGTCGTCCGCCAGCTCTACGCGCATGGCGTCGCGTGCCGGAAGAGTCTGTGACTGATAGCCGATGTAGGAGAACTCGAGCAGCGCTCCTTCGGCACACGTGATCTCAAAATTACCGTCCAAGTCGGTGATTGTTCCGTTGGATGTGCCGCTCACCAGTACGGAGGCACCGATGAGTGCTTCTCCGCCCGTATCTACGACCACGCCGCGACAGGTATGCGTCTGTGCGCTTACCATCACCGCCAGCCATAGAAGGGGCATCATGAGAATTTTTCGTTTCATAATAGCAGATAGTGTTTGTTATTTCTGTTTGATAGTGGCTGCAAATCCGCCTCCTGCCGCCATACGTACCTGCAGGGTGTCGCGGTTGGTCACTTCCTTATTATCTATCACGTATGCGTACGGGCGCGTCAGCCAGTCAGCGTCATCGGCATCGCGGTAGAGGGTGAGGAGGTAGGTCTTGCCGTCCTCGAGCATGTCGAGCGGCACCGCGGTCTCGCGTGCCTCTTCGTCGGTGATGCCTCCGATATACCAGTCGGCGGTTCCTCTGCCCTGCCGGGCGAAGATACAGAAATCACCGATCCTGCCGTCCACGAGTCGGGACTGCTCCCAGTCGCAGGGTACTTCTTCGATGAACCGGAAGGCGTCGGCATGCGCCATATAGTGCTCCGGCAGGTCGCATGCCATCTGGAGCGGCGAGTAGAAGCAGACAAACAATCCCAACTGGTTCATGAGGGTCGAATGGACGCGCGTCCCGGGGATGACGGGGTTCTCGAAGCAGAACACGCCGGGTGTGTAGTCCACTGGACCGGCGAGGATGCGTGTATAAGGCAGGACGGTCACGTGCTCGCAGGGGCTGCCGCCGTCGTTGCTCCATGCGTTCCACTCCTGTCCGCGTACGCCCTCCTGCGTCATGAGATTGGGGTAGGTGCGCTGCAGACCGGTCGGCATGACGGGCTCGTGGTTGTCAATGGCGATGCGGTACTGCGCCGCCGTTTCAATCACCTTGCGGTAATGGCGTACACCCGACTGCCCTTTGCTCCACTGGAGTCCGTCCGTCGTGCGGATGACAGGCGCCACATAGCCGGTTTTGACAGCATGGATGCCGTGGCGGGCGTGATAGCGGTAGATCGTATCCAGCTCCCGTTCGTAGTCGGCGGCGTTGCCTCCGGTCTCGTTATGCCCGATGATCTGTACGCCCAGACTGTCGGCGAGTGCGCTCAGGTAGTCCATGTCCCAGTCGTCGTAGGGCTCGGTGAAGGAGAAATGCTTCCAGTCCTCCCATCCGAGGTTCCATCCCTCCGCCAGTACGGCGTCGATCCCATGTTCCTTGGCGAATCGCAGGTAATGCTCCATGTTCGCCGTCGTGGCTCCGTGCCGCGGTCCCTGCTCCCAGGTCATGGTTTTGATATGCATGCCCCACCAGATACCCATGAACTTCATCGGTTTGATCCAGCTCGTGTCCTCTATCCGGCAAGGCTCGTTGAGATTCAGCATGATGCGCGATGCCACTAATTCCGGCAGGGTGCGTGTCAGCACGACCATCCGCCATGGCGTGGAGAACGGTGTGGTGATGTATGCCTTGACCGTCCCCGTGCCGCTCTTTGTCTCACCCTGCTCGCCGCGCCAGGGCGTGAGGCAGGTGCAAACCATACCGTCGCGCACGTAGAGGTTCTGCGCGGGGTAGTCGGTCAGCGCCGCCTCGTGGAGGAAGGCATAGGTGCCGTCAGCAAATTCGATGGTGAGCGGGGAGCAGAGGGTGTCTTGCGTGCAGGAGGTGTTGTCCTCCGCTGCTATACGCCGCTTCTCCCACAAGCCCTCGTAGTACTCCGTGCGCCAGAGCAGGGACCACGCTTCGGCTTGTTGCGTGAAGCGGTAGCCGGTCAGCTCGTCCGTGACCGTCAGGTACAACTGCTCCTGACCGGGGAAGATATACCGGAACGCAATACCGTCGTCGAAAACCCGGAACTCGATATCCATCCGGATGCCGGACGCGTGACGGAGCTGAACGGTAAGGGCATTATGGCGGTCTTCAATAAGCCGCTCCTCACCCCAAACGGTTTCCCATACGGAGGAATGATCCATCCTGTTTTTGCCAATGAGAGAAAATCCTTTTTGTAATGCATATTCCCCGGTAAGGAAACCGAGAGGGGAGGTGGCTATAAGGGTGTCGCCGTCCCGTTGCACGCTGTAACCGATACTTCCGTCATCCGCCATTTCGAACCGAAGGGATAACGTGCCGTCCGGAGAGGAAACAGATACATCCGACGACGGACGGCATGCAGCGAACGCGAGCGCGAGAATGCTGAACAATACAATCTTTTTCATGGTACCAATTTGTTAAATTTGCTGCAAAGATACTACTTTGCGCGCACATATACAAAAAATATATGAAAAATATAGAAAAATTTTTAAAAATCTTCCGATATATTTTGCCGGTTCGGGAATTTTTACTACCTTTGCGGTCAAATTGGATTTGTATGAAAAAGACTTGCTTGTTCTGTGTGCTTGTATTGCTGTGTGTTGGTTGCTCCAACTCGCTGAATGACAACGTGAATGATGATTTACAGCGACTGGATGACGCGCTTGCTTCGCGTCCCGCCGTCGAGTCGCTGAAACGTCTGCGTATAGACAGTCTGTACCGCGTTGCGGCGGTCTCGGACAACCCCTATGCCGTATATAGGAATTTATACGAAGAATATAGCTCGTATAACTACGATACAGCGCTGTTGTATATCCGTTTTATGGAGCAGGAGGCGACGCCGGAGCAGTTGGACGAGGTGGCATTGTGCCGATCGTTTGTGTATATCTCCGGCGGCTTGTTCAAGGATGCGGCGGATATCCTCGGGCAGTGGCATTCGACCGATACCGCACTACTGCCTGATTATTATTTCAATAATGTCCGTCTTCTGTGCGACCTGGCGGATGCGGTTGGAGGTGAACTCGGTCAGCAGTACAATGCCGAAGGACTGCGTATGAACCGGGTGTTGCAGGACTACGTCAGTCCCGGCGATACGATGCGGTACTGGTATATCCGTGCGTTGACGGATCTGCGCTCCGGCAATTATCAGCGCAGTATAGAGCGTTGCCTGAAAGCTCTCTCCGCCACTCCCCCCTCCGTTCATTACAAAGCCATTGTGACCAGCACCCTGGCATCCACCTACCGCCTGACCGGTGATAACGAGCGGGCATTGCATTATTACATCGAGGCGGCGGTGTGCGATATCCTGTCATCCACGTATGAGACGGTGGCGATGCGTAATGTGGCGGAGTTGCTGTTTGAGGCGGGCGAGACGCAGTTAGCCGACCGGTATATCCATCTGGCGATGTACGACGCCCGGCGGTATCACGCCCGTCACCGTGAGGTGAGTATCGCGCAGAGCCTGCCTATTATCGAAGAGCGCATGTTATCCCGGATACGTACCCAGCGCCTTGCGGCTATCGTGCTGCTCGTGGTGGTGGCGGTGCTGCTCGTCATCGGTATCATCGGTATTGTCATCGTCCGGAAGCAGAACACCGCCCTTCACAAGGCGCATCAGGAGATAGACCGGATGAACCGCAGTCTGGGGGAAGCGAACCAGCTGAAGGAGGAGCTGCTGGGAACGCTGATCGCCTCACAGTCGCAGTATATCAATGCGGTACAGGGCTATCAGCAGGATGTCAGACAGTATGCCGCCAACCGCCAGTGGAGCGAACTGCAGTCGATCCCCAAAGCGGCGGATGCCCGGCAGCGACGCACACTCTTCGACCGGCAGATAGACACCATTCTGCTGCGTATCTATCCCACTTTTGTGCAGGATTTCAATGCGTTGCTTCGTCCGGAGGACCGGCTGACGCTCCGTAAAGACGAACTGCTCAATGCCCAGCTCCGTATCTTTGCGCTCATACGCCTTGGCGTCACCCATAACGAGGTGATCGCGGAGATCCTTGACTACAGTGTGAATACGGTGTATAACTACAAGACCCGTGTTATCGCTTCTTCGGGTATGGCTCCGGAGGCGTTTTATGACGCACTCATGCGGATCCCGTCCTTTGTCCGCTGACGCAGAGACAGGGTCCCACCGAATTTACGTTCGCACGTTTGTGCGAATAACAATGATTTCCCGTTAAAAATCCAAATAAATTCGATTATTTTCTATGAAAATCTTCTTATTTTTTGCAAAAAACGATTATTTTCCAAGAAAATCTTGTATATTTCAAATTTTTGTAGTAATTTTGCAGCCGATTTTGAGAAAAAGCAGTTATGTTAAGAGAAATTCTTGCAATTACCGGCAAGCCCGGTTTATACAAACTCGTCAGTCGAGGCAATAATATGTTGATTGTGGAGAGTCTGGTGGACGGCAAACGTATGCCCACCTATGCGCGTGACAAGATCGTTGCGCTCAGCGATATTTCCATGTACACCGACAGCGACGACATATCTCTGAGCGAGGTGCTGACCTCGGCAGGCAAGAAGGAGAACCTCCAGCCGGTAGCGTTCGACGCGAAAAAAGCGGAGAACAAGCAGTTGCAGGCATGGTTTGACGAGGTGCTGCCCAATTGGGATCGCGACCGCGTCTATCCGTCGGACATCCGCAAACTGATTCTCTGGTACAATATCCTTGTGAATGCAGGAATCACCGATTTTTCTGTTGAAGAAGAAAAATCGGAGTAGTTTGAGGAAGCCGCTCAAACGCGCAGCAAATAGCATTTGTGCTCCTAAGGGAGATTATTGATAGCATAGAACTTGTAGCGCCACGGAGTGCCCAGGAACAATGGGATAACTCGGGAATGCAGGTAGGTGACACAGGACGGGACATTCAGTCTGTTCTCCTGACCACGGACGTAACGCCGGACGTGGTCAATGAGGCTATTATATGCGGCTGTCAACTCATTGTCAGCCATCATCCCCTTCTTTTTCACGGTTTGAAACAGGTGTGCGGTCAGACGCCGCAGGCACAGGTGGTGGCGCTCGCCATCAAGCATGACATTGCCATCTATTCGGCGCATACGAGTCTCGACAGTGTTATGGGCGGTATCAATACCCGTCTGGCGGATAAGTTGGGCGTGGAAGAGGTGGAACCCCTCTCCGGCTCTCCCCTCAAGGGAGAGGGTAATTATTTGGGCGTAATCGGAAAACTAAGCAGCCCGATGCCGTATGATGCGTTCCTCGCGCATGTGCGCGATACCTTATCTGCAACGTACGTGCGCTATACGCGCCCGCGTACGGAGAATGTTCAGATGGTTGCTTTGTGCGGCGGTGCCGGAGCGGAGTTCATCGAGACGGCTATCGAGCGCGGAGCGGATGTGTATCTGACGGCGGACTGCAAGTACCATGAGTTCCAGAACGCCGACGGGCGGATCGGACTGGTGGATATAGACCATTGGGTATCCGAGCGGCATGCACGCGAGATATTCAAGGATATATTAGCGCCGCTGGGCGTACAATGTATTATAAGCAAACAAGATAAAACATATATTAATATTTATTCCTCCTGAGTGGCTTGGAGGGGCATCCCCTAAATCGAAATGCTAGTGAAACGATATTTCGATTTAAGAGCGGGTGCATCCGAGTACTTACACTAAAACACCGTTTTAGTACATGTACGAGGATAGCTACACGCGAATGGCTAGAACAAAAGAATTAACCATAGAGGAGCGTTTGAAAGCTCTCTATGATTTGCAACAAATCAACTCGAAGATTGACAACCTGCGTACGTTGGCGGGTGAGTTACCGCAAGAGGTCAAAGACATGGCGGATGAGGTCGAGGGTCTCAAGACGCGTCTGGTCAATATCGAGAACGAGATCAAGGAATGTGAGACGCAGATCAGCGATCATCGCGTACGTACGGAGAACGCCAGCGCTTCTATCTCTCGTTACCGCGAGCAGCAGAACAGCGTGCGTAACAACCGTGAGTTTGACAACCTGAACAAGGAGATCGAGTATCAGGAACTGGAGATCGAGGCTTCCCAGCGCAAGATCAAACACTTCACCGCCGAGTTGGAGTCGTTGCTGCAGGAGAAAGCGAAGACGACCAAGGAGATCGAGGAGCGTACGGTGGATCTGAATCAGAAGCGTTCGGAACTGGACCAGATTCTGGCAGAGACGAAGAACGAGACCGAGGCACTGATGATCAAGGCATCCGACCTGGAGCGCAAGATCGACGAGCGTACCCTGATGGCATTCAAGCGTATCCGCAAGAACGCCCGTAACGGTCTGGCAGTCGTGAAGATCGAACGTGACAGCTGCGGAGGTTGCCACGCCAAGATCCCTGCCCAGCAGCAATTGGATATCCGTACGCGCAAGCGTCTTATCGTGTGTGAGTTCTGCGGTAGAATATTAGTAGACCCAGACATGTAATCATCAGGCTGAGAACGCCTATCCACCACGTTGTGCCGGCACCTATCGTGTCGGCATAATTTGTTAGGGCGTAGAACGCAATGACCGCTACCGCGTTGTTGGTGAAATGCATGAGGATTGGCAGCCACAGGTTGCCGCTCCATGCAAAGACATACCCGAACGCGGCACCCATGAGCATACGCGGGATGAAGCCGTAGAACTGGAAATGGATGGCGGAGAACACCACCGCCGTTGCCCAGATGGCGAGGTGGGGAACCCCTCCCGACCTCCCCTCAAGGGAGGAGGATTGGTGATTGGTGAAGAGTTGCTGCAAGGTGCCGCGGAAGGAGATCTCTTCGGCGATCGCAGGAAAGAGCGCCATGAGTCCGATATTGACGAGCAGCATGCCGATGTTGTCGGCTTGCAGGAACCGTTGTGTCAGGTCGGCTGCTTCCGTCTCCCGCTGCGTCATCCATTGTTCGAGTGCGCCGAGGCTCTCGGGCAGGTCAATCCGGCTGTTGAGGTCCGCCAGCAGGTTGATCGCCGGTATGGCACATATCATGACGGCAACGGCTAAGAGTGCGTCCTGCCACGAAGGAGCATGTTCCATCTTGAGCCATGCGAAAGGACGCTTGTCCGCATCCCACAGCCATGCGCATATGACGGAAGGCAGGATGAACGTGACCAGGGTCTGGATGAACTGCAGCCATTTGAGGGACGAGGTCGAAGAACCGTCGCCGCACAATAGCACCCATCCTCCCACGCCGATGGCGGTCAGGACGGACAGGACAGTCAGCCAGAAAAACAAATGAAGCCAGCGGTGTTGCATACTTATTCGGGACTGTTATAGTTACGTCCGTAGGAACGGTACGAGTCTTTCTCTATCTCGATGGTCGGTTCCTCCCACCGGGTCAGCGGAGTGAGCCGCCAGACGATATACTTGATACTCAGCCCGCGGTCCAGCCACTGCTTCTCGTAGTGTGTCTGCAGCGCTTGTGCGTCCACCAACCAGCTGTCGGTATCGTTCTGCTGCGCGTACAGGTCATCCGTCTGACAGAGGACGGGATAGGGGTTGAGGCGCAGCATCTCCGTCGTATAGGTGTAAAGGAAGGGGCTGTCGGTCTTGAGATGAATGAGCCCGTTGGGTCTGACGATGCGCTGGTAACGCTGCATGAAATACGTGGAGGTGAGCCGTTTGGTCGCTTTTTTCATCTGCGGGTCGCAGAAAGTGATCCAAACTTCATCGATCTCATCGGCCGCAAAGAATTCGGTAATGAACTCAATCTGGGTTCGAAGGAACGCTACATTGCTCAAGCCTTTTTCGATCGCCTGCTTGGCTCCCGCCCACATACGTGCACCTTTGATATCCACGCCGATGAAGTTCTTATCCGGATACCGCTCCGCCAGACCTACCGTATATTCGCCTCGCCCGCAGCCCAACTCCATAACAATGGGGTTGTCATTATGAAAATACTTCGCCCGCCATTGACCCGCCATCGGTTCATACGGCGGCTGGAAGACATTGGAAAATGTCTCCATCTCTGCAAACTTCTTTAACTTGTTCTTACCCAAAGCGATTTAATTGTCAATTTTATCAATTCCGAATGATTTCCAGTCCGATGTCGGAGACGCCTCGCAGGAGTGTGTCACGCATCCCGTGTTGCACGTTCAGGCGGTAGGTGCCGGAGGCGGGGAAGCGGTAGTTCTCTTCGTACAACACCGGCATCTCGATGAACCCGTGATGCTTGTTGCCCAGCCATTGTCCGCGGTCGTCCGCGAGGTAGAACTCGATGGTATCTGTGTGGAGGCTGTCGCTCACAAACAGCCACATGTTCTGATACGGATATGTCTCCGTGTGCCGTACGTAGAGCAGCAAGCGGTAGTCTTGTCCGGCATCGGTGATCGTGTAGTCGAACCGGGCGACGGAGTCCATGTGCCATTGCGGCAAGGGATGGCGTGCGGACGTACCGTCCGTGGACACGAAACGGCTATAGACGGTGTCGCTGCTGCACGCGGTCATGATGCCGGTGAGCAGCATGGCTGCTAACCATTGTCCGAAGGCTTTTCTCATTGCGGTTTAGCGGGTTTGTCGGGTTTGTCGGGTCTGTTGGACCTGTTATCTCTGTTATCTCTGTTGTCTCTGCGGTCACGGCGGTCTCTGTTGTCTCTGCGGTCCCCGTTATGACGTTTCTTCTTGCGGTCAAACCGGGTCAGTTCGCCTTGTCCGACGCTGTGCTGGAAACCTACTTCCGCCGGAACGGCTTTGTTGCCCTCCAGCGAGGCGGGTTTCTCTCCGCGGCGGTTCATCGCCAGTATTTCATGCGCCCGTGCGGCGGTCAGGGTGGTCAGGTTGGCTCCCGAATGGGGGTCGGACGAGTAGGTCACCATGCCTGCCAAGGGGTCGGAGGCGAAGAAATACCAGGTGGCATCCAGCGTCTCCAGGTTGGCATGCCGCGAAGGCAGCAGTTTGGCGGCGTCTTCATATACCGGCACCTCGTAGTTGAGACAGCATTTGAGTTTGGCGCACATGCCGGCTAACTTCTGCGGATTCGGGGAAATATTCTGCAACCGCGCCGCGCCCGTTCCCACGGAGGAGAAGTTGATCATCCACGTGGAGCAGCATAACTCGCGTCCGCAGGGACCTGTTCCGCCGATTCGTCCTGCTTCCTGACGTGCTCCGATCTGCTTCATCTCCACCCGGATACGGAATGTCTCGGCGTACACTTTGATGAGCTGGCGGAAATCGACACGTCCGTCCGCGATGTAATAGAAGATGGCTTTCGTGCCGTCGCCCTGATACTCGACATCGCCCACTTTCATCTCCAGTCCCAGTGACTTGGCTATCTGGCGTGCTTTGATCATCGTCTCCTGTTCGCGTGCGTGTGCCGCTTTGGCGCGCTCCAGATCCTCTTCGGTGGCGATACGCATGACCGAACGCACCTCATAACGCGAGGTGTCGATATTGTTTTTGCGCATCTGGAGTTCGACCAACTTGCCTGTCAGCACGACTTCGCCCACATCGTATCCCGTCGTCGATTCGACCACGACCATGACGCCTTTCTCCAATGCCAGCTGTTTGCTGTTATGGAAATATCCTTTGCGGGTCTGCTTGAACTGCACTTCCACCAGATCGGTCAGTTGTGTGTTCTCCGGCAGGTCGGACAGCCAGTCGCTGACAGGCAGCATATGCGCCGAGTTGCGTTTGGTGGCAGATGCCCCTAATTCGTTATGTCCCGTTCCAACTGTATATTTTTTCATTGTTCTATTTTTTCCTCTTTATCAGTATTATCATCTGCAGGCACAGGTCGAAGAAAATCATCTTCGCGTTGCCGTTTTGTTCTATTTGTTTTTCCGCCGTTTCGAGTTGGCGCATGATATCTTCCACGTTGCCCGAATGGATGAAGGGGGCGAACTTGACGGAGAAGTTCCGCTCGTCTTCCAACTGGTAATTGAGTTCGGGTTGCTGCAGGTTCCGGATGTAGTTCTCCCGCACCTGTTGCTGCGCATATTGCAGGAAATGTTTCTGCCTCTCCCGTCCCACTTTGGCGTCCGACATGTCGAGGCTCCACTGGCGCAGGCGTTTGAGCGATTCGTATTTCTTGTTCGGGTCGGTGATGACGCCTACGGTGTAGGCATCGCGGAAGAGGGCGATGAAGTCCCGCAACTCCTGCCGGTTCTCTTCTGACTCGTCGGATTTCTTGAGCGCCGCGAGGTAACTGCCGTTGGCAATGCGTGCGATGTCAGCTGCGTGTCCGGCTTCCAGTCCTCTCTGCTCCAGGGCGTGTGCGATTGTTTCGGTCTCGAGCCGCGGTACGCGGATCGTCTGGACGCGGGACTGGATCGTCGATAAGAGCAACTCCGGGTGCTCGGAGACGAGGAGGAAGACGGTGCGCTGAGGCGGTTCTTCGAGGATCTTCAGCAGTTTGTTGGCGCAATCGGCGTTCATCTTCTCCGGTTGCCAGATGATCATGACCTTGTATCCGTCTCCGTAGGACTTGAGGCTCAGTTTGCGCAGGATCTCTCCGCTCTCTTTCTCGTATATCATGGACTGCTTGGTCTCCACGCCCAAGGCTTCGTGCCAGTCGTCGAGGTCGAAGTACGCCTTGTTGAGTATGATCTCGCGCCACGGCTCCAGATAGGCGTCGCAGGTGTCTCCGGCATCGGTCTTGACGATAGGGAAGACGAAATGCAGGTCGGGGTGCTGCAACCGGCTGTATTGGAGGCAGGTCGGACAAGTTCCGCAACTGTCCTCGTCCGTGCGATGCGGACAATTAAGGTACTGCGCGTACGCGAGCGCCAGCTGTAACTTGCCGATTCCCGACACGCCGGTAAACAGCTGCGCGTGCGGAATACGTCCTTCACGTACCGCCTGACGCAATCGGGCTTTCGTCGCCTCTTGTCCTATGATGTCCGCAAATAACAAGTTATTTGATTTGTTATTGGTTATTTATTTGCCCTTCTCGGCGGAGGCCACTCCTCCCGTTTGACGGGAGGACGTTCCGGGTTATTGGTTATTTGAGTCTTCCGTCCATGACCGCTTTGCGCACCGCTTCAATGGCGGCGTTCGCGTCCTGTTTGCCTTCGGCATCCACGAACTGCTTCAGGTCGATCGGTTCGCCGATGTGCATGTGTACCGGGTGACGGCGCACGAAGGGTTTGCCTTTGGGCAGCACTTCAAAACATCCGTCCAGCGACAGCGGGATGACCGGCAGTCCGAGATCCAGTGCAATCTGGAACGCCCCGCGTTTGAACCGTCCCACTTCGCCGTTGAGCGAACGCGTGCCTTCGGGGAAGATGACCGTCGAGACACCGTTCACCAGCTGTTTCTCCACTTCTTTCAGACTCTCCAGCGCCGCTTTGCTGTTGCGGCGGTCGATGAAGATATGTCCTGCTGCTTTGCAACCTGTTCCGACAAACGGCACTTTGCGCAACTCGGCTTTCATCAACCATTTGAAGATGACAGGCAGCCAGCCGTACACGAGCCACACGTCGAACATGGACTGGTGGTTGGCTACAAAGACGTAACTCTGTCCGGGCTGTATATGCTCTTCGCCGTCCACGCTGACCGGCAGGAACATCAGCCAAAAGAACGAGCGGGACCAGAACTGCTGCACTTTGTGTACCCATTCGGCATTACGCCAGTGAACGGTACAGACGGTGAACACCGCCGTGCAGACGGTCAGTACCATCAGCAGCGGCCAGGCAATGAGGTATTGGTAGATGAAATAGAGGTGTTTCATGTATTATGTATGATGTATGATGTATTATGTATGATGTATTATGTATGATGTATTATGTATGATGTATTATGTATGATGTATTATGTTTACTCTTTGTCGTATTTCTGCATGAATCCGCGGTAGAGGGCGCATATACGTCGGATCTCCTCCCAGGTGTCGTCGCTGAGTTTGGTACCGATGACTTCGACCACGCGTCCCGCAGCGATCGTGCCTATCTCGGCGCAGCGGCGGATATCGAATCCGTCACTGAGGGCGTGGAGGAATCCGCCTGCGAAATAGTCACCTGCGCCGGTGGAGTCGGTACAGCTGGTCGTGATGGCGCCGATATGATGGCGTTTGGATCCCTGCTGCACGTACGAACCGTTCTTGCCGACCTTGACCACGGCGATGTCGCATTGCTCGGCAATCATCTGCACAGCCTCCTCGGGGTTGAGGTGGGTGTAGGCAAACGACTCGTCTTCGTTGGCGAACACGATATCCACGTATTGCTTGACAAGCTCTTTGAGGAAAGCATGGTTCTCGTTGATGACGTTGTAGGACGCCAGGTCGAGCGATACCATACAGCCCGATTCCTTGGCAAGACGCAGCGATTTCTCTAATAGCTCGTGGTTCTGTACCAGATAGCCCTCGATATGGAAGATATCGTATCCGTTGAAGGCGTCTTTCTGGATGTCATCGGCGCATAACTCCGCCGCCGCACCCAGATAGGTCGCGAACGTGCGCTCGCCGTCCGGAGTGACCAGGACGATGGAGAAACCCGACATGGCGTTCTGCGAGGAGAACAACAGAATCGGTTTGACTCCGTTCCGGATCATGTCCTCGCGGTAGAAATCACCGACCTCGTCGTTTCCGATCTTGCCGATAAACGCGGCTTTGCCTCCCAACGAGGCGATACAATTAATGGTGTTGGATGCCGAACCGCCGGCTACCATTCGTTTGCGCACCGACAGGAAACGGTATTGGATCTGCTCCGCCTGGTCACGGGAGATAAGATTCATACTTCCTTTCGGGAATCCGAGTTCGCGCAGATCGTCTTCGCTCACCTGAAGCAAAATGTCCGTAAGGGCGTTGCCTAAACCTAAAATTTTCTTCATTTTTTTGTATATTTTACCTAAAAAAGGTGTTTTTTATCAAAAAAGTGACCACAAAATGCATTTTTTTGCCAAAAAATTTGCACATGTGAAAAAAAAGCAGTACTTTTGCACCCGCTTTTGAGAAATTAATCCCAATTGCATGCTTCCTTAGCTCAGTCGGTTAGAGCATCTGACTGTTAATCAGGGGGTCCTAGGTTCAAGTCCTAGAGGGAGCGCCAAAACGAAGAGCATCTGCATAAAGCAGGTGCTTTTTTGGTGCCTTTCCCCTCGCTCTGTATCCCTTCACCGGTGCCAAAGAACGCCTATTCGTCAATTTCGCTGCAAAGTTACGACTTTTTTTTGACATATGCAAATTTTTCTTGCATATATGAAAAAAAAGCAGTACCTTTGCACCCGCAAAGGTGAAAAACAGACATGAATACATTGCTTGAGATACATGATCTTCATGCTTCCATCGGAGGCAAAGAGATATTGAAAGGCGTTGATCTGGTGATTAACGAGGGGGAGGTGCATGCCGTCATGGGTCCCAACGGTGCGGGCAAGTCCACGCTCTCGGCGGTGCTGACCGGTCATCCGGCGTACGAGGTGACGGCGGGAACGGTGCTGCTGCGTGGAGAGGACCTGTTAGCGATGCCGCCCGAGATACGTGCGCGCGCAGGCGTGTTCCTTAGTTTTCAATACCCGGTCGAGATACCCGGAGTGAGTATGACCAATTTTATGCGCACGGCGGTGAACGAGAAACGCGCGTACGAGGGCAAAGAACCGCTTTCGGCACGGGAGTTCCTCGCGCTCATGCGGGAGAAGAAGAAACTGCTCGAACTGCCGGACAAGCTCAACAACCGTTCGGTCAACGAAGGCTTCTCCGGCGGAGAGAAGAAAAAGAACGAGATTTTTCAGATGGCGATGCTCGAACCCTGTCTCGCTATCCTGGACGAGACCGATTCGGGTCTGGATATCGATGCGCTGCGTATCGTGGCGGAAGGTGTGAACCGTCTCAAGACGCCGCAGAACGCATCCATCGTGATCACCCACTACCAGCGCCTGCTCGATTATATCGTGCCGGATTTTGTGCATGTGCTGGCGGACGGTCGGATCATCAAAACGGGCGACAAGACGCTTGCGCTGGAACTGGAGGAACATGGATACGATGGTATTGCATAAGGGCGAGCGGTTCGAACGCGTGTTCGTCAATACGCCGGTGGACCTGCATATCGTGCAGGAGGAGGGTTCGACGGTCCGGATCCATGTCATTCACCTGCCGTCGGAGCCGTGTGAGGCGTCGGAGCAGCGTCATGTCATCCGGGTGGAGCAGCGCGGCGCGTGCCGGACGGAGCTGTACGGACTGATGAACCTGCACGGCAACGAGCAGGCGACGGTGGAGACGCATGTGTATCATGAGGCGGGC
>CAJOEJ010000010.1:16951-56824 GCA_905233375.1 Paludibacteraceae bacterium | reverse complement strand
GGAACAGCTGGTCAAGTTCGTCCTGCGGGATGAAGCGCAGGGACGCTTCGTCGGCGATCTGCGTATCCGCCCGGACGCGCAGCAGGTCGAGGCACACCAGACCAACCGCAATCTGCTGCTCTCGGACGACGCCCTCATGCGCACGATGCCCCAACTGGAGATCTACGCCGATGACGTGAAAGCGACGCACGGCGCCTCGACGGGACAGCTCGACGAGTCGGCGCTCTTCTACATGCAGCAGCGCGGCATCGACGTACAACGGGCACGGGAGATGCTCGTGGCGGCGTTCATGAAAGATGTGCTGAATACGATTGCGGATGAAGCGCTCCGCGAACGCTTACTGAATACGGTTGATGGCGAAATCGAGTAACGCTATCAGACTGCGTTTTTCCTCACAGTCACGGAACATTTGAAGTGCTTCCGTGGCTTCTTTTTTGTACGCCAGCATTCGTTGTACGGCATACTCGTCCCCGTGAAAACGCAGTACGAACGCTTTGATGGCGTCCAGTATGCGCGGCTGTTCGTCGGCGGTATATTCCTTGGCGGCTAATTTCTCCCCGTAGGAGCGGATCGTGTCCGCTTCGTCCTTGGGTGCGCGCTGCAGGGCGCTGATGAGGGGCAGCGTCACTTTGCCGTCCCGCAGGTCGCTCATCGTCGGTTTGCCTAATTCCTCCAGGTCGCTGTAGTCGAAGATGTCGTCTTTGATCTGGAAGCAGAGTCCCAACAGCCGTCCGTATCGTCCGAGCGCGGCGCGTTGACGCTGGGTGCAACCGGCGGACTCGGCGCCGGCTTCCGAACAGGCCTGGAACAGTTGCGCCGTCTTCTGCTCGATCACACGCAGGTACTGCGCCTCGTCTATCCACATCGTCTGACCGGCATGCAGTTGCAGCATCTCGCCGCTGCTCAGACTGCGACCCAGACGCGACACGATCTCTAAAATATGGATATTGCGCACTTCCGCCACGAGTCCGATGACCTGCGCCAGCATATAGTCGCCGGTCAGCACGGCGATCTTGTTGCTCCACAGGGTGTGTACGGCAGGCTGTCCGCGCCGCGTGTCGGAGTTATCAACCACGTCGTCATGCACGAGACTCGCGTTATGCAGCATCTCCAGCGCGGCGGCGGTACGCAGCGTCTTGTCCGTGACCGGATTGCAGATCTGTGCCGACAGCAGAACCACCAGCGGGCGTAACTGCTTGCCGCTGCGCGAAGCGATGTAACGCAACACTTCATGCAAACGCTTGTCGTCGTTCGTCTGCAGGATCTCGTCTTTCAGCGCCTCGTAGCGCTTCCACTCCGCCTGAATGGGTTTGCGTATATCGTGTAACGTAGCCATATTGCGCACAAAATCGACTGCAAAATTACAACAAAAATTTCAAATACACAAGAAAAAAGTATATTTCGTGTGATTTTTAGTGCATATTTGTTAATTTTTAGTTTCTTCTTTTTAACTTGCGGGTTACTTTTTGATAAGTCAAACTGACAAAATGTAAGCCAATTCAGCGAATACGTGATAATTTGTCAAACCGATTCATCAATTTGTGGAAATTTAACACTTTTTTGATAAAATATTTGGTCGGGTCGTAAAAAGGCAGTACCTTTGCACCGGATTTCAGAAGCGGAGAGTCTCCGCAGGCAAACAAGCCGACAGGGGAGACCCGTTATCTGAGACCGCACGATCTTTAAAAGAAAGGACAAAAAATGAAAAAGGTATTAGTCAGTTTAGTGATGTTTGTCACATTGTTAACAGGAGTTACCTTCGCGGATGCCGCAAAAAGCAATGATAATTTCACTGTTCGCTTCCGCGAGAACACTCTCGTAGTAGCGTCCCAGGACCTGGAAGAAGCACGTATCTACACATTGGACGGTAAGCTTCTTCTCAAGGAAAAGGGCAGTTATGTAGAGTTCGAGTTAGTACCCGGTACCTACCGGCTGTATGCAAAAGTGGGCGACCACATGGAAAGACGCCGAATAGAGCTCCGTTAACGTACAAAACAAAAAAAATCCCGCGTACATTTGCGTATGTGGGATTTTTTTTGTAATTTTGCACCCGAAATTGAAACAAGCATGTTATTGAATATTCTGAAATCGAAAATTCATCGTGTTCAGGTGACCGAAGCGAACCTGGAATATATCGGTTCCATCACCATTGACGAAGCGCTCATGAAGGCTGCCAATATCTATGCCGGCGAGCGGGTCCAGGTGGTGGACAACACCAACGGCGCACGGCTGGAGACCTATGTCATCCCCGGCAAAAGCGGTTCGGGGTGTATTTGTATCAACGGTGCGGCGGCGCATCTGGTTCATGTCGGAGACACCGTCATCATCATGGCGTACGCACTCATGGAGCCCCAAGAGGCGCAGCACTTCAAACCGTCGATCGTGTTCCCGGTGAATAACAGAATCTCGTAATCAGCACGTTACGGATATGAACTTCTTCGAACTGAAATCAGGAGACAGCGGCGTCGGACCGCGTGCCGGTGTTGTTCACACCGACCATGGGGATATTTTGACGCCCATTTTTATGCCGGTCGGAACGGTCGGTACTGTCAAAGGTGTGCAACGCCGCGAGCTGGAGGAGGATATCAAAGCGCAGATCATTCTGGGCAATACCTACCATCTCTTTCTGCGTCCGGGCACGCAGATCCTCGAGCAGGCTGGCGGACTCCACCGGTTCGAAGGATGGACACGTCCGATCCTGACCGACAGCGGTGGTTTTCAGGTGTTTAGCCTGACCGATATCCGCAAGATGACCGAGGACGGAGTGCGCTTCAGCAGCCATATCGACGGGCGCAAACTGCTCTTCACGCCGGAGAACGTCATGGACATACAGCGCTCGATCGGAGCGGATATCATGATGGCGTTTGACGAATGCTGTCCCGGAACGGCGGACAAGACCTACGCCCGCAGTTCGATGGAACGCACCCACCGGTGGCTCGACCGCTGCATCGCGCAGTTCGACGGCACGGAAGACAAGTACGGCTACCAGCAGCATCTGTTCCCCATCGTGCAGGGTTGCACCTATTCCGATCTGCGGCAGGAGGCGTCCAAACGCCTGCGTGATCTGGACCGCGACGGCTATGCAATCGGCGGACTCGCGGTGGGCGAACCGACCGAAGTCATGTACGATATGATCGAGGTGTGCAACGACATCCTGCCGACCGACAAACCGCGCTATCTCATGGGCGTCGGAACGCCGTGGAACATCCTGGAGGCGATCGAACGCGGAGTAGATATGTTCGACTGCGTCATGCCGACCCGTAACGGACGTAACGGCATGATTTTCACGTGGCAAGGCGTCATGAACCTGCGCAACAAGAAATGGGAGGACGACTTCACGGAGCTCGATCCGTACGGCACTTCTTACGTGGATCACGCCTATACGCGCGCCTACGTTCGTCATTTGATTCACGCGCAGGAGATGCTCGGACTCGAGGTGCTCTCCATCCATAATCTGGCGTTCTATCTGGACTTGGTGACGCAGGCGCGCCAGCATATCCTCGCCGGCGATTATAGTGCATGGAAAGCCTCCGTCCTGCCCGACATCATGAAGCGATTGTAAAATCACCAATTACCAATCACCAATAAGCGTGAAACGCTTGGATTATTATATCATCCGTAAGTTTCTGGGCACGTTCTTCTTTTCCATCGTGCTCATTCTCTCTATCGCTATCGTCTTTGACCTGACGGAGAAGATGGATGATTTCTTCGAACACCAGGTGCCGCTGCGGGAGATTCTTCTGGATTATTACCTGCCGTTCATTCCGTATTATATGAACATGTTCAGTTCGCTGTTCATCTTCATCTCGGTCATTTTTTTCACGTCCAAGTTAGCCGGCAACTCGGAGATCATCGCCATGCAGGCGGCGGGCATGAGTTACCACCGCCTGATGGTCCCGTACGGTTTGTCGGCGGCACTGCTCTTCGTGTTAGGGATAGTGTTGGGCGGATGGGTCATTCCCCGAAGCTCGGAGCGGATGTTGCATTTCACGGACATGTACATCGAGCATTTCACCTCCGACCATGCGCGTAACATGCAACTGGAGGTCGAACCAGGAACCATCCTCTATATCGAATCGTTCCAGCGCCGGTCGAATATCGGCTACCGCTGCTCGATCGAGCATTTTGAAGGCAAGACGCTCGTGCAGCGTATAACGGCGGACCGTATCTATTACGATTCGCTCAATTACTGGCATCTGGACAACTATACCGAGCGCCGTTTTGAAGAGATGCGCGAGACGCTGGAACGCGGTGAACGTAAGGATATTACGCTTCCCATCATCCCCGATGAGATGTTCATTACGGCGCAACAGGCGCAGCAGATGACGACGCCCGAACTGCGGTATTACATGAAGCGCCAGCGGGAGCGTGGAAGCGGGAACGTCAAGGCGTTTGAGGTCGAGTACCACAAGCGCTGGGCGTCGCCCCTCGGAGCGTTCATCATGACCCTGTTGGGCGTCACGATGTCCAGCAGAAAGGTCCGCGGAGGAATGGGCAAAAACCTTGGAATAGGCATTGTCCTGACCGCGGCATATATCTTGTTTTCAACGGTCAGCACGACGTTCTCGGTCAATAATGTCATGTCTCCTTTTATGGCAGCCTGGCTGCCTAATCTGGTCTTCCTCGCCATCTCGATCCCCCTCTACCTCCGCGCCAGCCGGTAATGGGCATGAAATGCGCCCAAAAAATCCAAATCTGCATGCAAAGTGCAGATTTTTTTGTGATTTTTGTCCAAATACTTGCATATATCAAAAATTATATGTAATTTTGCGAACAAAATCGCAAAAGTATGGCACAGGATACATTAGACAGTCTCATTCAAGTGATGTTCACTCTGTCTCTGCCGGAGCAGAAAAGAGTGATTGCGGAGATGCAGGCGAACGTACGGAGGTTGAGTTCTACCGGAGTGGACGAATCTGTGCGTCGGCAGTTGATCGCGAGCGCCGAAGAAGGTGTTGCGGAGATTGAACGCGGAGAGTGTTTCACCAACGAGGAAGTGCTTGAACGAATGAACGAGCGCTTGGAACGCTCATATGATGAAGCTGTATGATTGAAAACGTCCTCTGGTCAAAGAGAGCCGAATGGTCGTATGGCCGGATTATCGGTTATATAGCGGATTCGTTTGGCAGAACGCGCGCCAAGCAATATGCCCGCATAGTATATAGGGAGGTTAATCAATTGAAGACCAATCCCGGACTCGGACAAGAGGAACCATTATTGGCAGGTGCACGTTATGAGTTTCGCCGGCTGGTTATTGAGGATTTGACAAAAATTATCTATCGAGTTACGGATAATTCGATAGAGATAGTAGATGTATGGGATACGCGCCAGAATGCCGAGGACTTGGCAGCTCGTCTCATAACTTTTCCAACGAACTAAAAGCGGTAATCCACAAGTATCTAAATCAGAGTGAATATGAACAGCATACCAACCATACAACGAATCCAGACGATGGGAAAGCGGATACTTCCGGCAGGGAGTCATCTGTGGCTGTATGGTTTGCGTGCGAGAGGCGATCATCGCGCTGACAGACAGCTGCTTTGTCCAAAAGAGTCCCAAATGCGCCCCAAAAATCCAAATCTGCATGCAAAGTGCAGATTTTTTTGTGATTTTTGTCCAAATACTTGCATATGTCAAATTTTTGTAGTACTTTTGCAGCGCAAAAGTTTTTAAACAACAAGAATTATCAACTATGGAAGCGGTAAGACAAATAACGTTCGATTTGGATGTTAACGGTATGGGAAATCCGATTGATCCCAATTGGAGGGAGCAACCTATGCGTGCCTGGGACGATGTTTATGAAGAGCTCTGCCGAGGTAGGTGCTGCTTATGGGTTGAATGATATCCGAGAGGCTTAGAAGATGAGACGTGAAGTCTTTCTTACATCCAAAGCCCTAAGCGATGTGGACAAGTTGCGGTTTGCGATTGTATTTAAGTATCGTGCTCCTTTGACAGCAAAGCGTTATTTGAAAGGACTAAATGATACTATTCAGTCTTTGAAGATCGGAGCGGATTCCATCCAAATTGAGTCTGAATTATCTACGCAGTATGGTTTCGACATTAGGCGGATTAATTTCAAGGAAATGGCGATAGCACAAACATTTCTGTTTCGCCTGACATGTGACCAAGACGAGCCAGAGCCGAGACCAAGTCGGGAGTAAACCGACAGTGACCCGACGGTCGACCGACAGTGAGTGCTAAGGAGAGGCTGACCGGAACGTAGGAAAAACCTGTTTTTTATGTTGTATGTCTTTTGGATGATTAAACTCGCAGAGTTGTGGTAATTGATGGTAAAAAGTACAGAAAGCTTGTTTTCAAGAACTTTTTAGCAGCAGTTGACACAAAGAGCATTGCTCTTAATCATTCAAAAGGGTTTTATGGGTTTTTGTTAAAAAAAATCACTTTAACCGGCAAAAAAAGCCTCAAACGGCACAAAAATGCAAATAAATTTGCACATGTGCATTTTTTTTTGTACCTTTGCGCCTAAATTTATTGTGCATGTATGCGCGCCGTGTGAGTACGTACGTGCGATAACGGAAAAAACAACCATTATAATGAAAGAGTCTATTTTAATACGGAACTTTGGACCGATATCTGAAGTAATGATTGAGGACATCAAGCCGCTAACTATTTTCATTGGAGAATCGGGAAGCGGTAAAAGCACCGTGCTTAAACTCATTGCCATGTTCAGGTGGATTTACAAGCGCATGTGCACCCGTACTTTCTTGCGTAAGTCGGGAAAGAATCAAACCTTCCGATTCCGTTTAGACACATACCTGAAGAATCAAGAGCAGACGAATTTTTTGAGAAATGATTCTTTTATAGAATATCGCAACGGGGATATCTGTTTAGTCATTGAGAACAAGAAACTTCGTGGTACAAGGACAGCTGTTCCGATGGAGCAATTATGCCTGGAAAAGATAGCATTTGTTGCTGACAAACGTATAGTAATGTCTGATTTACAGGCTGGCAATCTCGCTTATCGCGATAATTCATTTTATTTAAACGAGACATATGGGGATTATTTACAATCGACTAATAGCATCAAGTCGTTAGAGATGCCTTACTTGAATGTCCGATTGGATATTCGCCAGTCAAAGAACGGTATCCTTCATCGTATAGTGTCCATGAACAACAACGAGCAGAAATTTGACATTAACTTGAGAGAAGCCTCATCCGGTATTCAAACGACAGCTCCTATGGCGGTTATTACAGAATATTTCGCAACAAAATACGATTTGGTAGAAGCTAGCAATAAGTCGATGCTTACTTATTTATCTCAATCGGATAATCTGAGCGGCTTCAAGTTTATTGCCAATATCGGAGCATATAAATATCGCAGAGTGACATTGTGCTTGGAAGAGCCCGAATTAGGCTTGTTCCCTAATGCACAGGTTGGTCTTATCAGTTTCATTGTTGATAGATGCTTCAATATACAACATGATTACGATATGCATGCACTTATCACAACTCATAGCCCGTATATATTCAATTATCTGAATGTCTTAATGGCAGAGAATAGAGAAGGAAGGACCAGAATAGACGGTAATGACGTAGCGGCATATATTATCATGGACGGCAAGGCTAATTCGCTAATGTGTAAAGATGAGCGTGGAAACATCCTTATTGACACGAACGACCTTACTGATGAGATGGTTAACATAGCAAGAGAATACAACGAAGTAAAGGGAGTATGACTGATTTCTTAACACAAGAAATAGTGCGCTATAAGAGAAGGGATGTGGCGGCAGTCGATTTGCATGTGATACCATGGAACAATCCTGCTGTTTTACGTGACGATAAATCATGCAAAAAATGTGAGCAAGGGCACCCTCGTATTTGGGCGACATGCAACAAAGAGAATTTTATTGTATCTTCACGCACATCATTGACTGTTTTGGATTACGAATCGATAGTAGAAGATTATTATAAAGGGAAGGATAAGCCAAAGCATTGTGATTATGTGATTGAAGGCGAAATGACAGCAGGAGGTAAGAAGATAGCATTATGTGACTTAACATGTCAATTGGAGAAATACGTAAATAATCCTTCTGAGTCAAAAAACTATCCGACCGGCAAACGAGAATATGCTTGGACCCAGATGGAAGAGACAATACAACGATGGCAAGCCAGGGCAGGCTATTTGTCGATGATAAGTCAATACACTAAAAAGGCATTCATTTTTTGTTGGCGTGATCCGGATGTAAAAGTTATTCAAGGTGATAAGGGAAGTAAAGCAATGACTGATTTTGCCAATTCAACAACATCAGCATTAGTTAACAATTTGTCTTATGGTAATCGAGGTGATTTTGAATTGATACAAGTCAAATATCCGTCAAAATATGAGTGGTGATTATAACCAACGAAAAGCTTAGTCCATTGTGCCGGATGTTATCCGGCGAACACATGGCAGAGGAATAGATATAGAAAATGAGCCAAGAGATACAATATATCAAAACGCAAAATCTGTTAGCAGACTCAAGTAAGATTATTGAGTCCGCACGGGATGTCGCCTATCGTGCTGTCAATGTAGTACTTGTGCAGCGCAATTGGCTCCTTGGCAAACGCATCGCTGAGGAATTATTGGGAGAGCAGACCCGAGAGGAGTTGTATGGACAGAAAATTATCACGGATCTCGCAAAACAATTAACCGAAGAGTACGGAGGTGGCTTTGATCGTAGTAGTTTGTACAAGTATATGCGTTTCTATCAGTGCTTCCCGAACATTTTGGACGCGGCGAGTCCAAAATCTTTTCTTCTCAGCTGGACGCACTAAGCAAAAAATGACATACGAAAATATTTTAATGAAAAAGTGCAAGAAAAGTTAGATTTGACATATAATGATGCCGTTCAGGCGATTAAGCAGGCAATACTGAGCAGTCAGTTGCGCGCAACTCGTCATGTGAATGAGGAGCAGTTGGCATTGTATTTCGGAATCGGCAAATATATCTCAGAGAATACTCGCGAAGGCAAGTGGGGGACAGGTGCAGTGGAGAGTATCAGTCGCCAGTTGCGTGCGGAGTTACCGGGATTGAAAGGTTATTCTGGACGTAATTTGTTGCTAATGAGGCAGTTTTACGAAGAATGGCGTAGAATATCTAATTCCGCAGCCGCGGCTGCCGAATTAGAAGAAGGAAAATCGTCAGCCACGGCTAACAAATTACCTGCACAAGAATTGGCAGCCGCGGCTGCTGAATTACAGCGCGCAGATAATCAGCCGATTATGATCGCAAATATAGCCCAACAAAATCATCCGTTCCCGGAATATGAAATGACGTGGGATGATTTCTTTTCGCTGGGTTTTACACTTCATATGGAGATCTTGTCCAAGGCAAAGACCATAGAGGAGCGCGCCTTCTATATTCACCAAGCGGCATTATACCGTTGGGATAAATACACGTTGCGAGATTATTTGAAGGCGGATATTTTCCATCACCAAGCAAAGTTGCCGAACAATTTTGCCACAACGATTCCTGCGACTCGTCAAGCGATGAAGGCAATGCGGATGTTCAAGGATGAGTATATGTTGGACTTTATCAATGTGGAGCAGTTGGGGGAGCGCGATGAGGATATTGATGAGGCGGTAGTGGAAAAAGAGATAGTGAATAACATCAAGAACTTTATCATTCAGTTTGGGCGTTCATTCACATATAAAGGCAGTCAGGTTTATTACGATAAGTTGGGGCATGACCATTGGGTGGATTTGTTGTTCTTTAACCGGGAATTGCAATCGCTGGTGGTAGTGGAATTGAAAAGTGGCAAGTTTAAACCGGCATATTTGGGGCAATTGGCAGCGTACTTGCGCGTCTTGGATGACGAAGAAAAGTTGCCTAATGAGAACCCTTCCATTGGAATTATCCTGTGCAAGGATGCCGATAAGGCTTATGTGGAATATGTGCTGCAAGATTATAATAAGCCGATGGGTGTTGCAACATACAAAACACGTCAGGAACAATTAAAAGAGTTGTTGCCTGATGAAGAAAAACTGAAAGAATTATTATAACCAACGAATAGCTTCGTCTATTGTGCCGGATAGTATCCGGCGAACACCAACAAGATAATAACTAAAAATACATATAACATCATGAAAAATTTTACAGAAATTAACCGTGCCTCGACACGGGCTAAGAAAAAATCAAACTTAATCGAAAGGCTATGGAATGATAGCCATGAGAAACAAACGCCGCAGCGATTCGGACGCTATGCGGTAATGCTAATCATGCTCCTCACCCTCGGTGTCGGACAGATGTGGGCGAAGACCGTGTACATGGTGGCTAATGTTTGGAATGACGATTCCGATGCAGAATTCTGGGTTCATGCGTGGAATGGTACTAATTCAGACGAAGAAGATGTCAAGATGGAATTGATGGACAATGAATCGGAGATTTATTATGCAGAGGTGAATGGTTCAAACAATAAATTCATTTTTATTAGGAGAGATAAAAATGGTGACAGAAGTAATCTTCCATGGAGCGGAGAATGGAACCGCGCAACATTTGAAGAAGGGACAGATCATAACTGTTTTAACGTAAAAGGATGGGATAGTTATGAGATGATACATGATTTAACACAAGAAACCGTCTATTTCACATCTTCTGCTGACAATGTTTACGTTAATGTGAACCGTAGAGGTGACGGGGACTTCTGGAACCTTGTGACAATGTCAAGTGTGGGAAAGACGTACAATGGGACTGCCATCTATACAGGTACATTTAATGTTGTTTATGGTGGACTTGGTCGTTTGCAATTCAAAGAAGTGACCGGCGGTAGTGACACTTGGACTCATATTATTGGCACAGGCGATGCCAATAGTTGGACAGCAGATTTATCCAGTTATTTGGGAAAGTTATATGATGGTTCAAGTTGGCATACATATGGCTATGACGTAACTCTTAATCGTCAAGGCGGAACGACCGGTAGTACAACGATAATAGGAACTGTAGGTTCTGCGATGCCGAGTGCAACGATGCCGGGTAAAGCAGGTTATAGCTTCAATGGCTATTTTACCGGAACCTCTGGCAGTGGAAGTAGATATTATAATGCGGATGGAACAAGTGCGCATACATTTGCCAACAATGATCCTACAACTCTTTATGCTTGTTGGACTGCAGCTATCACTCCTTCTGCAAAATATACAAACGATGGTAGTTCTTACACCACAGGGACGACGGGTGGTACGGTGACTATCAATGGCAATTCTTCTGCTACTGACGTACTAGAAGGTGCCACGTATTCTATCGTTGCTACTCCCGCGGAAGGTTATATGGTAGAGAGTGTAGATGTTGGATCTACGAATATCTATTCTAACACCACACGTGCGACTGGTACATACAACAATAGTACGCAAACAGCAGATGCTGCTGCTACAGTAACTGTTAAGTTTGCTATGGTGAAAAACATTACTGTATATGTTTACGTAGGTGACAAAAATACGGGTGATGTAACTGCTGCATCTGTTGAGATGAACGGATGTACACCTTATGTGGGTGGAACAGCGTGCTCCGCTCAAAACGTGAATGTTTATACCGGAAGCGCACCTAAGTTCACATTGACAGGTAACTGGCTGACTTATACATTTACAAATGTAACGAAAGTAACTAGTATCACTTGTGCGCGCACTGGCGGAAATATATTTACAGGAGCGATTACCGCGGATAAGTATATTATGTACGATGGTACTGACTTGACAGGACAATGTATTCCTTATGTGGCTTCCTGGAGTACGGCTCCTGCGAATGGCGCAGTTGGTGGTAATATGACTGCGGCTGTGAATACAACGGGATTAACATCGCCTTCTGTTTCTTGGTCTTCCAGTAACACAGATGTAGCTACTGTCAATTCAAGCACCGGTTACATCCAATATGTCACTACCGGTTCGGCACGTATCACGGCAAGTATCTCTTGGTCTGCCGGCAATGATTATTGTGCAGGCAGTACGACTAAATACGAAGATATCACCGTTACTTCCGGAGCGACTGTAAGTGCGACAAGAACATGTCCTGCTTATGTGGCTGCAGGGGTTGCTGGTCAAGTGACACTTGATATCTCATCTACTGGTGCAACAACGGGATGGTATTATCGTATTTACAACGGGTCGGGCTATGAAGGACCGGATAATGTTAACGCATCCTCAAATAGTGCCTCGTGGACTATGACGGGAGGTATTAATACCGGGGCGAATTCATATGTGGTTATTTTGTATAATGGTTCCGGTGTAGAGCAAGCACGCTCTTCGTCTGTCAGTGTAACCGGTGAGACGGCATTTAGTACAACTATCGCAGCAGGCTCGAATGGATCGGTTAGTCCTTCGGGAACAGTATATGCGAATAATAGTAATCTTCACCCGTCGATTACGGCAACACCGAACACCAACTATCATTTCGTTGATTGGACCTCCAATAATATAACAGCATCGGTAGCATCGACCACATCTGCAACGACTACGGTAACGGCGACAGAAGCAGGACACACCATTACTGCGAACTTTGCCGGTGATCAATATACCATTACCTATAAGGATCAGGGGAATGTGGCATTTAGCGGAAGTCACGTAGAGAGTCCTTCGGCTCATCCGACGACGCATACCTACGGAACAGCTACAAGTTTGAATTCGGCTACCAAGACCGGTTATACGTTTGGCGGTTGGTTCACGACTTCTAATTGTGCTTCAGGAACAGATGTTACATCGTTGGGTGCAACGGCTTATACCGACAATATCACCCTGTATGCCAAGTGGACGGAGATTATGTCTGACCTTTCGACTTCTTGTTCCTATGATGTTGGTGATCCGAGTTATAGCGCACCGACAGTTTCCGGTTCGGCGACGGATGTAGGCTATACCACGACCAGAACTATTACGGCAACTGCGGCGGGTACCGGTTATACGTTTGTTGGTTGGACGCTGACGAATTGTACGCGTACGGACGGAGGCGGTGCCACCACTAACCCGATTACCATTCGCTCGAATGGTGACGGCGCAGCAGCAAGTGTTGTGGCTAATTATGAAGAGGATTTGTCAACTAATTGGAAAGTAAAGGGTAGTACTGCATTCGGGGACTATTGGGTTACTGACCATTGGTTGACAAAAAAATCCGGTCATTCAACCGAGGATGTTGGTTATTATACTGTTACCTTATCATCAACAAATAATGGAGGTGGCAATACAGACTTTAACTTTAAAGTTGTCAATCATCCTAGCAATACATGGTATACCCTGACTACCGATGGTAGTAGTGATTGGTATTATTATCGCGATTTCGGTGCGCGAACAATGGGTATAAGTAATAATGAAAGTGAAAATATCAATATTTGTGCCGATATCGCGGGTAATTACGAGATAAAGGTGGATTATTCAACACCTGCTTCGCCTACCGTAACTATTACTTTCCCGACCACCTATACGCTGACCTACGCTATCGGTTCTGTAGCCGGTACAGATGGTAGCATTACTTCAAGCCCGAGCACATCAAGTGGCAGCAAGGTAGTTAGTGGAAATACGGTGACTCTTACTGCTCCAAGCGAAAAGACAGGCTATACTTGGAAAGGATGGTATTTGAATTCTGATGGTTCCGGTGTGCAACAATGTGCTACGAAAGCATATGCTGTAACGATGGATGCCGACAAGACGCTCTATGCTTGCTATACGGAAGACAAATACACCGTTGCCTTCAACAATGGTGACCATGGTACCGTTTCGCCGAGCGGAGACCAGCAAGTAGGTATAGAAGGCAAATCCATTACCGCAACTCCGGCTACCGGCTGGAAATTTGTGGATTGGAGCAAGACAGGTACAAATGTAAGCCTTTCTTCCACCACCACTAACCCGACAACCGTCACCGCTTCCGGTACAGGTAGCGTAACTCCGAACTATGCGCACCGCTTTATTCTTCGTGGATCTACGGTGGCAAGCGACGTTACTACAGCAGGTATGGCAGGTTGGAGTGCAACGGATAATAGCAGTTATGCGTCTGCTACTATTGCTGCTGGTGTGATGACCATTACTGCCAACCTGACCTCTGCAGGAACACAGTACAAATTTAATGTATACGATCTTGTGGATGAGGAATACCATGGTCAAACAGGAACCGGCGAAATGGGTGACGGCGATACGTGGACGTTGGATGGAACCAATGATGTGAAGTTTACCACGACCATAGCCGGCACTTACACGTTTACGTACAACTGCTCTACGGGTTCTATGACCATTACATACCCGACAACCTATACACTGACTTATTCGATCGGTTCAGTAGCCGGTACAGATGGTAGTATTTCTACCAGCCCGACCACAGCAAGCGGTAGTCATATTGCAAGCGGTTCTGACATAACGCTTACCGGTCCTGCGGCCAAGACGGGATACCATTGGAAAGGATGGTACACGAACGCTGGTGGTACAACAGGTCATATAGAAGATGAAGCCCAAGCTATTTCGGTAAAGATGAATGCTGACATGACACTCTATGCTTGCTATGAGGAGAATACCTTTGATGTAAGCGCAAGTGCATCTCCAGCGGCTGGTGGTACAGTTTCGCCGACAGTGGCTACTTCGATGGGACAGGTAACTGGTGGTTCTATTAATGCTAGTGCAAATCCGGGTTATTCGTTCACCAGTTGGTCAATAGCAACCGGTAGCGGTACGTTTACAAGCTCAACAAATACGGCAAGCAATACGTTCCAACCGACAGCAGCTTCTACGCTGACAGGTACTTTCTCCGAAATCATGCGTACCGTTAGTGTGGACGTAAACAACGAATACTTAGGTTCTGTTAGTACCACTTCGCTGACCAATGTCGGTCCTGAGACAAAGAGTGCTGCTGTGACGGCTACACCGGCATCGGGTGCTACGTTTACCAGATGGGATGTAGTGAGCGGCGTGACAATTGCTTCCGATTATACATCCGCTTCTAACCCTGTTAAAGTGAATGCGACAGCCGCAAGCAAAACACTTACTGCTGTCTTCACCGAGACAACTTATACCGTTTCGATGAATTCGGAGGATAACGATAAGGGTACAGTTGCTGATGCTTCCAAATCGGTTGGTCAGATAACGGCAGTAGCAATTTCGGCTACTCCTAAGTCCGGCTATATGTTCTCCAAATGGGTAAAGACTGGTGCAGAAACCGTGACGTATTACACCGGTCCCGGAAACGGTCAGTTGACAGACGCCAGCGGAGAGGAGAAAGAAACGACCTATATCTGCGTAACGGGTAATGTTACTCTGCAAGCTACATGGGAGCCTGACCGCTCGTCCGGTTATGTAGTTCACTATGGAAACAGTGGAAAGAACGCGGATGGCGGTACTGACGCTTCCCAAACTCGTGCATGGAAAGACGGCAAACTCTATCGTCCTACCATCGAAGAGGGCAATATTTCTTCCTTCACCTTCACAGCCGGAGTTGCTGATGTAGATAAGGTGATTGAGTTTAAGGTTCATAAATTAGCAGATGATAGTTGGTATGGTTATAATTCTGCTGAAGGTGGCAAGATTACAGGAAGTATTGCCAATGCTACGCTCAGCACCGATTACGGAAACGGTCGTATCTGTATTATCATGCCGGGTAGTTATACCTTCACTTGGAATAAGAGCAATAACCAATTAAGTATTTCTTATCCTACTGACGTTTATTATGTTCGCGGAGGATTCGACTCATGGAGATGGTCATACCCGATGACGGAAACCAGTTCAGGTATTTATGAAGCAACCGTGAACATGACCGAAGCAAATCACACCTATAGCGGAGACAACGGTGTCACACTGCTTATAGGAGGTCAGTACTACGGAAAGAACACGACAACGATTACTCGTGAAAGTAATGTAGCAAATTCCTGCGTAATAGGACAATCCAATATTGGTCTTACAACAGACTTTACAGGTAACTATACCTTTACGTTTAACTCTTCTACGAACCAATTGACCGTTACTTATCCTACGGCATACAAGTTGAACTATGCAATAGGTACGGTTAACGGAACAGACGGTAGCATTACTACCAGTCCTGAGACCGCAAGCGGCAGTTGGGTGCTGGAGGACGATGTAGTAACCCTGACCGGTCCTGCAGCCAAGGAAGGCTATACATGGAGTGGCTGGTACACGAACGCAGCAGGTTCAACAGGCAAGATAGATGACACCAACCGTGCTATTAATGTGACGATGAATGCAACCAAGACCTTGTATGCTTGCTATACGCTCAACAACCATGATATCTCTTATACAGCGCCTTCACATGGTAGTTATACGATTAAGGTAGGTAGTCTGGATCCGGTAAGTGCCAATACTTCAGCGGATTATGCCCAGACGATTGAGTTAGCGGCTTCTGCGGCAACCGGATACCACTTCACGACCTGGTCTGTTGCGAAATCCGCAAGCGGAACCGTTACGCCGAGCCCGGATGCAACCACCACTCCGGCGACCTTCTCCATGCCGGATGACGATATAACGGTTTCGGCTACGTTTGCGGCGAACAACTACACCATTACGCTCAATAATCATGAGGCGACAACCACCGGAACGACAAGCGTCAGTGTGACCTTTGATGCTAATACCGGTTTGACGTCGGACATTACCGTTCCGGAGAAAGACGGCTATACCTTCGGCGGCTATTATACCGCAGAAGGTGGTTCCGGAACGCAACTGATCAATGCGAGTGGCGCTTGGCAGACAGGCAACACATGGATTAACGCTGGCGGTAATTGGGTAAATGACGATGCTCTGGAGTTGCACGCGAAATGGACGGCTAACAATTATACCGTAACGTTCGATGCCGCGACGAATAGCGGTACGTGCGGTACGGACGAGAAAGAGGTGACATTCGGCTCTGCATATGGCGAGTTGCCGACAGCTGTCCATTCCGGAGATGACACGTTCCTCGGTTGGTACACTACACCTTCAGGTGAAGGTTCGCTTGTTACAGCAGAGACGCTTGTTAGTATCGCTGCCGACCACACGCTCTATGCACGCTTCGAGACGACCTTCGAAGTGGTGGTACAATTCAAGTGTGGTAGCGATGTGCTCTATCCGGCTACAAAAGTGTACGCTTCGGCAAGTTCATCGACTGCTATCTCTGCTCCGGAAATCTTGGGATATGCGTTTAGCAGTTGGTCCGAGACAGGCGGTAGTTCTGTTTCCTTCGACAATACCGGCGCAGCATCGACCACAATCAATACTACCGCTGCGGCAACGATTGTAGCTAACTATACGGTCGTTCCGACGGTTTACTTCAAGAACAACCTCGGATGGGATAACGTGTATGTGACGTTCGATGCATACTTTGATGATTCTAAAGAGAGTGCACCGGGTAATAGTGGCAGACCTTACTACAAAATGACGCAATTGGGTTCTACGGATATATTCTACTATGCAATCCCGAACGACTATGTTGCCAGCAACTACGCAAGTTGGGCATATAACATTGCCTTCGATAATACCGGCTTTAACTACAGCACTGCGGAGGCAGACCCAAATCACCATGGTAACTATGAGGCATTTAATGGCGGAGAATTTATCGGTCGTGGCGACTTTGATCCCAAAGCCACTATGTTTATCCCGTATAATGGAGACACCGAGGCACGCAATGGCGGTACGTTCTTTAGAACCGGTTGCTGGATGAAGTATAACTCCACCGAATCGGGATATATGGTGCATGTGAATACATATAGAGTAGGTTCTGGCGGTAGTGCAGTAACCGGAACACCCATAATGCTTACTTCAGATGTAGCAGGCGGTTTTGAATTTAAAGCAAAAGTAACCCTTGGAACTTCTAACTATACCTACGGCTTTATGCTGCATAAGGAATATCAAAAGAACGATCATGATTTGTGGTACACCAATACCGCCACAATCAACTCAGGAACAGATGATCTTCCGTGGCATTTCTATACCGATGGAGCCAGCGAGAATGGTACGCGTTGTGGTCTCTTAACAGAAGCAACAGGTGATTATGAGTTCATTGTTTCATTTGGTACCGGGCGACCGATGGTCAATGTGGAATATCCGGTATCTGTAGGTGACTACCGACTGGTTTACAAAGATTTGGCTACATGGTCAAATGGCGCACACGATGCCAACTGGAATCACCCCTCACGTGTCATCAAGGCGAAAGCGAATGCGGAAGATATCGTTTCGTTCTACATATCATATGATTCTTCGCCGTCGATCCTTTTGCAGAAGTGTACGTCTATCGACGGAAGCGGTAATCCTGTTTGGAATGCCGGCTCTGCCGTTACGTTAGGTGCTACTGCTAAGGGTATCTACAACTATAAGGTGACGCAAGATGCAGACAAGAACGCTACAGCGACCTTCGATGGTGATTATGCCGGTAACTACTATATCCGTACGGATGTTTCTGATGGCGGATGGTCCAACTACAAGACTTCCGGCACGAATGGGATGACATATTCGGAATACGCAGAAACAGAGCACAACTATACGCATTACTATATGCGCTTCGTCAATCAAGGTAAGAATATCAAGTTCTGTATTGCGAATGACTATAGCGAATGTATCTCCGATACCTTGGTTAGCGATACCTATACCAACGAGTGGATCGAGGCTTATGCGAATGTACGCTTCATGTGGGATAAGCGCACGAACAAGATTAGCCGTGCGTATATCAGCGGTTCAACCACAGTTTCCGACCGGTTCCTCGTATTGGAAGGTAGTCCGAAGATGTTTGACAAAAATGGACAAGCCTTGACAACGGCCGGAGGTGGCAAAGTGAGTGGTTTGAATGATTATGAGATGAGGTTCATTGATGACCAGAACTGGATCTATGAGGCAGACATCCAAGCTCAACCGGGAGCAAAAGCGTTGTTAACCGCTAAGTACCGCGACAAGATTCAGTATTTCGGCGGTAGTGGTCCGTTAATTACCGACTCGGTATTGCTGATTAATGGTTCGAGCACGGACAAATATCCGGTACGAGTAGTTTATGACTTCAAGACAAACCGACTGATTAAGGCATTTTTACCACCGGATGGGGACATCACTACTGATCTGGCAATTGAGGCAGACTTGATGATTATCCGTGATCACCAGGAAGATGCAAAGCAGATTACTTTCGATGGCGGTTCGTTGTCCGAAGTTAAAACGGTTTATGGCGCGTTGATGTTCAATAAATACACTGTAAATAACAAGGAGAGAACGGGAGGACACGGACTTGCAAGTTTGAGCAAATATGAGCGTGATTTGTTCTATATCTCCTTCCCGTTTGAGGTAAAACTGAGCGAGGTGTTCGGATTCGGTACGTACGGCAAACACTGGATCCTTGAATACTACGACGGTAAAGGACGTGCGAAGAATGGCTTCTGGGCGGATAGTGATCCTAACTGGAAGTTCGTTATGCCGAAAGATCGGAATGATTTCACGATGAAGGCATTCGAAGGTTACATCTTAGCACTGGATTTGGATGAGATGACGGAGAGCTCCGAAGTCTGGAATAATAACGTTGAGAATGTATATCTGTACTTCCCGTCCAGCGCAGATGTAGAGGATATCCAAGCTACCAACCGTTTGATTGAAATTGACCAAGATGGTTACGAGTGCCATATTGGTCCGCGCTTTGAGGGTGGAGACGACCGTCGCTTGAAAGACAGTTACTGGCATTGTATCGGTGTACCAAGCTTCGCGAACTATAGCAGCGATTTGCATGTAACGAACGGAGGCACGCAGATTGACTGGAGTGACGAGGACGGTGTGATAGATTGGTCAACTCCAAGTCTGCCGTACTTATATACGATAAACTGGAATGACAAGAGTTTGTCTGTAACGAGATCCGCCACCTTCACCTTCAAGGCAACGTGGTCATACTTGGTACAATATGCGGGAACATCCATCTATTGGTCGAACGTGAACGTTACACCTGCTGCTATCGTAGCTCGTGAACGCACGGCTCCGACAAATACCGAGTTCTGCATCGAGTTGCAGAAAGCCGGTGAAAAGGCTGATCAGACTTTCGTTCGCTTGACCAACGAGGAGAACGTAACGACGGGCTTCGATTTCAACTACGATTTAAGTAAGGAGTTCAATAAGTCTCGCTCGAACATCTACACCATGGTTACAACGATCATGGAAGATGGTCCTTCCGTCACGGAAGTAGCCGGTAACGTATTGCCGATGAGTGAACAGACGACGGTGATACCGGTTGGCGTGAAGATTACAAGCAACGGTGATTACACCTTCGCTATTCCTGAAGGAACGAACGGAGTAGGCGTAACGCTTATCGACAACGAGACCGGAATCCGCACGAGCCTGAGCGCACTCGATTACACGATTAATCTGAACGCAGGTACGTACAACGGACGGTTTGCTTTGGAGATCTCGCCGATTGTTCAGACACCTACGGACGTAGAGCCTACCTCCGACTCCTCCCTGAAGGGAAGAGCCCATAAGATTATGATTGATGGTCTTCTGTACATTGTGAAAGACGGTGTGATCTATGACGCGCGCGGCGCACGTGTGGAATAATAGGTGGATAATTGAAAAGTGAAAGGAATGAAAGATATGAAAAAATTCTTGGAAGTAATTACCATAATCATGGTATTGGGCGCGCTGACAGCGTGCCTGATACCCGCGAACGCACAGACCAGTATGGAATGGCAGAGTGCCACGTTGCAGGGCTCCGGAAGCGCTTATGCTCCGCAGATAACGCCGGTAGGAGCAACTTCGGCGGTTAGCGAAGCGACTACGACCCAGAGTTATTCGCCGGCACAAGCGCCCGCCGGACCGCGTAGGGGCTTTGATGTCGGTGGTGAAACGGGCAGGTCGGACGAGTCTCCCATCGGCGATGCCGTACTGCCCTTGATGATGATGGCGGTTCTTTTCTCCTCGGTCGTGTACATCCGACGCAGAAAAGCCGTGAAAGAATGAAAGAATACCTATGAATCTAAATTCGTAAGGTTATGTATTTGTTCGGAACGCGTTGCTTCCCAGCACCGCGTTCCGTTCAAAAAAGTGCCGACGATTTGAAACGAAAATTGTTTTATATGTTTATGTCTTTGAGTCAAAGGGTTTTGTGGGTCATCATACATCATACATAATACATCATACATCATACATAATACATCATACATCATACATAATACATCATACATAATACATCATACATAATACATTTATACATAATACATTAAATCATTAATACATTCTCTCAATATCTTCCTTACTACAAGCGGAACTTGAAGGTTGCGTTGCCGGTAATGCTGACCCAGTTGGGTGCGGCGATGGTGGGGTTAGCGGACTCTATCATGGTGGGTCATTACGGCACAGCGGATCTGGCGGCGGTGTCCTTCTCCAATGCACTGTTCTTTACTGTCATGGTGTTCTCCATGGGCGCGGTGATGGCGGTAACGCCCTTGGTGGGACATGAGACAGGGCGCATCGAGAAAGCGCTGTCCGAACCAGGTGACAAGACGGATTATATAGCCGAAAAACGCCTCAAGATAAGTGCCTATCTCATTAACGGAGTGGTCTTCACCTTGCTGTTGTGCGTGTTCTCCCTGCTTATTCTGGCGCCGTGTATCCCTCTATTGGATGCGTTTGGTCAGGAGCCGGAGGTGGTAGCCTGCGCACGACCGTATTACATCCTGATCGTGCTGTCTATTGTGCCGTTCCTGTTGTTCTGTTTCTGCAAGCAGTTCCTCGAGGGACTCGGTAACACGACCGTAGCCATGCTCATTACGCTCGGTTGCAACCTGCTCAATATAGGACTCAACTGGATCTTCATTTTCGGTCACTGCGGTTTCTCTCCGATGGGTGCGGCAGGTGCCGGATGGGCGTCGCTCCTGTCCCGCTGCCTGATGCCGGTATGTTTCATGGCGGTGATATGCTTCAAACGCGAGTGGAGGAGTTATGTGACGGCGATCCGTTCGTGGCTGGTGAACCGCAGCGAGGTGGAGCATCTGATTACGCTGGGCGTGCCGATCGGCTTGCAGTCTTTCGCGGAGGCGTTCCTCTTCACCGCATCGTTCGTGATCATCGGCTGGATTAACAAAGAGGCGCTGGCGGCGCATCATATCGCCAACCAGATGGCGGATCTGACGTTTATGCTGGCGCTCGGTATCGGTGCGGCGACAACGATCCGCGTATCCCACCAGTTGGGCAAAGGGGATCTGCACGCGGTGCGCATGGCAAGCCGTGCCTCCGTTCACTTGTGCCTGCTGATGAATACCATCGGTGCGGCGATTATGATTTTCGGACGCCATCATATACCCTATATCTTCACCGATGATCCCCAGGTCATTCCTATTGCATCCACCCTGCTGGTCATTGCGGGTACGCTCCAATATGCCGATGGACTGCAGTGTATCGGCGCGGCGATGCTGCGGGGCATACAGGATGTGCGGGTACCGATGCGGATAGCCTTGTTCGCCTATCTCGGTGTCGCGCTGCCTTTGGGTATATACCTGACGTTCTATTATCCGTTGCCTTTTGGCGATGCGGCAACCGCGGGACTCGGAGCGAAAGGCATGTGGATCGCCTTCGTCATCGCATTGGCTATCCCTGCTGTCCTGTTCCCGATCCGCTTCCACCGCCAGATGAAGCGGATGAGTAAAATAACCAATGACCAAGATTTGACAATTGTCAAATAATCGTGCCCCTTGGGGGCTAAGAATAACCAATTACCAATAAATAACATGTATCCCAAGATAAAAAACCGCCCGTGGAAGGTGGTAAAAAGTGAAAATATCCTCCGCCTCGGACCGTGGCTGTCCGTGCGTCAGGAGTGCGTCGAACTGCCATCCGGCACGCAGATACCGACGTGGTTTATATTGGAGTTCCCCGACTGGATCAACGTCATTGCGGTCACCAAGGACGGCAAGATGGTCATGGAGGATCAGTACCGCCACGCATTGGGCGAGACCCATTACGAACTGGTGGCGGGTGTCATCGACCCGGGGGAGACCCCGCTGGAAGCGGCGCAGCGCGAGTTGAGCGAAGAGACCGGATACGAAGGCGGCGAATGGCGGCTGTTCATGACCCTCTCGCCGAATCCAACCAACCATAACAACCGGTCTTATACATTCCTCGCTACCGGCGTCGAGAAGAAACGCGACCAGCATCAGGAGCAGACCGAAGATATCCACGTCGATGTCATGGAACCCGCGCAGGTATTGGAGATGCTGCAGGACGGCGAGATCATCCAGGCGCTGCACGCGGCTCCGTTGTGGAAATATTTTGCAGAACACCCATTGAATATCCATCATGACTGATCTTCATGCCAAATTGCGCCGGCGGTTTCACCAGGCATGTGCGGACTACGGCTTGCTGCAGGACGGTGACCACGTGCTCATCGGACTCAGCGGCGGCAAGGACTCGCTGGCGCTGACAGAGTTGTTAGGGCAGCGGTCGAAGATCTACAAACCCCGTTTTCAGGTGACCGCGCTGCATGTGCGGGTCAAGGAACGTGCGTATCAGTCCGATATGAGTTATTTGGAGTCTTTCTGCCGCGAAGCCGGTGTGCCTCTCCTCGTCCGCGATGTGGAGATAGGCGAAGCTCCCGAGGATGCACGTCACGCGTCTTCCAATCCGTGCTTCCTGTGCGCATGGTACCGACGCAAAACGCTCTTTAACGTGGCGCAGGAGATAGGGTGTAACAAGATTGCGTTCGGGCATCATCGCGACGACGTGCTGGAGACGATGCTGATGAATCTTATTTTCCAGGGGGCTTATGCAACCATGCCTCCCATCCTGCCGATGGACAAGATGCCGCTGTCGGTCATCCGTCCGTTGTGCCTCATCGACGAAGCCGATCTGACCGCCTACGCCGCCATGCGGGGGTATGCCAGGCAGCCCAAATTATGCCCCTTTGAGCATGTCAGTTCAAGGGCGAAAGTCAAAGCCTTGCTGGCGCAGATCAAAGCCCTTAATCCCGAGGCGTCCGACTCGATGTTCGCCGCCCTGAGCAATATCAAAACGGATTATTTGCCGAAAGGATAAATCATTAAAACATTAAACCATTAAAACATTCATAAATGAACGCATTATATACCATCCTTTTGCTTTTGGCGTCGAATATCTTCATGACGCTTGCGTGGTACGGACACCTCAAACTGCAGCAGACCGGTTTCTTTACGAACGCTACGCCGCTTATTTTCGTTATTCTGCTCTCTTGGGGCATTGCCTTCTTCGAGTACTGCCTTCAGGTTCCGGCGAACCGGATGGGTTTTGAAGGGAACGGAGGCACGTTCACCCTGATGCAGCTCAAAGTCATTCAGGAGGTGATCACGCTCGTTGTCTTTGTTGTGTTCTCCGCGCTGGCATTCGGCATGCCCTTGCGCTGGAACCATTTTGTAGCGTGCCTCTTCCTCATCGCCGCCGTCTATTTCGTTTTCGGATTCAAATAATAAATCACCAATCACCAATAATATTATGAACATCGTCGTTTTTACCGGCGCCGGAGTGAGCGCTGAGAGTGGGCTGGGCACGTTTCGTGACTCGGACGGATTATGGGAGAAATACCGCATCGAAGATGTGTGTACGCACGAGGCATGGCTTCGTAATCCCCAGTTGTGTGTCGATTTCTACAATGCCCGCCGCAAGGACACGCTGGCGGCGCAGCCCAACGCTGCGCATAAGGCTATTGCGCGCTTGCAGCAGGCTGTTCCCGGAACGCGTGTCATCACGCAGAACATAGACGACCTGCATGAGCGTGCCGGTGCAACCGGGGTTGTTCACCTGCACGGCGAGATAACCAAACTGCGTTCGGAGAAAGACGAACTGGCGACCGTGCCGCTGGAGGGATGGGAGCAGCATTACGGTGACCGTCATCCCGACGGTTCGCTGCTGAGACCCTATATCGTGTTCTTTGGGGAAGGTGTGCCGTATTTTGATACGGCCTGCCGGATCGCCTCCGAGGCGGATGTCATGCTGGTGGTAGGAACGAGTCTGAACGTCTATCCTGCCGCTTCGCTCATTCATTATGCGCCGGACAGCTGTCTTATCTATTTCGTGGATCCGGGTCAACCGGAGTTCGGCATGTGGGCGGACCGTATCACCCATATCCGCAAACCGGCTACGGTGGGTGTGCCGGAGGTGGTGGACCAACTCATCGCCCGCTACGCCTGAGTGCCGCTATTCGCTGCGGACACATCTGCCCGTAGCATCATACAGCTTGCCGGCACGGTAGATATACAACCTGCCGTTGTGCCAGCGTTTTTGTACCTCATTCCCCGATGGGTGGTTCGTCCAGCCCGTCGGGGATTCTGTTGGGGTGCTTATGACGAGCGCAAAGCGGTGGTCGTACGACCCCGCATCCAGATGGAGCGTATAGTCGTTCTGCGTGAGTACGGTTCGCTGACCGGTCACGTTATCCCTGAGCACAACGGACAGATCCTGCGGATAGCGGCGTAGCGACAGGGTGTAATCGCCGCTTGATGTTGCCTGCACTCCGACGGGGATGATGAGACTGTCCCCGCTGAACGGCAGGCAGTTGGCAGCTGCCCGTTCGTGACCGATGAGGGTATAGAGGTTGCTTCCGGGGTTGAACTCTTTGCTCAGGTCGTAACAGAAATCGAAATCCGTTGTCACCTCCTGTCGGTCGGACAGGCGGATGAACGTGCGGTCCGAGACAATGCTGTCTTGCAGCAGGACAAGTTCGTATTCGTGCTCCTCCGTGCTGCGGTTTCTTGCGCTGATACCGGCATGGGGGACACTGACGCTGTACCAGATGATCGGCGCACCGTTCTGTACCATGTACGCGTGCATGGCTTCAAAGGTGAACGAAATGCCGGACACCACATTCAGGGAGTTGTCGCTCATGTCCCACTCGTACAGATACGGTACGTCATCCGTGCGCCAAGGGAACAGGCTCCCTTCCCATTCCGCCATGCTCGGAACGCCTATACACCGCCAGTAACTGTCTTTGATCCGCCGGTCCGCTTCGTCGCCGAGCGTAGCGGAGTAATCGATAGTGCATTGGTACGCCTCGCTGAGGGCGGGAATGGTCTCGTTCTGCGTCGTGATGGCGTCGGTCATGGAGAGCGCCGGGAAATACAGCGTGGCGACATCCGCATCGTTCGCCCATACATCCGTCTGGTCGGCGGTCATCCGGTTGGCGTTGAGTTTGAGCATATAGCCCTGGTGGGCGTGCAGGACGGAATCGGTGTCCGTAATGCGTTTCCAGTTGGGCTCCGAATCTGCCCAGTACCCGTTCTGCGCACGGCTCAAACCGTCGTAATACTCAATCAGCCAGTGCCTGCCGTAGGTGCCGAATCCGTAGATGTCTCCGACGCGCACGTCAAACGGAAGCGAGAGGAAATAGTTATACCGCTCGTAGTCCGACAGCCCGTCGTCGTTCACCGTGTTCTTGTCAAACGTCATGACGCCGTACAGCTTTTTCTCTGCCGGCATGTCCGCCCGCAGGTTGACGCGCTGTCCCCCCTCCTGCTGGTGTCTCACCAATACGATGTCGGCGTCGGACGGATAAACGGCGAACGGGGTCGCTATCTGTTCCACAATCTCGGCATCGCATTTGCGCTTGATTCGCAAGGTGGTCTGAAGATAATAGGTGCCGGTGGGCGGGGCGGTGAAATAGACGGTGTTGGCGGCTCCGCCGCGTGCCACGAAAAACCTCGTTCCGCTCACCTCGTGCGTGCATGCCGCGTCATAATAGAGGTTCCAGCACAGATGCGGCGTCCCGTCCGGGATGTCGCTCAGGGTCGGAGTGACGGCGATACTGTCGCCCGAGTGACCGCCGGGCATACTGAAAAGCAAACTGATATCCGCCAGGCAGGGCAGCGGAAGAAGACACAGGAACAACGCTGCCAAAAGTGCGGAACGGACTGCCCGTTTTCGTTTGATAATCACGTATATAGCGTACACTACGGCAAAGAGAACCAATGGCGTTATGCCCTGAACGGGCATGCTGGGTGTGTCCAGACCGCTTTGACCGGTATCGGTGCTGGCCGTCCATCCTTCCTCGTCGAAAACGACTGGGCTGTTATGACGGTGAGCCGGTGACGAACAAGGGGTGATCGTTTGAATGGTTATGTCCGAAGGTGTATGGCTTGAAAAGGGTTCATAGACAGTTCCCCGGTGTATGCTATTGGACTGAAAAGAGAGTAGTGGATATGAGCTCATATAAAAACAGGATACGTTATGTCAATAAAACAAAAAAACCGGCATTTTTCATGTCGATTTTTTTTGTTTTTTTATGTGCGCAGGATGAGACTCGAACTCACACGATCTTGCGACCACTACCCCCTCAAAGTAGCGTGTATACCAATTTCACCACCTGCGCTTCGCGCCAGCAACGGCTCAATACGATTCGCGAACAAGTCGCTCATATGAATCTTCGCCGTGCTTTCGCTCTTCAGTCGGACTATCGTTGCACTAGCAGTCCTCCTGATTCATTTTCAAGCGAGTGCCCAGAACAGGACTCGAACCTGCACACCTCGCGGCATGCGCACCTGAAACGCACGCGTCTACCAATTCCGCCATCTGGGCTTACACTTGTAAAGTGCAAAAAAAAAGAGCGGAAAACGAGACTCGAACTCGCGACCCCGACCTTGGCAAGGTCGTGCTCTACCAACTGAGCTATTTCCGCAACTTTTAACCGTAAAAGTTAGATCGATTCGCTTCCTTTTTTCGAAAGCGGGTGCAAAAGTACTGCTTTTTTCTGACATGTGCAAATTTTTTTGCAAAAAAATGTAAAAAAAATGCATTTTTGTTTCATATAGCCGCTATTTTTGATAAAAATGTTCTAAAATACTCACTATTTCGGGTGCATTTTCGATTTCAATGGGCAAGCTGAAAAGGGCGGTTCCGGATCTCTTGTGGGGGCGTACCCGCGTGCGCGCTTAATAATCGTATATTTTTTCATAACGATGGCTATTGTGGGGTTGACAAAAAAGCAGTAATTTTGCACTCGCTAAAAAATGGGCTGTTTTGAGCCCTAAAAAGTAAATAATTTTAATAAAAATATTAATATGAGGAAATTTTTACAGCATGTATTGGTCCTGATGGTGATGATTGTGATGCCGTGGACTGTGTATGCAGATGATTATCAGTTGCCGGATCCCCATTTTGAGGACTGGAGCGGTTCGGCGTTTGACGGCAAAGAACAACCGAAATACTGGCACGCATCCAATGTGGAGCAGTCCGCAATCGGTTTGACCTTCCGTTTTAATTTTGCGAACAAAGAGACCGGTCGCACCGGTTATTGCCTGATGGTTCAGGATATGGAGGTCGGTGCGGCAAATATTACGGAGACGAGTCCGGCGTATTTCTCTTTGGGTACGGCATGGCAGTATCTGGAAAGTCTGAATACGGGTACGGCGACGGCGGGAACATATGGCGGTTATGCCTTCACGCACCGTCCCGACTCGGTGTCGGTATGGATCAAACGTCTGGGGGACAACACGGACAAGGAGGATTTCCATATTCTGTACTATTCCTGGTCCGGAACGGCGCAGGGTTCGAGTTACAAGAACAAGAACGAAGGTTGTACCTCGACGGACAGGACCGACGAGGAGTCGGATATCCGTATCGCCTTGGACGGCAACGAGTGCCGGACGACGGCGGCGGGCGGTCAGGTAGCCGAAGGATGGTGGCGTGAGCGCAAGACCTACGGTGCATGGACCAACATCCGCGTGCCTATTTATTACATGAACGACAATGCGCCCAAGAAATGCAACATGCTTTTCTCGGCGTCCAACTATCCCAATTTCCGTGCAAACGACGGTTTGTACGTGGGGAACTCGCTGTATGTGGATGATGTGGAGCTCATTTATTCGTCCAAAATTGACAAGCTGGAGGTCGGAGACAAAGTGTGGAAAGGTTTTGATCCGAACAGCACGGACGTGCAGGTCTATTCGTTGGGCGAGACGGCGACGGAGTTGCCGGACGTGACCGCCTATCGCGGTGTAGGAACGCTGACGAATGCGCGGGGTAAGACGGTGACTTTCCCCGGACGTAAGTTGTCGGGAAGCGAGATCACGGTCGTAAAGGGTAACCTGGAAAACGTGCCGACGACCATCACAGTCCGTTCGGAGGACGGCAAGTCCACAACGGTTTACCGTATCCAGTTCCAGCGCGCAGCGAGTACCAATGCCAAGTTGGCGGGTATCTCGTATGTCTATGGAACGGACACGACGGCTATCCCGGGTTTCAGCGCATCGAAGTACAACTACAACGTCGAGTTGCCGTACGGATCGACCTCCGCGCCGATAGTTACGGTGGACAAGCAGGAGGACAAGCAGCAGGTGTCCATCACCCAGGCTACGTCCACGACGGGCACTGCAACGGTCGTGGTAACGGCGGCTGACAGCACGACGAGGGCAACCTATACCCTGACGTTCAAAGTCGCTCTGCTGGCGGACAACACCCTGAAAGATATCAAGGTGAACGGAAAATCGGTTCCGGGTTTCACACCGTCTCAGTCGAACTATAAAGTGTCGTTGCCGGTAGGCACGGCGGCAGTGCCGGAGATAGAGGCGGTCTCCGCATATCCCGAAGGCGAGCAGACGATTGTAGTGACAAAACCCGCTTTGGAGAACCTGAACGGCGGACAGGCATTGATCAAGGTGACTACGCCGGGTAACCAGAACGCCAAGACGTACAAACTGACCTTCAAGTTGGAGGCTTCCTCCTATACCTATCTGAATGCGATCCGGCTCGACGGCGTGACGCTGTCCAACTTCGTGCCGACGAACCTGACGTATTACGTACGTTTGCCGTTAGGTACCACCTCGCTGCCCCAGATCACTTATACGGAGGGAGACGAGTACCAGCAGGTGAGCATCTCGGAAGGCGGTATTGACGGAATGACGCGTATCACCGTCACCGCCGGTAACGGGGACCAGTCGGTGTACAAACTCGTGTTCTCCACCGAGAAATCGGAGATATCCACGCTGAACGGTATCACCATCGGCGGTGTACCGTTGGAGGGCTTCCGTCCGGAGGTGACCAGTTATGCGTATAAGTTACCTATCGGTTCGACGGAGGTTCCCGAGATAGCGGCGGTTCCGCATGACGAGTTCCAGACGATCACCATTAACAAAGGAACGGTGAACGGTACGACACGTATCACCGTGACGGCAGGGAACGGCAATACGACCATTTACCTGATCGCTTTCTCCGTAGATGCCTATACGGACAATACGCTCAAGTCCATCAAACTGGACGGTGTGGAGCTGGAAGGCTTCGATCCCGAGGTCAATGAGTATTGGGTGAACCTGCCCCAGGGTACGACGGAACTGCCGGAGGTGACGTTTGAAAAGCAGGACGAGCAGTTCCAGACCGTTACCACCCGTTCGGGCGGTATTCATGGCGACTACCGTATCACGGTGCGTCCCCAGAGCGGAGCCAGCCGTTCGTATATAATCCATTTCTCCGTGGCTACCTCCAGCAACACCGCCTTGGCGGATCTGCGTGTGGAGGGCTATTCGATCGGGTTTGATCCGGAGGTGACGGAATACCATGTGACCCTGCCGGAGGGCGTGAGCACGATTCCTGCCGTTTCCTATACGAAAGCGGAGGAGACGCAGCGCGTACTGAGCGTGCTCGAGGATACGGTACAGATCGTGACCGTCACCGCCCAGAGCGGAGCCAAACGCGAGTATAAGATCTTCTTCAGGATCCAGCTCTCCGAGAATGCGTTCCTGGAGATGATTTATCTGGACGGCGTGGCGCTGGAGGACTTTGATCCGCAGACGACGCGTTACAATGTCATGCTGGCAAGCTCCACCTGTCCGCTTATTACGGTGGACAAGGCGCCGGGTCAGCAGGTGACGATCACTTCGCCGGTGAAATCCGGAGACGCAAAGATTCTGGTGACTCCCGAGATGGGGGCGTCGAATACCTATATAATCACGTTCTCGCCGGTTCCTGCGGCAAGTGTGCAGTTGGCGGATATCCGCATTGACGGTGTGGGAATAGCAGGATTCCTGCCTACGCTGGATCATTATGAGGCAACGTTCACGACAACGCACCCGTTGGTAGAAGGCGTGGCTTCCGACCCGTCGCAGAAACTGGTGACGATGTGGGTGGCGGATACGTGCTGGCTGCATGTGAGCGATACCTTGGGCGCCTCGGCTTCCTATTATATCGCCTTCACCCGTACCCTCGTCAGCCGGACCGAACTGGCTTCTATCACGGCGGACGGTGTGGAGATAAACGGTTTTGCTCCGGGCGTCAAGGATTATACCTTCACCTGGACTTCGGGTGTTGCTTATCCGGAGCTCGGCTATGTGAAGGGCGATGCGTCGCAGATGGTGACGTTTGGTCAGGTCAGCGAAGGAACATGGAAATTCCACGTGGTGGCTGAGACAGGTGACGCTACCGACTACACGGTAACCTATTCGGTAGTCAAGAACAGCGATGCGACGCTGGAGAATATCGAGTTGGTGACCCTGCCGGGTGGCCAGCACCTTGATTTTGTCGCTACTCAGAATAACTACGGTCCGTTCCTGTTGGACAAGGGTGCCGACATGCCGGACATCCGCGTTACCGCCAAGGCGGGGCAGCGAGTAATGAGCTATACCGTCAGTGAGACGGAGCAGCGGGTTGTAGTTGTGGCGGAGAGCGGTGCTACCAACACCTATATAATCGCGTACACGCGTAACAAGAGCGGCAACGCCTTGCTCAAAACCATCCTCGTCGGCGGAAAGAAACTCGCAGGCTTCGAGCCGGACGAGCATGATTATACCGTCACCCTGCCGCAGGGAACGACGGTAGTGCCGAACGTCTTCCCCGTCGGTCAGCTCGATAACCAGACCATCACTACCTATATGTGCCGTCCGAACGATACCGTCCGTATCCATGTAATGGCGCAGGACAGTACGGAGACGGAATACACGATCGCCTTCCCCGTGACGAAATCGCACAACACCAAGTTAGGTAGTCTGACCATCAACGGTGAGGCGAAGGATGTGAACACGATGAATTTCACGTACGATGATGTGCCGTTCGGTACGTTCGAACCCTATATCGTAACCTATACCAAGGCGGAAGAGGGGCAGCTCATCCACTATGAGGAAGCACCCATCACCGGCGTTACCAAGATTACGGTGACCAGCGAGAGCGGCGAGGCGACGCGGACCTATTCCATCCGTTATAACGTAGCCGTGCCGGAGGGCGCTAACGTCATCAAAAAGATTCATTACAGTTATGTGGACAAAGACAGCAATACGGTAACCGATTCTGTCAGCACCCCGAAAGCGGGCGACAACAAAGTGACCGTTCCGTACGGTACCAAGTCGTTCGAGATAACCGGATACGAAAAGAACTATGCCGAGCAGGCTGTGCTCTTGTACAACGGCGGTGTCCGTCGTGGCGCCAAACTGGTGGCTGTTGCGAACCGCGAGGGCGAAGATGATGTGACGTACAACATCATTCCCGAGATGGAAGCGGATACGGTCGGCAAACTCAAAGACCTTACCTTCCTGGGAACAACGGTCAAGAACTTCAACCCGGATGTGTATAACTATATCGTGAACGTGACCGTCCAGCCGGAGAAGACCGATTTCGTAGGCACTGCTTTCGGAGGTGCAACGGTAACGAACTCCGATCTGGACACCAAGAACAAGCAGATTACGCTGACCGTAACAGGCGGCGAGACATACAGCGTTTGCTGGTTCTACAACGAAGACGAGGCACCGTTCACGTTTAGTTGGGAGAAAACAAAAGACAACGTAACGTTCTATAGATCAAATTTGACGGGCAAGATTTCAGTAGAAGGAACTAAGCCGTCAACGGGGTATCGCCCACATGGTTGGACAGTTCCTGCAGACTTGTTTGCCGGGATTATCTATGAGCCGGTCGTATCTACCTTTACGTATTATACTGGTAAGGAGGTTACGCGTATTAGCGACAAAGAATTAATCTTGGCAACCATTCGTGGCGGTGCGCTTAACAGCTCCTTGCCGGGAGCTATGACATTGGGCTCTCTGAGTTTGCCTGATGGTGTGAAAATTGGTGGAGGTACAAAAGTATCGTTTACAAATGACTTGACAGTTGGTTTAACATTCCGAAACACGCCTGAAGAGTTCAAATTTGACTATCTCCCGATAATGTCTTATGGTATCTCGAAATTCAATGCATGGATTGCGCTGGGAACGGATGATAACACTAAGATAACGCATACAATGACCGGTTCCTATAGTAATTTGGGAGAATGGTCAACAATGACTCAAGCGCTTTCGTATGATTTCACAGTAAAGAAATTGAATATTCTGCTTTGCTCGAGCGAAATAAGCGGTAGCAGTATCACTATTTATAACGGCTCAGAATCGAAGAGTAGCGATCTCCAAATCCGTAATGTCCGCTTCGTGTACAACTCGGCGTTGACCAAAGCGACGATTAACGGTAAGGATATCACCCCGAGTGACAACGTCTTTACCTATACGCTGGGACCCAATGAGATCATCACAGCTATCCCGGATATGAAGTTCTCCGGCGCGGTACACGACCAGACGCAGACCATTGAATGGCTCAATAATGGCGAGTGGGTGAATGGCGAACTGAAAGCGAAAGTGGTCAACTACGGTGAGAACGCGCACGCCGAGATACCGGACAGTACCATTTATACCGTTGTGCTCAAGCGCGCGCCGGTGACCTCGCTCGATTATACGGCTACGTTCGGAGGCTATCCGACCACGGAGCAGGGGGACACGACCTATATCAACCTGCCATATGGCACTCAGGCACTGCCGGACTTCACCATTGAGCCGGAAAGCCCGCATCAACGGTTTGAGGTGGCAAAGAACAACAGAAAAGTGACCGTCAAAGTGACCGCAGAGAACGGAACCAGCAAGAATACCGTGTATATCTTCCGCGAGATGAAGAGCAGCGATGCATTACTGGAGTCTTTCACCTGCGACAGTATCAAGACGGTGGATGCGACCAACTTCATCTATTCGGTACGTCTGGACAAACTGCCGGAGATCGAGTATGAGAAGAAGAGCGGTCTGTACCAACTCGTGGACCTTGAATATACAACGGACAGCGCTACTCTGACCGTTACGGCGGAGGACGGCAAGACCCGTCAGACCTACACCGTCCGCCGTCTCGACCCGATCGTCAACACGTCCGGTATGATCTCCCAGTTCGAACTCAACGGCACTCCAATGCAGGAACTGGGTATGGAGGCGGACGCTTGCGTCAAGGCGCGCATGGACGCCAAGGATACGCTCCTGTTCACGTGTCAGTTCGAGCAGGACTCGGTAGTCTTCATCCAGCGTCCCGAGAAAATGGAATGGAAGGTGTTCGACAGCAAAAATACTCTGCATACCTATTCATGGACTTATCCGACTACTCCGTCGGCGAATACGCTGCTCGGCGCCATCCTCATTGACGGGGTCGATTATAGCGAGTTCGCCGCTTCGCGCGAGGACTACACCTCCGATCCGATCTATGCGGCGGATAGCATCTATATCCAGCCCGTTGCGGCGGAGGCGGTTCAGACGATAGACGTAAATCCCGTTTATGAGAATAACGGCGTGACGTATCACATTACCGTTACGGCGGAGAACGGCGTGGACAAGAAGGAGTATAAGATGCGTGTGGACCTGCCCAAGAGCGAGGACAAGACCCTTTCGGCTATCCTCATCGACGGCGAACCCATCCCGAACTTCAGCCCGGCTGTCTCCTCTTATACGGTGACCCTGCCGGCTCCCGCTGTCAAGACGGCGGAGCAAGTAATGCCGTCCATTACCTATCTGGCGGGACATCCCGGACAGAAGATCGTTATGGAGAACGGAGGAATCGGCGAACTGGATCCGACTTTGATCACCGTCACCAGCGAGAAGGGGGCGGAGCAGGTGTACAGCGTGACTATCCTCTCGGAGCCGAGTCATTGCGCCGACCTCACGGGAATCATGATCAACGGCAAGGCGCTCGAGGAGTTCGAACCGGGACGTCACTACTATTCCCTCGAACTGAACACGAGCGAAATAGACGTGCAGTATGCGTCGGATGACCGCTTCCAGACGGTGGAAGTGATCACGGACGGCAATAACCGCACGCTCCGCGTAACGGCGCAGGATGGTACCACCGTGTCGGACTACAACGTGACGATCTTCGTTCAGCTGCAATCGAGCGATGCGACCTTAGCCAATATCCTGCTGGAGCAGGACGGACAGATGGTGGAGTTCGTGGACTTCCAGCGTGCTCTGAACTCAGCGCTCAAATTCGAACCCATGCAGCATAGTTATGATATCAACCTGCCGGCTGGAACGACCGTACTGCCCGAGGTGAGTGCAAAATTGAAGATGGACGGTCAGCAGGTGAGCATCACCAAGAACGGAATGGTCATCAAGATAACCGTTGAGGCGATCGACCACACGCTCAATGACTACACGCTCAACTTCGCGGTGCCCAAATCTAAGAATGCCGACCTGAGCATGATCTTCATTGACGGCGATTCGCTCCAGGGCTTTACGCCGGGTTATTACTACTACGAAGTCAACCTGCCCGTAGGTGTGCATTCGTTGCCGGAGGTAGCCGGACAGAAGAGCGAGTCGGGACAGAGCGTTGCCGAGACGGTATATGATACCGATAAGTTGCAGGCAAGCATTACCGTTCAGGCGGAGGACAGCGAGACGCGTCCGAACAACTACATGGTGGTCTTCCACTTCACGCGCTCCGACGCCGACAGCCTCCTGATGGTATATGCCGACGGAGACACGCTGCGTTATGTGAAGGACAATGTGGTACGTACCTTCACCCCGGGAGAGGACTTCTACAACATCTCCCTGCCGGTAGGAACGATGGCGTTCCCCGAACTGAGCTGGGCGGAGGTGGATGAATGGCAGACCATCACGCTCGATACCGTCGTGGATGAACCCAACAACCTCAAGCGCCGGATTCACGTCAAGGCGGAGAGCGGTAAGAGCAAGACCTATATGTTCGACTACACGATAGAGAAATCGAGTGCCGACACGCTGCAGATGATTTACATGGACACCCGTCCGTTGGATGGCTTCAGCCCGCGTCAGGATGAGTATAGCGTGGTTCTGTCCGCCGCTTATGCGAACGAACTGAACGGCGCGCTCCCGACCATTGAATACCTCGCGGCTGACACCTTGCAGACCGTCATGATCTCGCAGGCTCCCGACACCCTGACCACCAAGTCGCTCGGATACAAGACCATCGTCTCGGTAACGGCTCCTTCGGGCGCTATGCGGTTCTATACGATCCACTACCTCGTGGAGACCTCTTCGGACGCAAGTCTGAACATGATCATGCTGGGCGGCAAACCCATGAGCGGCTTTGATTCCCAGAAACAGATCTACCGTCTCGATCTGGATTCGCGTGCATCTCTGCCCGCGGTCACGGTCGTTAAGAAAGAGGACGCGCAGACCTACGACATCTCCATTCACGGAGACTCGGTGGTGATCGATGTGTTTGCAGAGGACGCAACGCAGATGACCTACACCCTCATCTTCACCCGTCAGTTGTCGGACGAGACCCAGCTCCAGAGTATCCGTCTCGAGGGACACCCCGAATTCCTCTACAGCTTCGTCTCTTCCGAGTATGACTATTGGGTCAAACTGGGATACGGCGAAGACACGATACCGGCGATTACCTTTGTGAAGGCGGATAGCCTGCAGTATGTGCCCGCGACCTTCCAGCGCGATACGATAGAGGCTTCCGGAGACATCAGGATTACTATTCCGGTAACGGCGCCGAACGGAGTGGATAAGGAGGAATATACGATTACGTTCCGCTTTGCGAAAAACAACGACGCCTTCATCAAGAGTATCTCGCTGCGCGGCAAGCCGATGGAAGGGTTCAACGCCATGCAGAACGAGTACGTCTATGTGCATCCCTTCGGCTCCGATACGACGGACTTCTTTACGGCGGAAGATATCGCTTATGTCCTCAGCGACGAGCTGGCGGAGGTGAACTTGATCGTGAACACCGACGGAGTCATTATCCTTACTGTCGTGGCGCAGGACGGAGAGACGGAGCAGACCTATACAATCCGTCAGACCATCGGCAAGGACAATGACTGTGCCCTCAAAGCCATCCTGCTGGACGGCGAACTCATCCCCGACTTTGATCCGGACGTGACCTTCTACACCTATTATCTGTTGCCGGGTGGAGTAGCTCCTACCGTGGATGCCGAACCGCGTTCAGAGAATGCCGACTGGACCAAGCGCGATGCTGCGGCCGGGGACACCTGCATGATCATCTGTACTGCGGCGGACGGATCGGAGAAACGCTATTATATCCATTTCGCCTACACGCAGGTGGATCCGGGCAAGACCGCAACGGGGAATGATGTCATCCTCAAGCGTGTACCCGGGGCAATGCAGATCTTCGTCGGCACGATTCGCCAGGGTGTCAGCTTCGTGCTCTTTGACCAGAACGGCAGATTGCTCTATACCAACCGTATTCCGGTTGCTGACCCCAACAATACGGAGGTGTATAAAGACATAGACAACTGCGACAAGCTCAACAATATCACGGATACCAGTTCGGGCTTGCTCGTCGATATCCTGCCGGGCAGAACCTACTTCTATGTCTTCTTCGCCGATGAGAAAGTGAAGATTGCAAGCGGCAAGCTGATCGCCCTTCCATGATAACAGGACGTATACGCGTGTATTCTTGCAATCCCGTTACATGCTACTCACAACGCCATCCTCCACGGGTGGCGTTGTGAGTAGTACCGGAATATGTCCGGATTAAGACCTGATCAAGACGAGAGCGAGACGAGGGTAAGACGAGATCAACCCGACGGTCAACCGAGAGTGAGACGGGATCATCACGGAACCATGTCCTGAGAACGTCCTTAGAACGTCTTGTGAACATCCCGACAATGTCTCGGAAATGTCTCGGTCACAAGTTGTCTCTTTACAAAGAAAAATGCGCTTGAGTAAATTCTCAAACGCATTTTCGTGATCCATGCAGGATTCAAACCTGCAACCCCCACATCCGTAGTGTGGTACTCTATTCAGTTGAGCTAATGGACCCCTAACTTTTAAAAGCGGGTGCAAAGGTACTGCTTTTTTTTGATATGTGCAAATTTTTTCACAGGAAAAATCAAAAAAAATGCATATTTGGTCTAAATTCGCATTATTTTTCGTGCAAAGGCATCAAAATGCACAAAAATTTGTGTATGTCGCAAAAAATTTGTACCTTTGTGCCGGAATTGCAAAAAACGCTTAAACAACCGCTATGATTCAACATTTCCTCGATTATATTGCCGTCGAGCGCAAGTACTCCCGGCGCACCGTGGAGGCGTACCGCGATGACTTGCGGGACTTTTGCCGTTTCCTCGGCTGGGAACCGGAGGAGTTTGATCCGGACAACTTGGACGAGTCGGATGTGAAAGGGTGGATGTTGTACATGGTGGAGGAGCAGAAACAGTCCCCGCGGTCGGTCAAACGCCGCTTGTCGGCATTACGCAGTTTCTACAAATATCTCCTGCGCCTGAAAAAAGTGCCGAAAGACATAACCGCCCGAATCGTTCCTCCCAAAGCGGACAAACCGCTGCCCGTCTTTTTCCGTCCCGCCGAGATGCAAACGGTGACCGGGCAGGATGCATGGGCGGAGGATTTCGAATCCATCCGTGACTGCCTCATCATCGAGGTGCTCTACCAGACCGGAATGCGTCAGGCGGAGCTGTTAGGTCTGAAGGATGACGACTGGGACCTGCAGCAGGGACAGGTGCGTATCTTCGGGAAACGACGCAAGGAGCGGATGGTACCCATCGGCGAGAAACTGATCCGGCAGATAAAGGATTATATGGAGGCACGGGATGCCGAACTGCCCGAATACCGGAATGCCGGAAGTGCGAAACTGTTTTTCGTGCAGAAAGCCCGGAACGGGGAAGTCAAGCCTTTGACCAAATACTCCTTATATATTATCGTGCGCACGCGTATGGGGGAGGTGAGTACGCTCAAGAAACATTCGCCCCACGTGCTCAGACATACTTTTGCCACCACCATGCTGGACAACGGAGCGGATATACGTACTATACAGGAACTGTTGGGACACGCCTCGCTGAGCACGACCCAGGTATATACGCATACCACCTTCGAACAGATAAAAAGAGTCTATATGGAGACCCATCCAAGGGCAAAAAAGGACGATCCTGACAAGTAAAACAAGCAAAAGTGCATTTTTTTTGCATTTTTTTGCTAAAAAATTTGGTCAATTCAAAAAAAAGCAGTACCTTTGCACGCTTTTTCGTCGGAAGTGTCTCGATGAGGCTCTTCGCTCGATAGAAAACGCCGCCTCTATAGCTCAGTTGGTAGAGCACTAGATTTGTAATCCAGCGGTCGTTGGTTCGAGTCCGACTAGAGGCTCAAAAGATCTTTGAAATTGGGTGTGTTCCAGAGTGGCCAAATGGGGCAGACTGTAAATCTGCTGTCTTCGACTTCGGTGGTTCGAATCCATCCGCACCCACACCGCTTGCGCTAATATTCGCACGACTGCGCGCCCCGCGCTTGTGTAATGCTCGTATGGCGCAAAAAGGCGAATCCCCAGTAGGGGCAGTTGCGGAAATAGCTCAGTCGATAGAGCACTAGCCTTCCAAGCTGGGGGTCGCGGGTTTGAGTCCCGTTTTCCGCTCCAGAGAGACCTTCCTCTCCTTAATAAAAGGAAATGCTGCTTTAGCTCAGTGGTAGAGCGCATCCTTGGTAAGGATGAGGTCCCGAGTTCAACTCTCGGAAGCAGCTCGGATCGCACGAAAGTGCGAACTCTAAAAAAGGTTGGTCAGTGGTCAAACGTTGACCGGCCTTTTTTAAGTAAAATGACGAAAGTCGAATGCTAACAAACAAAAGCAAATCAGAAACAAAACAATTTATTGTTTAATAACGTTATTAAAATCAAATTATTACTATGGCAAAAGAAAAATTTGACCGTTCGAAACCGCACGTTAACATCGGTACCATCGGTCACGTTGACCACGGAAAAACGACTCTGACCGCTGCT
>CAJOEJ010000010.1:0-16819 GCA_905233375.1 Paludibacteraceae bacterium | reverse complement strand
AAGAACATGGTTACCGGTGCTGCCCAGATGGACGGTGCTATCATCGTTGTAGCTGCTACTGACGGTCCGATGCCTCAGACTCGTGAGCACATCCTCTTGGCTCGCCAAGTAAACGTACCGCGTCTGGTTGTATTCATGAACAAGTGCGATATGGTGGACGATCCTGAGATGTTGGATCTCGTTGAGATGGAGATGCGTGAGTTGTTGAGCTTCTATGAGTTCGACGGCGACAACACCCCGGTTATCCGCGGTTCTGCCCTCGGTGCACTGAATGGTGTTCCCGAGTGGGAAGAGAAGGTTATGGAGTTGATGGACGCTTGCGACACATGGATTCCGCTGCCGACTCGTGACAAAGACAAACCGTTCCTGATGCCGGTAGAGGATGTATTCTCTATCACAGGTCGTGGTACTGTAGCAACTGGCCGTATTGAGACCGGTATCATCAAAGTAGGTGACGAGGTTCAGCTCATCGGTCTCGGTAGCGAAGGCAAGAAGAGCGTTGTAACCGGCGTTGAGATGTTCCGCAAACTGTTGGATCAGGGCGAGGCTGGTGATAACGTAGGTCTGCTCCTCCGTGGTATCGACAAAGACGAGGTTAAACGTGGTATGGTATTGACCCATCCGGGCGTTGTAAAACCGTACAGCGAGTTCAAGGCTTCCGTTTATATCCTCAAGAAAGAGGAAGGCGGTCGTCACACTCCGTTCCACAACCACTATCGTCCGCAGTTCTACATCCGTACAATGGACGTTACCGGCGAGATCACTCTGCCGGAAGGAACTGAGATGGTAATGCCGGGTGACAACCTGGAGATCACCGTTAAGCTGATCTATCCGGTTGCTTGCTCTGAGGGTCTGCGCTTCGCTATCCGTGAGGGTGGTCGTACCGTAGGTTCCGGTCAGATTACCAAACTGATCGACTAATTCGTCGGCAATAGGATCGCATAGGTTCATACCGCTCCGCTAAATGGACGGGCGACCTATGCCTCCGAATCTCCCCAAAAATTAAAATTTTCGGGGACCCCAAAAGGGAAAATGGAGTCGGGTAAAACCGACTCCAATAAACGGAAGTCCTCCAATGGTAGGAGAGCGGTCTCCAAAACCGTCAATGTGGGTTCGATTCCTGCCTTCCGTGCTGTTACATAACATAGCTTCCAATTCGACTTTAACACAGGTTAGAGCCGAATTGTGCTACGGAATAAACTAAAGAAAAGAAAAACAAAATAATCTACTGATATGAAGATTGTAGAATACATCAAAGAGGCGTACAACGAACTGGTTCACAAGACGAGCTGGCCGACCCGCAAGGAGTTGGCGCAGAGCTCAGTGATTGTATTGATTGCTTCCGTAATACTCGCACTGATCGTGTGGCTTATGGACTGGTGCTTTGAGTCGATCATGACATTTGTTTACGGCTTGTTCTAATTGAAAATGTGTAAATCGTAAATTCGAATTATGGCCGAGAACAAAAAACAATGGTATGTGCTGCGTGCTATCGCCGGAAAGGAGCACAAAGTGGAGGAGTACATCAACAGTGCTCTTATCACCTCGTCTCTGTTCCGCGAGTACGTGTCACAGGTTCTGATTCCCCGGGAGAAAGTGGTGACACTTAAGAACGGCAAGCGTATCGAGAAGGAGCGCAACCTGCTCCCCGGATACGTGCTGGTCGAGTGCTACCTGTGCGACGAGAGCTTCCCGCTCCTGCGCAATATCCCGAACGTGCTGGGATTCCTCAGCGGCGGTAAGACGACTGCCAAACCGCAACCCGTTTCGCAAGCGGAGGTCAACAAGCTTGTTGGTATCGCTTCCGAATCGGAGACACGCGCTGCAAGCGAAATAACTTTCCTTGTCGGCGAGAGTGTCAAAGTGGTGGACGGTCCGTTCAACGGCTTTAAGGGTACCGTGCAGGAAGTGAGTCAGGAGAAACACAAACTCAAAGTAGTTGTAACCATCTTTGACCGCCAGACTCCGGTCGAGCTCGGTTACAATCAGGTAGAGAAAGAGTAGGAGACTTCTGTTACGAGTCGTTAGTTACTACTCGGTAGTTTCAAATTTATTAACCGGCCGAGGACGACAAGTCCGCTATCAGGCCAAAAACTATTAACAACGTAAAACTATGGCTAAAGAAATTGCTGGTTTTATCAAACTCCAAATCAAAGGCGGTGCAGCCAATCCGGCACCTCCCGTAGGTCCTGCTCTTGGTTCCAAGGGTGTGAACATCATGGAGTTCTGCAAACAGTTCAATGCCAGAACGCAAGACAAGGCAGGTAAAGTGCTGCCTGTTATCATTACCGTGTATGTGGACAAGTCCTTCGACTTCATCGTCAAGACTCCTCCTGTAGCTATCCAGCTTCTCGAGGCTGCCAAGGTGAAGAGCGGTAGCGACCAGCCCAACCGTACCAAAGTGGCAACGATCACCGAAGAGCAGGCTCTTCAGATCGCACAGGACAAGATGGTGGACCTCAACTGCTTCACCGTAGAGTCCGCGCTCAAAATGGTCAAGGGTACTGCACGCAGTATGGGTATCGTAGTAAAGTAACCAACTTCAATTCACATCAACAATTATGGCAAAACTGACAAAAAAACAGAAGCTTGCTGCTGAGAAAATTGAAGCTGGTAAGCTGTACACCATCGACGAGGCGGCTGCTCTCGTTAAAGAGATCACTACCACCAAGTTCGATGCAAGTGTGGATATCGACGTACGTCTGGGTGTTGACCCGCGTAAGGCGAACCAGATGGTTCGTGGCGTTGTTGCACTTCCTAACGGAACCGGTAAAGTGGTTCGCGTTCTCGCACTCTGTATGCCGGACCAGGAGGCTGCTGCCAAAGAGGCAGGAGCTGACTATGTAGGTCTGGATGAGTATATTGAAAAGATTAAAGGTGGATGGACGGACATTGACGTTATCATCACCCAGCCTCAGATCATGGGCAAAATCGGTGCTCTCGGTCGTATCTTGGGTCCCCGCGGCCTGATGCCGAACCCCAAGAGCGGTACCGTTACCATGGACGTAGCGAAAGCGGTTAAAGAGGTAAAGGGAGGTAAGATCGACTTCAAGGTGGACAAGTTCGGTATTGTACACACCTCGATCGGCAAAGTTAGTTTCACGGCGCAGCAGATCGCAGAGAACGCTCTCGCGTTCATCGATACGATCAAGCACCTCAAACCTGCTGTTTCCAAAGGTGAGTACATCAAGAGCGTTTATCTTTCCAGCACTATGAGTCAGGGTATTAAGATCGATACCAAATCTTTGTAATTGGTACGAACCCTTTAACCTATTAAAAAACAACAGACAAGTATGAAAAAGGAAGATAAAAATCTCGTCATTGAAGCCCTTGGCGCACAACTGGATGAGTACGCACATTTCTACCTCGTAACCATCGAGGGTCTGAATGCTGCCAAGACCAGCGACCTGCGTCGTGCATGCTTCAAGCAAGACATCAAGCTCCTGGTAGCCAAGAACACGCTGCTCCAGAAAGCCCTCGAGAAGAAGGGTATCGACGCAGCTATCTTCGAAGCACTCAAGGGGAACACTGCACTCATGCTTAGCAATACCGGAAACGCTCCTGCCAAACTCATCAAAGAGTTCACCAAGGGCGACAAGACCGGTGAGGCTAAACCGCAACTCAAAGCTGCTTACGTAGAGGAGACTGTTTACGTAGGCAAGCAAAATCTTGATTTCCTCTGCACGATCAAGTCCAAGAACGAACTTATCGCCGACCTCGTGGCATTGCTCCAGTCGCCTGCGAAGAACGTTATCTCGGCACTGCAGAGCGGTCAAAACACCATTCACGGTGTACTCCAGACGCTCGGCGAGCGCGCGGAATAATTTATTTAAATTAACTGAATAAAAAACATTTAAAATTTATAAGACAATGGCAGATCTTAAAGTTATTGCTGAAACATTAGTTAACCTTACCGTTAAGGAAGTAAATGAACTCGCTACTATCCTCAAAGAGGAGTACGGAATTGAGCCGGCAGCTGCTGCTGTAGCTGTTGCAGCTGCTCCGGGTGCTGCTGAGGCAGCTCCTGCTGAGGAGAAAACCTCGTTCGACGTAGTGCTCAAGAGCGCTGGCGCTAACAAGCTCCAGGTTGTTAAGGCCGTTAAGGAGCAAACCGGTCTTGGTCTGAAAGAGGCTAAAGACATCGTTGACGCTGCTCCCTCTACCGTTAAGGAAGGTGTTGACAAAGCAACTGCAGAGGCTTTGAAAAAGGCTCTCGAAGAGGTAGGCGCTGAGGTAGAACTCAAGTAATACCCCTACCAACCAACCACTCTGTGGAGTGGAATAGGTTTAGATCCCTATGCAAATGGGGGTCTAAACCTTTTCTGCTCAATAGAACAGAATGTTTAATAAACTGAAATATTTGGTAATTATTATAAGGTGAATGTTAAAATAGTATAAATAATCACACCTGCAGATTTAGATTTAAATTATTCATTACCAACAGTTTAATTCTGTTTAACAATTATTAACCATCTAAAATAATGGCTACAACAAAAAAACAGCAGAGAGTCAATTTCAGCCGTATGCAAAAGCATATGCCGTATCCTGACTTTCTGGAGATTCAGCTGAAGTCCTTCCATGACTTCCTGCAGATGGATTCCACTCCGGAGCAGCGTCGTAAAGAGGGACTCTTTAAGGTATTCTCGGAGAACTTCCCGATTCAGGATACCCGCAACAGCTTTACTCTGGCGTTCCTGGACTACAGTGTGGACCGTCCCCGTTATTCGATCGAGGAGTGTATCAAACGTGGTCTGACCTACAGTGTGCCTTTGAAGGCAAAACTGCGCCTGAGCTGTGAGGATCCCGATCATGAGGATTTCGACACCGTCGTTTCGGATGTGTACCTCGGTACCATCCCTTACATGACGCCGAAGGGTACTTTTGTGATTAACGGTGCCGAGCGCGTGGTAGTTAGTCAGTTGCATCGTTCGCCGGGTGTGTTCTTCGGCACGTCGATGCACTCCAACGGTACCAAGCTCTATTCGGCGCGTATCATCCCCTTCCGCGGGTCGTGGATCGAGTTCGCTACCGACATCAACAAGGTTATGTACGCTTACATCGACCGTAAGAAGAAACTGCCCGTAACGACCCTGCTCCGTGCGATCGGTTTCGAGTCCGACAAGGACATCCTCAACTGCTTCGATCTGGCTGAGGAGATCAAGGTGAACCGTGAGACGCTCGAGGCGTGCCTCGGTCGCAAGCTGGCGGGTGATGTAATGAAGGCGTGGATCGAGGATTTCGTGGACGAGGATACCGGCGAGGTGTCGTCCATCGAGCGTAACACCATCGTCGTGGAGCGCGAGGAGGAACTGACGCCCGAGACCATCGAGACCATTCTCGAGTCCGGCTCCAAGACCATACTCCTCCACAAGCAGGAGGAGCGCGAGAACGATTTCGCGATCATCTTCAACACCTTGCAGAAAGACCCGGCGAAGACCGAGAAAGAGGCGGTGCTCTATATCTACCGCCAGTTGCGTAACGCCGAGCCGGCGGATGACGCTACCGCACGTGAGATGATTCAGAACCTCTTCTTCTCGCAGAAGCGCTATGACCTCGGCGAGGTAGGACGTTACCGTATCAACCGCAAGCTCAACATGTCCATTCCTGACGACACCCGCGTGCTGACCAAGGAGGATATGATCGAAATTATCAAGTACCTCGTCATGCTCATCAACAGCAACGCCGAGGTGGATGATATCGACCACTTGTCGAACCGTCGTGTCCGCACGGTGGGTGAGCAGCTGTTCAACCAGTTCGGTATCGGTCTGGCGCGTATGGCGCGCACCGTCCGTGAGCGGATGAACGTCCGTGACAACGAGGTGTTCGCTCCGACCGACCTGATCAACGCCAAGTCGATCTCGAGTATCATCAACAGCTATTTCGGTACGAACGCGCTGAGCCAGTTCATGGACCAGCAGAACCCGCTTGCCGAGATCACGCACAAACGCCGTATGTCGGCGCTCGGGCCCGGCGGTCTGAGCCGTGACCGTGCCGGATTCGAGGTGCGAGACGTACACTACACCCACTACGGACGTCTCTGTCCTATCGAGACGCCGGAAGGACCGAACATCGGACTGATCTCGTCCATGTGTATCTACGCCAAGATCAACGACCTCGGATTCATCGAGACACCGTACCGCCAGGTACATGACAGCGTTGTGGATCTGGATAACGACCACGTTATCTACCTCTCCGCCGAGGATGAGGAGAAGCAGGTGGTAGCGCAGGGTAACGCACCGCTCCGCGAGGACGGTAGCTTCATCCGCAAGACCGTCAAGACCCGTCTGGGTGCCGAGTTCCCCGTGGTGGCGCCGTCGGAGGTCAACCTCATGGACGTAGCGCCGTGCCAGATCGCATCCGTCGCTGCTGCGCTCATTCCGTTCCTCGAGCACGATGATGCACACCGTGCGTTGATGGGATCGAACATGATGCGCCAGGCCGTTCCCTTGATCACGTCCGAGGCACCGATCGTAGGTACCGGAATAGAGGAGCAGCTGGTAACGGACAGCCGTACCCAGATCATCGCCGAGGAGGACGGTGAGGTGACGTATGTGGATGCAGACCGTATCCGTATCCGTTACGACCGTTCCGAGGAGGAGGAGTTCATCTCCTTCGAACCGGCTGAGAAAGAGTACAAACTGCCGAAGTTCGAGAAAACGAACCAGAATACCACCATCGACCTGCATCCTATCGTTCGCAAGGGCGACAAGGTGACCAAAGGTCAGATGCTCACCGAAGGCTATGCTACCCAGAACGGCGAACTGGCGCTCGGTAAGAACCTCAAGGTAGCGTATATTCCCTGGAAGGGTTACAACTACGAGGATGCTATTGTATTGAGCGAGCGTATCGTACGCGAAGATATGTACACCTCCGTACACGTGGTAGAGCAGCTGCTCGAGGTGCGTGACACCAAGCGCGGTATGGAGGAGTTCACCGCCGACATCCCCAACGTATCGGAAGATGCGACCAAGGACCTCGACGAGAACGGTATCATCCGTATCGGTGCCTACATCCAGCCGGGTGATATCCTCATCGGTAAGATCACCCCGAAGGGTGAGACCGATCCGAGTCCGGAGGAGAAACTGCTCAAGGCGATCTTCGGCGACAAGGCGGGAGACGTGAAGGATGCTTCGTTGAAAGCCAGCCCCTCTCTCGACGGTGTGATCATTGACAAGAAACTGTATGCCCGTGCCAACAAGGACCGCAAGCAGAAGATGGAGGACAAGGAGACGCTCCAGAAGATGGATCTCAAGTTCCGCGAGAAAGCGGAGGCGCTCCGTGACCTGCTCATCGACAAGCTCTACGCCATCCTCAACGGCCGTCAGGCGGTCAGCGTCAAGGATATCCTCGGTACGGAGATCATCTCCAAGGGACAGCATTTCAGCAAGGAGCGTCTCAATGAGATCGACTACTTCACCGTCGAACTGGGCGGTTGGACGGCGGACGAGCACAAGAACGACCTCGTGACACGTTGTATCATGAACTTCATCGCCAAATACAAGGAGATGGACGCTACGCTCAAGCGCGAGAAATTCAACCTCACCATCGGCGACGAACTGCCCAACGGCATCATCCAGATGGCGAAGGTCTATATCGCCAAGCGTCGTAAGATCCGCGTAGGTGACAAGATGGCTGGTCGTCACGGTAACAAGGGTATCGTATCGAAGATCGTGCGTGTGGAAGACATGCCGTTCCTCGCGGACGGTACGCCGGTGGATATCGTCCTCAACCCGATGGGTGTGCCTTCCCGTATGAACATCGGTCAGATCTTCGAGGCGGTCCTCGGTTGGGCCGGTCAGGAGTTGGGCGTCAAGTTCGCTACTCCGATCTTCGACGGATGTACGATGGAGCAGCTCGACGAGTGGACCGACAAAGCCGGTCTGCCGCGTGGTGGCAAGACACAGCTCTACGATGGTGAGACGGGTGAACCGTTCGACCAGATGGCTACCGTCGGCGTGACTTACTTCATGAAACTCGGTCACATGGTGGACGACAAGATGCACGCACGTTCGATAGGTCCCTACAGCCTCATTACCCAGCAGCCGCTTGGTGGTAAGGCGCAGTTCGGTGGTCAGCGTTTCGGTGAGATGGAGGTTTGGGCACTCGAGGCACACGGTGCTGCGCACGTGCTACAGGAGATCCTTACCATCAAGTCCGATGACGTCACCGGTCGTGCACGTACCTACGAGGCAATAGTCAAAGGTGAGAACTTCCCGACACCGGGTCTGCCCGAGTCGCTCAACGTGCTCCTGCACGAACTGCAAGGTCTCGCCCTTAGTATCAACATGGAATAATGGAGGACTCAGAATATGGCTTTTAAACAAGAAAGTAAGAAAACCGGTTTTACCAAGATCACTATCGGTCTTGCTTCCCCGGACGAGATCATGCAGATCTCTTCGGGCGAGGTGCTCAAACCGGAAACGATCAACTATCGTACCTACAAACCTGAACGTGACGGTTTGTTCTGTGAGCGTATCTTCGGTCCTACCAAGGACTACGAGTGTCACTGTGGCAAGTACAAACGTATCCGCTACAAAGGCATTGTCTGCGAGCGTTGCGGCGTCGAGGTGACGGAGAAGAAAGTGCGCCGTGAGCGCATGGGACACATCAAACTCGTGGTACCCGTTGCGCATATATGGTATCTGCGTTCGCTACCGTCCAAGATGGCGGCGCTGCTCGGTATCCCGACCAAGAAACTGGAGACCGTCATCTACTACGAGAAATACCTCGTGGTTCGTGCCGGTGCTTTGGCGGGTCAGGAGATCGGCGAGAAAAACGAAACAGACAAGAACCGCATTCCCATCGAGGACTGCATGCTGCTCGACGAAGACCAGTACATGCAGATCCTCAATATCATGCCGGAGGACAACGACCTGCTGGAGGACACCGACCCGAACAAGGTCATCATCAAGATGGGTGCCGAGGCGGTCTATGACCTGCTCTGCAATATCAACCTCGACGAGCTGAGCTACGAGCTCCGCGCTACGGCGGACAAGTCGTCTTCCGTACAGCGCCGTCAGGAGGCGTTGAAGCGTCTGCAGGTAGTGGAGGCGTTCCGGGCTTCCAAGGGCAAGAACCGTCCCGAGTGGATGATCCTTCAGGCGATTCCTGTCACTCCTCCGGAGTTGCGTCCCCTCGTGCCCCTGGACGGCGGTCGTTTTGCGACCTCCGACCTCAATGACCTCTACCGCCGTGTGATCATCCGTAACAACCGTCTCAAACGCTTGATGGAGATCAAGGCGCCGGATGTCATCCTCCGAAACGAGAAACGTATGTTGCAGGAGGCGGTGGACTCGCTCTTCGACAACAGCCGCAAGACGACGGCGATGAAGTCCGAAGCCAACCGTCCGCTCAAGTCCCTCTCCGACTCACTCAAGGGTAAACAGGGACGTTTCCGTCAGAACCTCCTCGGTAAACGTGTGGACTACTCCGCGCGTTCGGTGATCGTCGTAGGTCCGGAGCTCAAGATGCACGAGTGCGGTCTCCCAAAAGAGATGGCGGCGGAACTCTATAAGCCCTTCATCATCCGCAAGCTCATCGAGCGCGGTATCGTCAAGACCGTCAAGTCGGCGAAGAAGATCATCGACCGCCGCGAGCCGGTCATCTACGAGATCCTCGAGCACGTCATGGAAGGACACCCTGTCCTGCTCAACCGTGCCCCGACGCTCCACCGTCACGGTATCCTCGCGTTCCAGCCCCGTATGATCGAGGGTAAGGCGATTCAGCTCCACCCGCTGTCATGCGCCGGATTCAACGCCGACTTCGACGGTGACCAGATGGCGGTACACTTGCCGCTGTCCAACGAGGCAATCCTCGAGGCGCAGCTCCTCATGCTCGGTTCGCACAATATCCTCGACCCCGCCAACGGTAACCCCATCACCGTGCCTTCGCAGGATATGATTCTCGGTCTGTATTATATTACCAAGGAGCGCCCGGGCGCGAAAGGCGAAGGACTCGCGTTCTACTCCGAGGAAGAGGCGATCATCGCCCTCAACGAGGGGAGAGTGGATATCCACGCCAATGTGAAAGTGCGTATCAACGGTGCCCTGATAGAGACCACGCCCGGACGTGTTATTGTCAACCAGTACGTACCCGCGGAGATCGGATATCAGAACGAACTGATGAAAAAAGGTGCTGTCAAGGCGATCATCTCCAAGGTCATCAAGACCTGCGGTGTGGCGAGGGCGGCACAGTTCCTCGACGATATCAAGGACCTCGGTTACTACCGCGCTTTCAAAGGAGGTTTGAGCTTCAACCTCAATGATATCCTCATTCCCGATGAGAAACCCGAACTGATCGAGAAGGGTAACAAGAAGGTGGAGAACATCAATGCCCTCTATAGCATCGGTGAGTTCTCCGACGATCAGCGTTACCGTCAGACCGTCGATACATGGAAAGATATCGACGACGAGATGAAAAAGATTCTGATGAAGCACATGGCGGAGGCGGATAACGGATTCAACTCGGTTTACATGATGATGGATTCGGGTGCACGTGGTAACGAGCAGCAGATCAAGCAGCTTGCCGGTATCCGTGGTATCATGGCGAAGCCGTTGAAAGCCGGCGCTACCGATACACGTCCCGAGATCGAGAACCCCGTCTTGGCGAACTTCAAGGAGGGTATGTCAGTGCTCGAGTACTTCATCTCCACCCACGGTGCCCGTAAGGGTCTTGCCGATACCGCCTTGAAGACGGCGGATGCCGGTTACCTCACACGTCGTCTCGTCGATGTATCGCACGATGTCATCATCAACGAGGAGGACTGCGGTACGCTCCGTGGTCTTGCCGCACGTGCTATCAAGGACGCGAACGGACACACCAAGGTCTCCTTGACAACCCGTATCCTCGGGCGTGTATCCGTACACGATATCCACGATAACGAGGGGAACCTCATCGTCGCGGCGGGCGAAGAGATCCGCGAGGCGCAATGCGCGGCAATCGAGGCGGCCGGGATCGAAGAGGTTGTCATCCGCTCGGTACTCACCTGCGAATCCAAACACGGTGTCTGCGCGAAGTGTTACGGACGTAACCTCGCTTCCCGTATGATGGTTCAGCGCGGTGAGGCGGTCGGTGTCATCGCAGCACAGGCAATCGGTGAGCCGGGTACACAGCTCACACTCCGTACCTTCCACGCCGGTGGTCTGGCGGGTGGTGCAGCTGCCAAGGGTGAATACAAACTGACACGCGAAGGGATCGTCGAGATCGAAGATCTCCGTACCATCACCACCGCCGGCGGAGATGTGATCGTCGTCAGCCGTAAGAACACACTCATGCTCAAGGATGAGAAGACAGGGGTCGTACTCGCTACGTTCGATATACCCTACGCTTCCAAACTGTTCGTGCAGTCCGGAGAGAAATATCCGAAGGAGACCGTGGTGTGCGAATGGGACCCGTACAAGATTCCTCTCATCATCGAGCAGGACGGTTTCATCAAGTACGAAGACGTCATCGAAGGCGTTACTTGCAAGACCGAAACAGATGATCAGACCGGTAAGAAAGAGGTCTCTATCACCGAAACCAAGGACAAGACCAAGATGCCGTTGGCGCATATCGTCGATAAGAACGGTAATGTGCTCCGTTCCTACAACCTCCCTGTCAAGGCAAGCCTTATCTTTACCGATGGAGCTGAGGTCAAGATCGGTAACACACTCTTCTCGATGATCCGTGCTACCAACAGCGGCGGTGATATCACCTCCGGTCTGCCACGTATCACCGAGCTCTTCGAGGCGCGTAACCCGTCCAACCCTGCTGTCGTGGCGGAGATCGACGGCGAGATCAGCTTCGGCAAGATCAAACGTGGTAACCGTGAGCTCTTCATCACCAACAAACTCGGCGAGCAGAAGGCATACCTCATCCCCTTGACCAAGCAGATTCTGGTGCAGGAAGGTGACTTCGTGCGTGCCGGTGCACCCTTGTCCGACGGTGCTATCACACCGGATGACATCCTCGCTATCCAGGGACCGACTGCCGTGCAGAACCATATCGTGCAGGAGGCACAGGAAGTGTACCGTATGCAGGGTGTGGAGATCAACGACAAGCACTTCGAGATCATCGTACGCCAGATGATGCGTAAGGTGGAGATACTCGATGCCGGAGATACACGCTTCCTGGAGGGAGATATCGTCGATAAGATGGACTTCCTCGAGGAGAACGACCGTATATGGGGTCGCAAGGTCATCACCGATACCGGGGACTCCGAGTCGCTCCATGAAGGGCAGATCGTCACCGCACGACGTCTCCACGACGAGAACTCGAGCCTCCGACGCCGGGACAAGAAACTCGTCAAGGCGCGTGATGCCGAGTGCGCTACCGCCAAGCAGATCCTGCAGGGTATAACGCGTGCCGCTTTGGGTACCAAGTCCTTTATGTCCGCTGCCTCCTTCCAGGAGACCACCAAGGTGCTCAACGAAGCCGCTATTCGCGGTAAAGTGGACTACCTCGAGGGCATGAAGGAGAACGTGATCTGCGGTAACCTCATTCCTGCCGGTACGGGGCTGCGCGAGTTTGCGAAGATCGTCGTACATAACCAGGAGGAATATGCTGCCATCCAGGCTGCTCGTGAAGCAGCCGAAGCAGCACTCAACGGAGAAGACCAGTTCTAAACTGACTAACCATACTCAAAAAAACGCATCTTCGGGTGCGTTTTTTTGTATCTCCTCTTGCATATATGCAATTTTTGTTGTACCTTTGCAGCCGCAAAGGTGGAGCGGGACGTTACGCGGCGCCTATGCCGTATACTCCGCAATACCGGAACAATTTAACAGCTTAACGGTTTAACGTTTTAACGTCGCATAGCGACCGAATATAACATGCAGAAAATCAGAACATTTCTAATGGGGGGGGGGTAAAATTGAACCTCTCACTCTCTGTCTCTACTTGCTCGCCCTCTGTGCGGCGTTAATGACCATTCTTGCCGGCTACCGAGCCGGACTCCGAACCCTTTCCGACCAACCGACCGAACCCGTCTGTGAGGTGCCGCCCGTAGCGGTGCCCCCTTCCATCGTCTGTTGCCGTGATTCGATGCTCTACTACTACGACCTGGGCATGACGCAGAATGATCCCCAAGGGCTTTTCTTCATTGCCGTCGGTTATTACAGCCGACGTGAAGGCATGCTGCCCGTTGATATCCCCGTCTTTTCCCGCGAGATGGCGGAGGACTGCCTTATCCGCTCCGCCCAAAAGGGCTTCAACCCCGCCATCCGCCTCGTCAACTACCTCCAGTACTACGAGGATTTTCCATACGAAATAAAGTAATACCTTAGATTCAAATACCTTATACACAATGGCAAAGTACGATTTATCTATACGCGAAGAAGAACTGAAGAACCTCGTTCGTGACGATTGGTTTGGCAAATACGATGGAAACAAAATTATAGGCAATATAGACCTCAGTGTTTGTGTGCCTACCGAACCCGGGCAATTGGAACTCTTTGATCTCGATTTCTTCCTGTGGGCGGAAGCCAAGAAAGGAAACAAAGAAGATATAGATGATTCGTTAGTGCAATTAATTATTACTATAATGAAGGCGCGTACGTATAACGACTATTTACCGCCGTTGTACCTTGCTGCGTTTGATGCCGAGAAGATCGCCTTTATTCCATACGACGAGAAATTACAGCGTCAAGTCATCTTCGATCCTATCTTGGAGAATAATATTGACTGGACAACCATCACGCCTTCCGACCATGCCTCCAAAGCTTTTGACGAGGTAAAGAAGAAAGCGAAAGACATCTTGCTCACCAAGATCCAATTTGATTTTATCAAAGAAGAGAAACTATTAAAACAATTTATCAAATCTAATTTTGTAGTAGCCAAGACAGGCACCAACAAAATCAACATCACGCTTAACCGGATGACATCCATCTTCAACAGATGGCTCGAAATAGTCAAGCCCACCATCAAAGCACCATGGACGAATTTGGCGGAACTGAGTATATTACCGGCTGATTTCTTCTTGGCGGATGTCATTTCCAAGAACAATCAATCCCTTGGCGAGAGTTTGCAGGTCTTGCTGCGTTCCAATGCCTACCGCGTCAAAATAAAGAACAATGTGGGTGGACTGCTGTTGGATGGCTTCCTCAGTGATTTTAAGTTTACCGATAGTCAAAAAGCGCACAAGACCTTTTGGAACAAATACAATCGCCCGCCGCGCCGACAGGAAAGACTCCTCATGCAGGAAAGACGAGATCTATTGGTCGAGCCCGACAGACGGGAACGGAAAGGCGCTTTCTACACGCCTCCCAAATGGACCGATCTTAGTCAGGAATATATTATGAATGCGCTCGGTGAGAACTGGCAGGAGGAATACTATGTGTGGGACTGCTGTGCCGGTACGGGAAACCTCTTAAACGGTCTGACGGAAAAAGAACGAATCTTCGCTTCTACATATGACGACTCAGATGTCACCTATATGAAATCGAAAAAGAACCTTCTGCCCCTGCACGTCTTCCAATTCGATTTCCTCAATGATGACCTTTCCGGCGATAAAGTACCCGAAGACTTAAAGCGCATACTCAAAGATCCCGAACTGCGCAAGAAACTTGTTATCTATATCAATCCGCCGTACGCAGAGGCGGGGAGTGCTACACAAGTAACAGGTAGTGGAGCAAATAAAGTCGGAGTTAGTAATAACTCCATGGTGTGGGAAAATAACAAAGACAAGTTTGGTTTAGGCATACGGGAATTATACGTGCAGTTTTTCGTGCGAATATACCAAGAAATCCCGGGGGCGACCCTTGCAGAATTTTCAAAGTTGAAAATTCTGCAAGGGAGTGCTTTCGCGGATTTCCGTGACTTCTTCCTTGCTAAATTACATAGTTTATTTATCGTTCCTGCCAATTCATTCGAAAATGTTACAGGAAAGTTCCCTATTGGATTTTTTATTTGGGAGACATCCAAACATGAGAAGTTTGAAGCCATAACGGCAGACATGTATAATAAATCAGGGGAGCTTATCGGGCAAAAAAGAATAACGATAGAGGGTAGTACTGAAAAAATCACCAAATGGATATCTTCATATCTTCTCAAAGATGCTAAGAATATTATAGGATATACAGGTAATACGGGTCCTGATTTTCAACATAATCAATATCTCTATATCGTGAATCAACAGAGAAAATTAAAATCTGGGCATTCTAATAATGAGACTAAATATTCAATTAGAGCAAACAATCTCATTCCTATATCTGTCTATATAGCGGCTCGTTTGTGTATCCCTGCTGAATGGCATAATGACCGTGACCAATTCCTTTATCCCCGTAAAGCATGGAAAGAAGATTCGGAATTCCAAAACGACTGCCTTGCTTTCACCCTTTTCCACGGGCAGAACAGAATAACATCTGCGGAAGGTGTAAACCATTGGATTCCTTTTGCGGAGAAAGAGGTCTCCGCGCCGATGCTCTTTGAATCGCATTTCATGTCGGACTTTATACACGGCAAAATAAAAGCCGGGGCACAAGAGACCCTATTCGGCGCAGAAGAAAGCTTTGTCCCTACCTCTCCCATCCAATTCGCACCCGAAGCACAAGCGGTCTTGGATGCCGGACGAGAACTATGGATATACTACATGTCGAAGAAAGATGAACTCAATTTTAACGTCAACGCCTCCTACTACGACATCCGTCGTTATTTCCAAGGAGAGAAAAATGGAAAGATGAACTCTGATAGTCAGGACAAGACCTATATGCGCCTATGGGGAAATATCAAAGAAGCACAGAAGAAATTGGCTGAGAAAATAAGCAAAAAAGTATATCTGTACGGTTTCCTTATTGACGAGACGACCCTGCCGGAAGATGAGCCTGCCGAGGTACAGCTACCGGCAAACAAACCCGCTAAAGCAGCTAAACCCAAAGCGAAGAAAGCACCGAAAAATCAAATGATCGTAAACAACTACGGTACCGTAAACATCTACGAGAAGTAACCGCCCTCGGGGCAGAAAATAAAACTACGGTCACTCACTGACCTTAAACAGGAGGACATAGTAGCGCACAGCGCAAGATGGCATAGTTCTTAACGGCAAGTCGGCAAAACTTTTAGTAACGAAAAGAATATATGTCCCTTTAACTCGTGTAACTGCATGGGCGAGAGGGATATTCGTTACGAGTTTGCCGACTTTGCTGTTTATCCCTCTCGTCTGTGCCTTTTTTAAAACAACATCATGGTAGCAAACATTAACAATTACGGAGTGATCAACTTCTTCGAAAACAACGACAAACAAGAACCTACACCCCAAGCAGAACCCGCATGCGAGGATATAACCCCAGTGCAGCAAGAAATGCCCGTCGAATCGATCATCTTCACCAAGAAAGCCAGGAACGAGGGCAAAGAAGCGTTTATCTTGCAGGCTTTGCAAAAGTCCATACAGGGCAGACGTGACAAGACCCGCGCCTTCGTGCAAGAACTGCAAACGTGGCAAAATGATGGCTTTGTCGATGCCCATTACAATGCACGCGTGATGTATGATGAATTGGACAAACTGATACCTCTTTCCTTCGGATATGAGGTCTTCAAAAAGTATTACAACAATACGATTTAATATTACCGTTTCATTACCGTTTCATTACCGATTTAGTACCGAAAGTACCGAATTGTTACCGTCATTACCGAACGAGTCCCGAAATTCGAGACTCGCTTTTTTTATTACTACCTTTGCATCGCTTTTCGGAGCTAACATCCCTCCGAGAACGCGATGCATATGATTCATTCACATTCCAAAACTCCCCTCAACCGCATCTGGTTCCTGGCCCGCGGTTACCGCAAGCATCCTTGCTACAACCTCTGGGCGCACGAAGGATGCGCATGGTTCGTCAGTGCCTACGGG
>CAJOEJ010000009.1 GCA_905233375.1 Paludibacteraceae bacterium | reverse complement strand
ATTTTCTGTTCCGGTTCGTTCTTACCTTTACAAGCGACAAAAGAGAACATTGACGCTACCATCACTGCTACAAGAGCAAAAGAAAAGATTTTTCTCATACTTTAAATGATTTTAGTTAATAAATATTAGTTAATTTGTTAATTATATACGATAAAGCGACAAGTGCACGAAGCACCTGCCGCCTGTTTGTCGGTTTATCTGCCTGATTTGCTACCTCTTGTGAGCGCGTCGCGCGCCACATACATACATACATACATACATACATACATGCGCCGCCGCGCTTGCCATTAAGAAGTTATATGTGAGGATTTGATCCAAAATCATGTTCCAAAAAGTGTGTAATAGACTCCTTTGTCCAAAAACGCTGCAAAGATACTGCTTTTTTTTCATATACACAAATATTTGCGCGAGAAAGTGTTATCAATTTTCGCCTTTTTGCTACCAAAATGTGTGAAAAAATTTGCATATATCAGAAAAAAGCAGTATATTTGCACAAAATTTCAGAAAAGTTATGGAAAATTATTCACAGTTATCGAGTAAAAAAGACCGAGAAGGCATAGAATCAAATGGTATTATTCTTTGCATGAATGAAAAGGGGCGAAAAGGTGCTTTACCTGATATTGACATCGTGTATCCCTATATCATATTGTCGTTGAATTTATGCGGCAGTTCTCATTCTTTATATGACATGAAGGAAATCCGTGCTCGAAAGAATGACTTAACTGTTTTTCTTCCGGGTCATATTATCCGTCCTCTTGAGCACAGCGAGGATTACGCGCATGCATGGTTGCTCTTCGATCCCTCTAAATTTGCGAATTCGGAGTTGAAATTCAACCCCAGTGACATGGAGTTACTTTGCCAAAGTCCGATATGTCATTTGACAGACGAGCAAGCGGAAAATCTTTTACTACTTCTTGGTGTGATCAATTATATAGCGAGCCGAAGCGAGGAAGAGCTTCCCAACAAGCATCGTTTGCTGGAGCAGCAGCTGTCAGTGGCATATGAGTTGTACATGTCGATTCGTCATGAGCAAGATACAGAGTGGAACAAAGACCGCATGGGACATATCTATCTCACCTTCTGTAATCTCGTTGCAGAGCACTATAAAGAGGAGCGAAATGTAAACTATTACGCCAAGTTATTAGGTTACGATCCGCGATATTTCTCAAAGATTTTCCGTGCATATAATGACGGCACTTCTCCATTGGAGTGGATCCAGAACTATATCAGCAATCAGGCAAAACGTATGATAAGCGAGCATCCGGAACAGTCCATCAAAGAGGTATCCATTCAGCTTGGATTCCCGACGACCGCGAATTTCTGCCGTTACTTCAAGCGTGCCACCGGCATCTACCCGCTGGCATACAAAGAGGCTCTTTCAACGTCTGAAGACGCATAGAAAGAAAAAGGAGTCTCGTGTGAGACTCCTTTGTCGCTTACTTAACGCGGCATTCAGGGAAGCGATTATCGTCAGAAATGAGGGGCATTTTAGAAAAAAACAAGCGACCCATCCAAATGGATCGCCTTAAAAGGGTATTATAAAATAGGATTACTTCACTATATCAACCCATCCATATCCAGCACGTACTTCGTCTCGCCTACCACGCGCTTCTTCTCCACGAACATCGTCATGTATATCGGCACATACAGCACGTTTCCTTTATACTTCACGTTCTCGTTGTTAAGCACCAAAGCCTCCGATATCCCGTATTCCTTGTTCGTCAGCAGGTTCGTCAATGCCGAATGACGCTGATAATCCTTACCGGACTTCACCTCTATCGGCAGCACCTTCGTCCCCTCCTCAATCACAAAATCCACCTCTCCCTGCTTCTTGCTGTTGAAATACCGCAATGCCCATCCATGCGCTTGCAGCTCCTGCGCCACAAAGTTCTCGTATATCGCACCGTAGTTGATGTTCACATCTCCCGTCAGGATCTGCATCGCTATCTCCTGCGCATATTGCGCTGCCAGAAGCCCCACATCGTTCTGGAATAACTTAAACAGGTTCCGTAGTTCACTCAACTTCAGCGGTACTCGCGGCTCCTCTACGTTGTATGTCGGCAACGCCACTCCCGCATCCTTTAGCCATATAAACCCGTTCTCATGACGCGCAAACATCCGATGTTCGTTCAGATCCTTCAAGATAAACCGCTTGTTCTTCGCGTTCAGCTCTGTCGGGATCAGATCGAATATCTCGTCCAGGTACAACTTGTTATCCGGATCGTACTGCGCAATGTCCCAGTGGTATAACTTCAGTATCTCTTCTTGTTTTCCTCGCACCGCTTGCATGTCGTTCGTGTCGATATACGTCTGCACCGCTGCCGGCATACCTCCTACCAACAGATACAGACTCACCACACGCATCATACTCGCATGCACCACCTCATCCACCGGCTTACGCTGCTCCCATGCTTCTCGTATCGAACCCAATACCGCATCGCTCACGCCTATCGCTCTCGCAAACTCCTCAAGCGTCAACGGATACACATCCTGGATGTCCAACGAGCCCACCGGCATACTGCGTATGTCTTGCAGCTCCACACCTAACAGACTCCCGCTCAATGCATATCGATAACTGCCTTCATCGACCAAGAACTTCACCCACGTCACCACATCCGCATATTTCTGTATCTCATCGAAGAAGATCAGCGTCTTGCCTGGTATCAAACGCGTACGGGTATGCGCACTGATACGCAGCAACACCTCCTGTGCATTCTGCGCACCGATGAAGATGTTCTTTGCCAACTGGTCCTCATGGAAGTTAATCTCCACCAACTCCATTCCCATTTTCTCTACATACCTGCGGAAGGCAATTGTCTTGCCCACCTGCCTTGCACCTGTTAACAGCAATGCTGATTTGTTGTTAACGTAGTGATTTTCAATGATTATATCGATGTTTCTGTCTATCATATGTGACTTTTCCAATACGTTGAACACCTATTTTTGTGACTTTTCCAACATGTTTTAGCACCATTTTTGATACTTTTCCAACATTTTCGCTGCAAAATTACTGCTTTTTTTTCATATACGCAAATATTTTCCAAAATAAAATGTGATTTTACGTCATTTTGTGATTCCTCACACTTTTTTGACGTAAATCGCCAATTTTCCCCTCATTCCCAAAACAGGCGGCTCACGATGAACGTGAACCGCCTCTTGCGATACAATTAGCCTTCCGGCTGTTATTTATTTAACCTCTGCGCCGGTAGCGTTGTAGAGTTTGCCGTTCTTCTCGATGAGCAACATACCGTCACGGAGAATCTTGGTTCCTTGTACTTGGTTGGTTTGTACATTCTCTATTGCAGTAGTGCTGCCGGCTATGGTGAAGACAATGTAATCTACATTAAAGTAAACATATCCGCCCACCATATCTACTGCAGCAGCGGCTGTGCCTTCCCAAACGTATTTCTTATTCGTAGCATCAACGGTCCAGCCGTTAGGAGTGCTTCCTACATAGTTGTCAGAATAGTAAACTTCAATTTTGCTGATGTCACCTACGAGAATTGTACTCCATATTCATCGGTAAACATAGTAGCATCAATTTACACGTGTGATTACGTAAAACGGTTGATCTTCGCTGCGGACATAGGAGATGTCGCAGCCTACACGATCGGCGATGAACCACAAATCATCTTCATGGCTGTTTACCCAATTAAGATAATTGTTACGGCAAGCATAAAAATCAATAGAGTCATCTTCATCATCAACCAGTACATCATCCTCTTCATCTTCCAACTCCTCATCCGTCCAATCCTCGTCATAACTATCGCGAACGGGTTGATACAGACCATCCTCTACGTCTTGATAGAAGGCAGGTTCGAGCGATTCGTCGATACAGTCGTTATCCGCCTCGAAGAGCCAGAACCGCTCTCCCATATTGTAGAACTTCTCGCAAAGTTCGTCATGCAACGGTTGAAGCTCAGTATGCCCCTCTTCGATAGCCTCGACTACCGCCTCAACCGTTGCTCCGCGACGTCTGTAATCGTCCGGTTGGTCGGCATCGATAAGGTCTTGCAGCGTGGCTGCCACTTCGTCGGAGACTTCTTTGGTGATCGTTTCCTCCGTTCCCATCCATCCGGAATGGCTCATACCGGCGGAGTACTCAATATAAACGGTAATGGTTTTCATATTAGCGATGATTTTATATGATTTCGGGTGCAAAGATTGGGTCAACCTGTTGACCTTTTATTTATTATTTGTTTCTTTCAAAATAAATGCCTTCAATGTCTCTTTGTCCGGTAAAGACAGCATATAGGTAGAGACGAACAAGTTATTATCCATTCCCGCTAACGCATATTCTACCATCTTCTCTCCTTTGCGCGCGCAAAGCAATATTCCCACAGGTGGATTGTCTCCCGGATTCATTTCGTTCTCGCGGTAATACGACACATACGCATTCAGCTGACTCAAATCGGCATGGTTGAACTCGTCGTCTTTGAGTTCGATGATGACATTGCAATGCAGTACACGATTGTAGAAAACGAGGTCTGCAAAATAGTACTCATCATCTATTATCATTCGCTCCTGTCGTGCCTCAAAACAGAAACCTTTGCCCATCTCCAACAAGAACTCTTGCAAATGGGTAATGAGCGCATTCTCCAAATCATTTTCCGTAAAAGCTTCCGGACGCAAGTCCAAAAACTCAAACGAGAACGGGTCTTTGATGCTCCACACCGGTGCCTCATTAATCTCTGTACGTTGCAGCAACAATTCCGGCTTCTTGCTTATACCCGCACGAAAATAGAGATTGGTAGAAATCTGTCGACGCAGTTCCTTGACACTCCAACAGCATTTGATACACTCCGTCTCGTAGAAAAAACGCGCAAGCGGATCATCTATGTAAGTATCTCTACAAGATGTGAGAAGGAGAGATGGGAAATGAGTTTGTCTGCAGGAGTAATGAATTTATCCGACAGCGTCGGACTTTTTCCCTCTAAATAGAATTTTATTTGTGGATATGCAAGATAGAAGTTGCGGCTGTTTTTTAGCAGCGTCTCATTGATACCGCGTTTATTCACTCTTTCGGCTAAGCGTTTGAGCAATCGATCGCCATACTTGGCACGGTCGCTACCGTGTTGTTCGTATTCCACAATGTAGAAACCTATCACATAGTTGCGCACCGTGGCAAACCGGTTAATCGCTTTGATCGTAGCAGAATAAGCAGAATCGTGCAACTGCGTTACCACATCCGATAAGTAGTCGAACGAGAACACCTTGTCTTGCTCCCAATTGGCGGGAAGGTTATACTGAACGGCTATTTCTCTTGTTTTCATATTAGCCATAGGGTATTAGTTTCAAAATCCGCTGCAAAGGTACGAAAAATATCTGAATTATGCAAGGATTTTCAAAGAAAAAAGAATTAACGAGTTAGTGGATTAGTGATTGTCGCGCAGTTCCATCAGAAGGCGACCAAGGAGGTTTGGTCCGATGTACTCATCCCCGATACGCTTCACGCCCCAAGTATTGGCTTCCTTTTGAGGGAAAGGCGTTTGGTCTTCTACGATGAACCTGCCTTTCGATTGCTCCAATGCCTCGCGGAACCCGGATGATTGTTCGTATTTGAGACGCAGACATAGTTTCATCTCATCCACAAAGATCTGTCCCCATTCATCACGCATCCATTCCGGATGGGTTTTGTAGATGTGCTTCATACGCATCTTCATTCCCTGTCCTGCGGGGAAAGAAAGCAACTCCGCTTTACCCTCTGCTGCTTCGGGACGGAATACGTGATGGTGGGTTGTGCATTGGGGTCAATGACCTCTTGCCGCAACAAGTAGTCCTTCAACCCTTCTTGTTTAAAGTAGTTCTTCATAGTGGTTCTTTTCTGTTATTTGAACCCTATCTGTCGTCCGTTGCTTCGATCCATCGTCTCGGCTGTACAATCATCCAGAATGCGTTCGAAGTCCATCTCATCAGTGCCGCTGAAGATGGAATTGATGATCTGTTTGCGCGTCACGTTCTGTATCTGTCCGCCGGAGAAATCAAAGCGGTCCGCCAATTCCGTTGCCTGCTCGTCATTGAGACCGGGCAGCATCGTCGCCCATATCTGTTTGCGCGCTTCGTTGTTCGGTTTGGGCAGCTGGATTTTCAGCAGGAACCGGCGCTCGAACGCCTTGTCCAAAGCGGAGGTCAGGTTGGTTGTACAGATCATGATGCCCTGCATCTTCTCCATCTGCTCCAGCAGGATGTTCTGCAGCGCATTCTCCATCTTGTCCACCGAATGCGTCGTGTGCTCCAGACGCGAACCAAAGATGGCGTCGCACTCGTTGCAGAACAGAATAGGAGTCTTGCGCATGCGGGATACATAGGTGCGGTAGTAGGAAAAAACCTCCGCCAGATTCTGCTCCGATTGTCCTACGTACTTGTTGCGTATCTGGCTCATATCCACGAAGAAGATATCGCGTCCCGTCTCTCTTGCTAACTGCTGTACCAACTCCGTTTTTCCTGTTCCCGGCGTGCCGTAGAGCAGTATGTTCAAGCCTGTCGGCATATTCTTCTCTTTCAACCGCGCCACCACCTGCTGGTATTGGTCGTCTTGCAGCAACTGACGTAACCGGTTCACCTCCTCCTCCGTCTTGCCGGAGAAATACAGCTTGCGTTCGGGAATGAGAGTGTGCGGCATCAGTTTGCGTCCCCATTCCTCGTAATCGCCTATGATAGTGTTCACTTCATCCTGATTGTTCGACAGCAGTTCCATCCAGCCTGCTTTGGTGATCACCCATTGGTCGGCATTCGCCATTCCGTCACCGTTGCATAGCGGCTCAAGGATATTCTTCTCCACCAGGGGATGTCTTCCGCGCTGGATAGCGCGTGACAGTTTGCGTACGTCGCTTAATTCGAATACCATATTGAAATCCGACAGGTCAAAGCACGCGGCGGACTCCGCCCCTATTAACGATGCGGCTAATACCAGCGACATAAACAGTACGGAATCGTCTCCGGCGATACGCTCAATATTCATGACGATCGGCAGATGACGGTTGAGTTGGAACAGCCAGTTGATCTTTTTCTCGATGTTTCCGTCGCTGTCATGCTGCCTTCCTTCGCGTATAGCGGTAGCGCATTGTGCCAAGAGGGTGATCGAATCCGGCGCATGGAGCATCGTCAGTTCAAATGCCTGGTTCCGGCTCAGGGCCTCCATCGCTTCTTTGCGGATGGAATACTGCGTGCTCCTGCTGAGACGGTTGTCATCCTTCTCTACATAGCCGAGCTCGATGAGTTGGTTCAGATTCTCTTGCTCCATATACATCTTCAGGGGATGCGAACCCAGAAAGTCCGTCAGGTCATCCATGTCGCACGTCATACCCAAGCCCTCGCATTGGAATAGGACGCAAGCTAAGATATGTACCTGCGTGGCGGTCAGATTGAGCCGTCTCATGAGGTAGTGCAGCGCCTCGTTATCCGATGTGTCCAGCGTCATGGAGCGCCGGGAACCCATATGTCCCTTGTTCTCCACCTCGCGCGTCAGGTAGATGAATGCGCCCATCAGGGTCGATTGCCCGTCCTCCACCCACGGCTCTGCGACAGTTGCCTGCGACTCCGGATCTTGTTGCTTTTCTTCCTGAATTTCAAAGAGATCTAATTCCTCGTTCATACTTTGCCTCCTTTCTATTGTTCATTGATACTATCTTCTACCGAGAAAGGCAATGTGTCTGCCATGCCCCGGTTCAGTTGTTTGCTCCGTTTCTTGGTGCTCTTCACACCCAGTTCTCTGAGACCTTCAGTCTGACGGAGCAGGTTGCCACGACCTTCGCTCAGCTCATCCTGCGCGTGCTCCAGATCCTTTTGAAGCGCAACTAATTCGGGCGTCTGCTTACGCATTTTGATGCCCATAAAAACTACCACAGCGACCGCTGCGATTAATAAAACAAGAAAACAAATAGATAAGGTGTTCATAATGGTTCCTTTCTGTTAATGAGGTTAATAATAGTACCCGAAACGGAGTTCGAGTGAAAAAGTAAGTATAATTAGTTAAGACCAAGCGGTTCTACATCGAAACCGATTGGAGTTATCGGGACTCCCCGGATTGGAAGGAGAAGATAATGTGAGAATCAATTTTCATAAGCATCAAGGTTTTATAGGGTTAAACAATCACTCCGCAGAACATGTCTGTCGGAAACACAACGCAAAGGTACGAAAAATTTTTGACATGAACAAATTATAACGAAAATTAGCTATTATTTTTCTTCTTTTTGCAAAGTAGAGATTACAAAAAATGGAATTACCTATGATGGCTGCTTTGAGGCATTTGTCAGGCGCAAAGGTACAAAAAACCCGCACGCGGGAATGCGTACGGGTAGAAACGGATGAAGTGTTTGCTATTGTATCCTCACATTCTTTTCCATCGACTGGTTGATACGCTTGCGCAGTTCCTGGGACTGCGTGTCGGCTTTCTCATACCAGCGCGGTTTGAAATCCTTGGCAAACTTGCACTTGGCGAGTTTGATTTTCAGGTCGTCTATCGTACCGCTCACGTTGACCCCCAGGTAGATCGGGCTCAACACGTTGATATCGTAGTCGAAGGACATATTCGTGTCATGGCGTCCTCCGAGTGCGACCATATAATTGTCCATCTGTACGCAGAGGGGATAGACGTCTATCTCGTTCTTATAGACGGTGATCTCGGCGTTAATGGAATCGATCTTGTTCTCCGTTTTCTTATTAAACATCAGCAGTTTGGATATCTTGGAGAATGTCTCTCCGTCCAGCACGACGAGGTCTTTTGCGGTGAGCGAAGCAGCTCCTCGGAGGGTACTCATCTTCGGTTGGTAGCGGCTGTTCATATAGGTCTCCGCCGCGAGATGGAAGCGTGCCGCCCCTTTGAAACTGCTTAACATCGGCATCATCTGCTCCAGATCGGGAATCATCGTGAGCAACTCGTCTATGTCCACATCGATCATGTGGTAGTCGAATCCCACATAGAGGTGGTTGCGTCTGGGGGTACGATACATCGCCGTCAGTTGCAGTTTCGCCGCCCGGCAGACAAATCCCATCTCGTCGAGGATGAGTGTACCGTCCTTGATGAACAAACCGCCTTTCAGGTCCTTGGCGTTCTGGTTGAATATCTCCACTTCGCGTATATGGGTATTGAGCGCCAGATCGACATCGGTAGGAACGAGGAAGGGACTAACCTCCCCCGCCCCCTCCTCCGGGAGGGGAGCACTCTCCCCTGATGGGAGAGATGAAGAGGGGTTTTCCTCTTCGCTGCCTTTGTCGGCACTGAACCATGCGAGGAGCTGGTTGGCGTCACAATGGTCGCTGACGAGATCCAGTTGCCCGACGAGTATATCCTCGTGGCGGAACCATTTGCCGATATTCTGTACCTTGCCTTTGAGGTTCAGATCCGAATGCCCCAATTCGATTCTACTGTTGTCAATGGTCATCTCGCGGTTCGAATAGCTGAACTCGATCGAAGGTATAGAAACCGGTTCGGGGATGCGTTCGGGCATATTCAGTTCGCCGTCCTTGAGGTCGATCTCCAGTTTCGGGTTCCATTGTAACAGTAGATTCTCCCCCTTGGCATTATATCTCGCCGCTACTTCGAGCGCCAATTTCCCTGTTTTGGCACTCAGTTCTTCGCCCATGCGGGTTTGCAGCCCTTTGGTCTGCAAGCGTGCTTTGAGCCGCGGTGCGGATTTGTCCTTACGACCTCCGCTCATGGAAGCGGATAGTTGGGATTCCTTCAGGAGCGCTTTTATATCCTGATAGAATCCGTCCAATCCGTCGCACGCCAAGTCGGCATGCACGACAGGCAGGACGGTGGTGTCCCGGGTGTTATACTCGGCATAAGCGGTCAGTTTCGGGGCGTCTATGGTACCTCCCATCGAGTCCATGAGCAGCTCCACCGGCCTGTCGGACGCCAATCCCACCGCCGCATAGAGTACGGGGTCTTTGGAGAGCACATTGCCGGTTTCCAGAACGATTGTGGACGCTTTGAGCGCGGCTTTGAGTGTCGGCATCGCAAAATCGACTTTGTCGGTAGTCAGATCCACTTTCGCCCAGTTCACTTTGGGTCGGGAGGGCTGGCTGTTGGGCACGCGGATGAGCGCGTGGGTCTTGGGCAGCTCCGCCACCATCGAGTCCATCGAGTAAGAGATATTTTTCAGGTCGAGATCCGCCTGTATTTGTCCTTTCTCGAGCTTCATATCCGTCAGATCCGCCAAACGGATGTTCGCCTTCACTTGTCCTTTCGCCTGTCCCTTGAGGTCCATCTTGTCCGGCATGAAATATGCGAAGTCCGGCAGGTTGGCATCGAGGTCAAGCTGCACATCCAGCCGCATGTCGTTCAAGAGGTCATCCAATTGAGAATCGTGAATGGCGAATTGGGAATTCTTCGTTTTGGCTGCCAGCTTATGGATCACGACATTGGATTTTTGTCCCTTGTTGAGGTTCAATCCGGCGTCGGCTTTGAGTGTCAGGTCACGCAAGGTATAAGGGACGGGTTTGTACGCCCCCTGTCCGTCTGTCAGTTCGATCTGCGCGTTCACCAGCGGCATCTGAGAATCGCTGTAGATACCTTTGACCGTAGCGTCCAGCCGGATTTTGCCGTCCACGTCTATCTCCTTGAGCGCCTTGGCGAACCTGTCAGGCACGAGCGCCAGGAGGGGTTTTATCTGCCATTTGCCGGTAGCGAGGGCGAGATCCATCGATATACTGTCCCCCACTGTGACCTCTCCCTCCATACGGACGGTGAAGTCATTCACCGCCAGACGCGCGCCGTCCAGCGCAAAATGCATGGCGTCGAGGTTCATCGCCAAGGGTGCGACCAGCTCCAGATGGAGGCTGTCGGCGTAGGTGTCCCCTTTGAGCCGCGCACACACATCCTTCGCATCCATAGACAGCAACATATCGTCCCAGTTGTCCGCTTTGGCAGACAGTTCAGTGGCTCCCGTCGATGCAGTAATGGTGTCCTTGTCGTCCACGAAGGTGACCGTTGCCGCTTCGAGCCGCAGACCCTCCACTTTCAGTTCGTTGAAGGGCAGGCTGAACGCGGTGGTGTCCTCTTCCGTGGTATCGGGAGAAGTAACGAAGACCCCTGTGAGGTTGGTCGTTCCATCCGGCGCTATGTAGAAATTAACCCGCGTACCGTCCAGACTCAACTCATGCACATGGAGGTGCTTGCGGTTCAGGAACTCCATTACATCGACCGTAGCCACGAGGTGCTTTGCTTCGACGACGGTATCGTTCTGCGCGCCGGCTTTGGGGTTGACGAGCAGCAAGCCGTCCGCCCTCAAGCCGAACCTCGGGAAGGTGGAGAAGAACGTCAGATCCACCTCGCCGATCCTATACTGGCAGGTGACGAATTTGTCCGCCGCCTGCCGTGCAACCGGCGTGAGACGTTCGGGCGTGAAGATGACATACATAGCTATACACGCTACCGTCACCACCACGAGAACCAGACCCAACAAGGTCCAACCGACTATTTTAAGCGCTTTCATCATTTGGAAGAAACGACTTTGGTAAAGCTGTATGTATGGGACTTATAGTTTTTTTCGTAATACTCCAGTTCGGTGTCCGTGAGTTTGGAAACAATGTACTCCTTTGGTATCTCTCCTCCGTCGTTATCCATGAGATGCAACTCGTGCAGCCCACCGTTGGACTCAAACTGGTATTTGAACCATCCGTTTCCATAGGGAAGCAGGTCCTCTTCGTACACCTCCTCCGCCTCGTTCCACTCACGACCGTACTGATAGAGAGGCTCGTCTTTCACCTGCTCGGTCGTAAAACGTACGAAATGCTGCGTATCGTTCTCCTGCCACAATGCCTGCAAGCTGCTCAGCTGCCAGGACGGTTCCTTGTCATCGCCGCCCAGCAGCGAACAACTGCTCATGGCGACAGCTGCCAACGCAATGAGAATAACCTTCAGATTTTTCATGCTTTTGTAATTTTTATGTTTACATTATATCCGTCCATTTCGAGCGTGTCTCCTTGTACGTTAGCCGACAACTCCAACTTGGTTGCCAACACCTGCGAAGCAATGTATTCGCCGAAATGGAGCACGGCGTTGTGTATCTCGGGACGATCCTCGAGTTCGATGACGATACGATCCGTTATCTCCAGCCCGGAGGACTTGCGCAGGTTCTGGATACGGTTGATAAGCTCGCGCGCGATACCTTCTTCTATGAGGGCGTCCGTCAGTTCTATATCGAGCGCAATCGTCAGGATACCGTTGTTCGCCACGAGCCAACCGGGCATGTCTTCGGTGATGATCTCGACGTCCTCGGGAATAAGGATATAAGCCCCTTCCGACTCTCCCTGAAGGGGGAGAGAAATGGTAAACGAGCCTTCTTGTTCCATTTGGACAATATCGTCTTGAGACATGGCTGCAATAGCTGCTGCGACGGCTTTCATGTTCGCGCCGACTTTCTTGCCGAGTACCTTGAACTGGGGTTTGATCTTCTTGACGAGCCGGATCTCGGATTGTTCGGCAGGTACGATGACGAGTTCCTTGACGTTCACCTCCGATTTGATAAGGTCAGCAACGTGGAGCAGGGCGTCCGTCGTCTCTTTGTCGGGCGTCGGGATGACGGCTTTCTGGAGCGGCTGGCGCACGTTCTTCTCCGCACGTTTGCGGAGGGAGAGGATCATGGACGTTGCCTGTTGCGCGAGGTACATCTGACGTTCCAGGTTGAGGTCGATGAGTGCTTCGTTCACTTTGGACCACTCGCTGAGATGCACCGTCTCGCCGGTGAGGTCGCGATAGAGACGGTCGGCGTAGAAGGGTGCGTTCGGCGCCATGAGTTGGGCAACGGTCTTGAGACAGGTATATAGCGTCTCGTAAGCAGCCTGTTTGTCGGCGTCCATCTCGCCTCCCCAGAAACGTTTGCGATTCAGGCGTACGTACCAGTTGGACAGATCATCCTGCACGAAATCGCTGATCGCACGACCTGCTTTGGTGGGTTCGTATGCCTCGTAGGACTCAGTGACCTCTTTGACGAGGGAGTTGAGTTTGGAGAGGATCCACTTGTCGATCTCCTGGTAATTGGCAATTAATTGAGCATTGGCACCCGGCTGCCAGTTATCCACATTCGCGTAGAGGGCGAAGAAACCGTAGGTGTTATAGAGGGTGCCGAAGAACTTGCGGCGCACCTCATCCACTCCTTCGGGATCGAACTTGAGGTTCTCCCAGGGGCTGGAGTTGGTAAGCATATACCACCGTACAGGGTCAGCGCCGTAGGTCTCCAAAGCGCCGAAAGGATCGACAGCGTTACCGAGACGTTTGGACATCTTGTTGCCATTCTTATCGAGCACAAGTCCGTTGGAGATGACGTTCTTGTATGCCACGGAGCCTTCTATCATCGTGTGGATAGCGTGGAGGGTAAAGAACCATCCGCGTGTCTGGTCCACTCCTTCGGAGATGAAGTCGGCGGTACGGGGTGCATCGGCGTTCTCGAAGGGATAGTGGTTCTGGGCATAGGGCATGGCGCCGGAGTCGAACCACACGTCGATGAGGTCGAGTTCGCGCTTCATGGGTTTGCCGGAAGGCGAGACGAGGATGATGGCATCCACGTACGGACGATGCAGGTCGATGACGGACGGGTCGTAGTTGGCTTTGCTGTAGTCGCCTACGATATGTTTGGACCAAGGGTTCGCTTTCATGAATCCTGCCTTGACGGATTTGTCGATCTCGGCAAAGAGTTCGGCTATCGAACCAATGCAGATCTCTTCGGAGCCGTCTTCGGTGCGCCATATAGGCAGCGGGGTTCCCCAATAACGCGAGCGGGATAGGTTCCAATCGTTGAGATTATTGAGCCACTGACCAAAACGCCCCGTACCGGTAGATTCGGGCTGCCAGTTGATGGTCTGGTTGAGGGCGATCATCTCGTCGCGCGCCATGGTCGATTTGATGAACCAGCTGTCGAGCGGATAATAGAGGACAGGTTTGTCGGTACGCCAGCAGTGGGGATAGGAGTGAACGTGCTTCTCGGTCTTGAGGAGCCGTCCGTCGGCTTTCATCTCGAGGCAGAGATGGAGGTCGAGCGACTCATCTTTGTCCGTGAGCGCAGGGTCATAGGCGTTCTTGACGAAACGTCCGGCATAGCGGCTGTAGAGTGCATCATTGACGTTTGCCTGATACCACGCCTCATCGAGGTCCTCCACTTTCCAGTACTTGCCGGTGAAATCCACCATCGGACGGAGCCCGTTGTTTTTGGTGAGCATGTACAATCCCGGCACACCTGCCGCGTCGGCTACTTTCTTATCGTCCGCACCGAAGGTAGGCGCAATATGAACGATACCCGTACCGTCTTCGGTCGTGACGTAGTCACCGGGGATGACGCGCCACGCGTTCTCCAGTTTGACCCAGGGGAAGAGGGGTTCGTATTCGAGTCCGACGAGGTCGGTTCCTTTATAACGTGCCACTATCTGCGCATTCTCAAAATAAGCAGAAAGACGAGCCTCGGCGAGTATAATATGTTCGCCGCTCTCGAGCTCTATTTCTACGTAGTCGATCTTCGGACCAACGCACAATGCGGTGTTGGATGGTAACGTCCAAGGCGTCGTTGTCCATGCAATGATATAGCGACCGTCCTTGAGATGGAACTTGGCGGTACAGGTCAGATCCTTGACGTCCCGATAGCAACCGGGCTGGTTGAGTTCGTGGGACGAGAGCCCCGTTCCGGCGGCAGGTGAATAAGGCTGGATGGTATAACCCTTGTAGAGGTAGCCTTTCTTGTAGAGCTCCTTGAGGAGGTACCAGAGGGTCTCGATGTACTTGTTATCATAGGTGATATACGGGTCGTCGAGGTCCACCCAGTAGCCCATTTGTTTGGTCAGAGCCGTCCACTCCGCGGTGTATTTCATTACCTCGCGGCGACAAGCGGCGTTATACTCATCGACACTGATCTTCTTGCCGATATCCTCTTTGGTGATGCCAAGCATTTTCTCCACGCCCAACTCGACGGGTAGTCCGTGTGTATCCCATCCCGCCTTGCGGTGCACCTGATAGCCCTGCATCGTTTTGAAACGGCAGAACGTATCCTTGATGGTACGCGCCATCACGTGGTGAATACCCGGTTTGCCGTTTGCAGAAGGGGGACCTTCAAAGAACAAGAACTGCGGATGTCCCTCACGGGTCGTCACGCTTTGCTCGAACAAGTGTTCGTTCTCCCACTGCTCGAGCACTTCTTTGCTCAGAGCAGCCAAATCCAATCGTTTGTACTCGTTAAAATGTTTCATTATATAGTTATTCAAAAATTACGAATTATGACTTAATCATTATTCTATCACCCCTCTTTCGCGCGCCAGCTTCATGAGGTACTCTTTGGCGGGTTCGTACTCATTGGGGATGATTCCGTCCAATATGGCATCCTTGATGGCGCTCTTGAGTTCACCGACGAGGGAGCAGGGCTCGAGATGCAGGAGTTCCATGATCTCATCCCCCTTGACAGGCGGCTGGAAGTTGCGGATCCGATCCCGCTCCTCCAATTCGACCATTTTCTGCCGCACGAGAATATAGTTGGCATGGAAGCGCGCTTTCTTCTCCTCATTGCGGCTGGTGATATCCGCATCGCAGAGCATCATGAGGTCGTCTATGTCATCTCCGGCTTCAAAGAGCAAGCGTCGTACGGCACTGTCGGTCACCGTGTCCTCGATGAGGTTGATCGGGCGCATATGGAGGTCCACCATCTTGCGCACGTATTCCATCTTCTCGTTGAGAGGCAGTTTGAGGCGCTTGAAGATGCCCGGGATCATTTTGGCACCGATGTAATTATGGTTGCGGAACGTCCATCCGGCATGCTCGTCCCACGCTTTGCTGCGTGGTTTGCCTATGTCATGGAGCAACGCCGCCCACCTCAGCCAAAGCCCCGAAGGGTCGATGGGTGATTGGTGATTGGTCATTGGTGATTGGTCATTGTTTTTTTGTGATTGGAGTTCCGCCACGTTGTCCAACACCTTGAGGGTGTGGTAGAAGACATCCTTGTGTCCCCGTCCCTCTTTGACCTCGACACCTTTGAGCGCTACCAGTTCAGGGAAGATGAGCGGCAACAGACCTGTCTTGTCGAGGAGGATCCATCCTTCGGATGGTCTGCTGCTGAGCATGATCTTGTTCAGTTCATCCGCGATGCGTTCGCGCGTGATGATGCGCAAGCGTTCCCTGTTGCGGACGATGGCATCGAAGGTCTCTCCGTCGAGGTTGAATCCCAGTTGGGTGGCAAAGCGTACCGCCCTCATCATGCGCAAGGGGTCGTCGCTGAAGGTAATATCTGGGTCGAGAGGCGTCCGGATGATGCACCGTGTCATATCTCCGATGCCGTCAAAGGGGTCCAGCAGCTCGCCGTACCGGTCGCTGTTGAGGCATATCGCCAAGGCGTTGATGGTAAAATCGCGGCGGTTCTGGTCCTCCTGTAGCGTTCCGTCCTCGACGATGGGGTTGCGGCTATCATGTTGGTAACTCTCTCGTCGTGCGCCGACGAACTCGAGTTCGAGGTCACCGCGCTTGACCTGCGCCGTTCCGTAAGTGCGGAAGACGCTGAGGTGCGCCTTTTTGCCCAACTGCTTCGCTACGTTCTCCGCCAGGGTGATGCCTATACCGGAGCGCTTGTCCGGGTCAGAGGTGGGTGAATCGGGGTCACCAACATGTTGGTCGGGATGACCTACGACCACGATGTCTATATCCTTGCTCTCGCGACGCAGGAAGAGGTCGCGCACCCATCCGCCGATGACATAACAATCCAGCCCCATGGAATCCGCCTCCGAGCCCACCATCCTCAATATAGGATTGGACAATTGTTGCTCTATGTATGTTGTATATGTTTCCATCGTCAAATTTGCGTGCAAATTTACTACTTTTTTTTGACATATGCAAGAAAAAAGGACAGAAAAAAAAGTATATATACTTTAGTATATATAGTATTTGTACCAAATTGACCATTTCTGGGTCTCATCCTTGGGCAATCCTTGGGGGATCGTTGGGCGATCCTTTGGTCGGATCAGGTCGAGCGTTTGGCTAGAGGGGGATCCGGTATGAACCGGAACGGGGAAACAAGTCAGCAAATGATACCACCGCCGATGACGAGGTCGTCCTGATAGAGGACTACCGATTGGCCCGGGGTGATTCCCCAGACGGGTTCGCGGAAAGAGAGAGTGGCGATTTCAAGAAAGCCCTTCTCGGCGGAGGCCGCTCCTCCCGTTAAACGGGAGGACGCTCCGGGTGATTGGTCATTGGTCATTGGTGATTGCACCTCGACGGGGGTGGAGCGATAGCGGACCTTTGCGAAGATGGGAGATTGAAGATTGGAGATTGAAGATTGAAGATTGAAAATTGGAGATTTGACCACGCGGAAACGGAGTTCGGTGGCGAAGAGGTCGTCGTTGGAACCTAAAGTGACGCGGTTAGTGGAGGCATCGATATGCGTGACGTAGGCAGGATGCCCAAGCGCGATGCCGAGCCCTTTGCGCTGCCCGATGGTATAATTGACAAATCCCTGATGTTGTCCGAGCACTTTTCCTTCGGCATCGACATACTCGCCCGGTTGTATCCGCTCGTCATAGTCGGGCACATTCTCGCGGAGGAAAGCGCGGTAGTCATCGTTGGGGATGAAACAAATCTCCTGGCTTTCCCGTTTTTCGGCGAGTTGGGTATATCCGTGCTGTCTTGCTATCTCACGCACCTGGTCCTTGGTGAGGTCTCCCAGCGGGAAAATGGTTCTTCGCAGTTGCTCCTCTGTCAGCATCCACAAGAAATAGGTCTGGTCCTTCCGGGTGTCGGCGGCGGTCGCAAGGAAGACGTGTCCGTCCCGCTCGGCGATGCGTGCGTAGTGTCCGGTCGCAATATAATCGCAGCCCAATTCATCCGCTACGCGCATCAATTCGCCCCACTTGATGTGGCTGTTACAGAGGACACAGGGGTTGGGCGTGTGCCCGGACATATATTCGTCGATGAAGTTTTGTATGACACACTGTTTGAAGGTTTCGCGGAAATCGACAATATGATGCTCAAAGCCCATCCGCTCGGCGTTGTGCTTCGCCTCCATGATGGACTCGATAGAGCAACATCCTTTCTCCTTGGCGAGGCATGACTCCTTGATGCTGTCAAACGTGCGGAAGGTGACACCCACCACTTCGTATCCCTGCTCGAGAAGGAGCATGGCGCTCACGGTGGAGTCAATTCCGCCGGACATGCCGAGAAGCACCCGGTGCTTATTGGTTATTGGTGATTGGTGGTTGGTCATTTTTGCATATCGACGAGTTTGGTGTAATAGCCGTTGAGGGCGTATAGTTGTTCGTGCGTGCCCTGTTCGACGATCTGTCCTTCGTGGACGACACAGATGAGGTCCGCGTGGCGGATGGTGGACAAGCGGTGGGCGACGACGAGTGTCGTACGCTCGTTCATGAGACGTTCGAGTGCCTCCTGAACGAGTCGTTCGGACTCGCTGTCGAGGGCAGAGGTGGCTTCGTCCAGGATGAGTATGGGCGGGTTCTTGAGGATCGCCCGGGCTATACTGAGCCGCTGGCGCTGCCCACCGGAGAGACGGCTTCCCCGATCCCCGATGAGGGTGTTGTACCCTTCCGGCATCGCACTGATGAAATCATGCGCATTGGCGATGCGTGCCGCCTGTTCGACCGCCTGTTGCCAGGTCATGCCCTCCGGAGCCGGTCGGGTGGTATCGACCCCGAAAGTGATATTATTGAAGACGGTGTCGTTGAAGAGGATGGGTTCCTGACACACTATTCCCATCAACGCGCGCAGGTCATGCGTGGCAAAGGAGCGGATGTCCGTTCCGTCGATGGTGACGGATCCCTGCGTCGGGTCGTAGAAGCGCGGTACGAGGTCGGTCAACGTGGTCTTGCCGCTTCCCGATTGTCCGACCAACGCAACGGTGTGTCCTTTGGGAATGGTCAACCGGATATCCGAGAGCACCGGCTGTCCCGGTTGATAGGCAAACGAGACCTCATTGAAGCGTATCTCCGATTGGAAAGCAACGAGAGGCTGCGGATGTTCCGGCTCGGTGATATTGGACGTTGCCTGCAGAATATGGTCGATCCGTTCGAGCGAAGCCTGTCCCCGGCGAATGCCATACGCCGCTTTGCTGAGATCCTTGGCGGGGTTGATGATCGAATAGAAAATAACCAGATAATAGATGAAAGTGGACGCGTCTATCGTCGCGTGGTCCCCGAGGATGAGCAATCCGCCAAACCAGAGGATGACGGCTATCAGGGCTGTTCCGAGGAACTCAGACAGAGGATGGGCAAGGTAATAGCGGCGGTTGATACGGTTGAAAGTCTCGCGTGTGGCGTTGATGAGGCGGTTGAACCGTTTCCGCTGCTTGCCCTGGGCGTTAAAACCCTTGATCACCCGCAGCCCCAACAGGGTTTCGTCAATAGACGAGAGGATCTCGGCGTTTTGTTCCTGCCCGGTGGTCGATGCCCGTTTGAGGCTTCGTCCGATCCGTCCGATACAGAAGACCGCCACGGGCATGAGGAGCAGAACGAAGAGCGTGAGTTGCCAGGAGATGACGAGCAAGGTAGCCAGATAGACAATGATCATGATGGGATCCTTGAACAAGATATCCAAGGCAGACATGATCGATGCTTCGATCTCATTCACATCGTTCGTCATCCGGGAGATGACATCCCCGCGGCGTGCCTCGGTGAAATAGCCCATCGGCAATGAGAGCACTTTGTCATACAACTGCTGTCTGAGATCCCGCAAGACACCTGTGCGGATAGGAACCATGAAATAATTCGCCAGCCAGGCGGTCGCACACTTGAATCCGGTCATGAGGACGAGGAAGAGCCCCAAGCCCAAGAGCACTTTTCCTGCGCCGTACACAGCTATCCAATCGTTGAGCAGACAATACATATCGGTACGCAAAGCGACCATCGTCTGCTGAAAACCGTCCACGTGACGCCAATCCACCCAGGTCACATCGACCCGGGTCAAACCAAACAGAATACGCAACACCGGAATGATCGCCGCAAACGAAAAGAGCGACAACACCGTCGAGAGCAGATTGAAAAATATATTCAACCCCATATACAGCCGATAGGGCGGTATAAAACGACGGAGGGTTTTTAATATTGGTGATTGGTTATTGGGCATTGGTGATTGGTGTTTTTGGGGACCCTTCTCGGCGGATGCCGCTCCTCCCGGTTAACGGGAGGACGCTCCGGGTGATTGGTCATTGGTGTTTTCTGTTTTCGCGGACGTAGGTGAGTATCTGGCGGTCAAAATCCTCCTTGGGTGACAGGAAAGAGACACGGATGGGCAACGCGATGAGGCGTTTACCCTGCGCCTGAAGGCGTTCCACCAAGGTGGTGGTACGAAGCCGCTGGATATCTTTTTCGGTCGTGAGAACAAAATCAAAATGCTTCGACCGCTCCATGATGGCATCTATATCCTTGCGGGTATAGTGATGATGGTCGGGAAACGCCATGAGTTGCGCCTGGGGGTAACGTGTCTGCACGTAGTTCATCATATAGTGGGGATGGGCGATGCCGCACAATACGAGTGGAATACCTTCCTGCTCCATCGGTGCGTAAGCCGTTCCGGCAAAATGGAGCCGCTGGTAGGTCGGCAGGTGCAAGCGGTTATCCACGACGCGCATGTCGATGGGTTGGATCGTATCGGGGCACTTGGTCACCACGACCGCATCGGCTTTGAGGGCACGCACCGGGAGATCGCGCAAGGTACCCCAAGGCAGCATGTGGTCATCTATGTAGAGGCGGTCGTAAGTGGTGAGCAGGATATTCAATCCGCATCGTATCGCCCTGTGCTGCATAGCGTCGTCGAGCACGATGACATCCAATCCGTCCACCTGGCGCATCAATTGCCGTACTCCCCTCACGCGGTTCTCGCACACGACGACGGGCACCTCTGGAAACGCCCGATGGAGCTGCATCGCTTCGTCGCCGATGGTCTCGACCGTGGCATAGCTGTCCGCCATCCTGAATCCGCGGGTCGAACGTTTGTACCCGCGGGAGAGGAAAGCAGGGCGGTATCCGTTGGCGAGGAGCAATTGGAGTATATACGCCGTCATGGGCGTTTTGCCCGTTCCGCCCACCGCCAGATTCCCCACGCATATAGTAGGCACATCCACGGAGAAAGATGGCAGCAGATGCCGGTCATACATGGCGTGGCGTATGGCTACACCGCACCGGTAGAGCACACTAAGCGGTATGTAAAGGAGATTCTTGAGCACCGGACAAGGGTTTTGCAGATTTCACATTTATTGTATTTTCACCTCTTCCATACGCGCCACCATGCGCGGTTTGGAGCAGAAAGAGCGCATTTTGATGAGAAGGCGTTCCTCTTCGGTCGTGGTGTCGAACGATTTGAGCAGCTCATCCCACGGGTCTATCACCTCGGGATAATACGCCAGCCGGTACATCTCCACGCCCGCCAGTTCAACGGCTTTCGCGATGGCATCATCTATATTGCCGAGTTCGTCCACCAAGCCGATCTCTTTGCCTTTGGCACCCAGCCAAACCCGTCCTTCGCCGATGGATTTGATGTAGTCCTGGCTCACATGGCGTCCCTCGGCACAGCGTTTGGTGAAGAGGTCATATCCGCGCTCGACCATCGTCTGCATCATCCGGAATTCCTCCGGAGACATACCTTTGTACATCATGTTGACATCCAGATCCGAATGCTTGTTGGTGGAGATACCATCCATGTCCAATCCCACTTTGTTGCGGAGGGCAGACACATTGGGAACGACCCCGAAAATACCGATGGAACCGGTCAAAGTGGTGGGTTCGGCATAGATATAATCGGCTCCGCAGGAGATGTAATATCCTCCGGAAGCAGCCAACCCGCCCATCGAGACCACGACGGGTATGCTGTCTGCTTTGATTTTCTGGATCGCCCGCCATATCTGCTCGCTGGCGTCGGCTGATCCGCCGGGGCTGTTGACACGGAGAACCAATGCCTTGACGTCCTTGTCCTTCCGGATTTTCTTGAGCGTTTTGATGACCTCTTTGCCGACTATTCCTTCGCCCTCATCGTCCGTTATGTCGCCCTCGAGATAGAGAACAGCCACTTTGTTCTTTGCTTTCGAATCGAGACGTTTGACCTGCGCCATCTTTGCGGTAGTCAGCATCTTAAAGTCTTTCGTTCCGGTATAGATACGCAAGAGCGAGTCCATATCCTGGGTATAAACGAGCGTATCGACCAATCCGCACGCCACCTGTTCCTCGGCGGGCTGGAGCCCCATATAGCGATCCGCCAACGCGTCCAACTGCTCCGGTGTCAGTTTGCGAGAAGCTCCGACAGCCTGTTTGTATTCATCCCATATGCCGCCTATATACTGCATGGTCTGCATCTTGTCGGCATCAGACATAGAGGTGCGGAAGAAAGGCTCCACAGCCGATTTGAAGGTACCCACTTTGAGAATCTGCATCTCCACGCCGATCTTCTCCAGGAGTCGTGTATAGTACATCTTCTGCGCCGTCAGACCATTCCATTGTACGGCGCCGGTGGGATCCATACAGATACGATCCGCTACCGAAGCGACATAATAATTGGTCTGGTTATAGTTCTTGGCAGACGCAATGATCCATTTGCCGCTTTGCTTGAAGTCCAGCAAAGCATCGCGGATCGCTTTGGCTCCGGCAGGTTCCATACTCAGCGACGCATCGTCCAGCCAGATACCCAGGATGCGGTCATCATTCTTCGCCAAACGGATGTTACTCAGCACATTGTCCAATCCGACGATCTGCTCAGCGGCATAACTGTTGTAATAGGGCACCGAACCGAGCATACCGGTAAACGGATTCTCTTCCTGCCCCTGCTCCACCAGGGTTCCTTTCAGTTGCAGGTGATAAACCGTCTGGGGTTTCAACTCGACAGAGGACGAACCGAACCGGTCGCCCATGATTAGACCAATAATGAGGTTGCAGAGCATATACACTACCAGGAAAATAAGGCATCCGCCCAAACAACCTACTCTACGACGGGGACGAGCCTCTCCTCCTTCCGTCACTTTACGTACAAAAAACATATCTTTATCCTTTTAATTATTTAACCTTGTTCTGTCCTTCCAATTTGAGATTAAAGGACTTTCTGTGATACGGCGTGATACCGTATTTCTTTATCGCCGCATAATGTTCGGCGGTCGGATAGCCTTTGTTGGTATCCCATCCGTACTGCGGGTATTGCTCGTGCAGCCGCATCATATAATCGTCCCGATAGGTCTTGGCGAGCACACTCGCAGCTGCTATCGACATATAGGTGGCATCCCCGTGAACCACCGTATCCGCCGGTACTGCCATGATTTCGCCTTCGGGTATATAGGGTTTCCATTTGTTGCCGTCCACCAGAATATGTTGCGGCCGGATGGTCAGGCGGTCCAACGCGCGCTGCATTCCCAAGATGGAACATTGCAGTATATTCCGTTCGTCTATCTCCTGCGCCGTCACCTCCACGACCGCCCAAGCGCGTGCTTCGCGTTCGATGACGGGACGCAAGGCATAACGCTGTTTCTCCGTCAGTTGCTTGGAGTCGTTGAGCCATGCGAACTCCTCCACCCGGTCGATGCTTGCCGGATCCAGGATGACCGCCGATGCGAAGACACTACCCGCCAGAGGTCCCCGACCCGCTTCATCGCAGCCCGCCTCCACCACGTTCGCTATCATATAAGGCAACAACATACTAATTGACGATTGGACGATTTACGATTGGACGATTTAGAACGGATAGCCTATTGCGAAATGGAAGGTCATATCATCATTCCATCCCAAACCGTTGGCGGCGGTGCGCCATTGTTTGCCTTCGGCTATACGACTCGGATCATGCAGCTTCACTCCAAAATCCACCCGGAACAGCAAGATGGACAAGTCAAAGCGTATTCCCACCCCATAACTCCATGCTATCTGCTTGTAAAACTGATCCCAGTAGAACGCCCCTCCGGGCTGGTCGGTATAGTCGCGGATGGTCCATATGTTTCCCGCATCGAGGAATGCCGCCAGTTCGAGGAAACTGAGCACCTTGAAGCGGTACTCGAGGTTCAGATCGAGCTTGATGTCCCCGACCTGAAGGTCATAGACCAACCGGGAACCATCACCTCGGAACGTACCGGGTCCGAGTGTCCGTGCCTGCCATCCGCGGACACTGTTCGAACCGCCCGCAAAATAACGGCGGATAAACGGAACAGCGGTCGCATTCAGATAAGGCACCGCCACGCCCAAGCCCACATGGGTAACCAGACGATGCTGCGAATTGAAGATTCCGTGGCAGGTGAAATTGATATCCCCTTTGGCATACTGGGCAAACGGGATATTTCCCAGGACATAGGCGTTCTCCGTATTCTTCGGGAACCCCGCCGCCAGACTCAGACCATACAGCGCATTACCCGCCGTCTCCACATGCAAGCCCAATTGGACGTACGAACGATCCGGAAAACGCTGGTTATAATTGGAATAGGTACCCGTATAACTCCAATCCAGGATGAACTGGTCCTCGTAACTCGCCCGAAGCACCGACGAGTTGGAGAGGAATTTCTTGGCAAACGTCTCGGATATCCACGGCAGATAGATATAATTGAAATCAACGAGGGCGAACTGGTGTGTCCATCTGTCACCGGCGCGACGGGGTATCTGATACGACAACGACGCATTGGCGATCGTACGGGTGTACTCGTCCGGCCGTTGCTGGTAGTTATAGGTCACGTTGAGTTTCACATTGGACGGGAAGAGCAAGCCCAGATCGGCTTTTGCCTCCAATGCGCGTCCTCCGTTGGCGCGCCATTCGTACGCCACCCGACCGCCGACACTCAGCACTTCGGCACCGCGGAAAATATTCTTGTTCGTATATTGCAAGCCGGCGGCTATTCCCCAATCCCCAGCGCTGTATGTTCCTTCCAGCTCGGCTCCGAACGAATTGAGTTTGCCCCGCGAGATGGTGATATAGCAATCGAGGAGCGTATCCTGGTGGAGAGGGAGGAAGGCGATATCGACATACTTGACCGGCGCCATGGCATTCATCCGGGCATAGGTGCGCTCCACCCGCCATTCGGCATAGCTTTTGCCCGCCTCTATCCGACTCGCTCGACGCAAGGCACGACGGGTCAGGAAACGGGTTCCCGTCCAACTGTACTCATTGCCATAGCGGTCGCTGTCCCGCCGGATGACGATGGAATCGGGTAGATGCGAAGGATCGTAGTCCATCTGATAAAAGACTTTGCGAACCGTATAGCGGCGCAGCAAACGCTCCAATGCGGCGGAGTCCATTTGCGTCACGTAGGGGGCTATCTGGATGCAGATGTCCACCTGGTGGGTGTTCAGCGAGCTGTCCGCCATGAACTCCAGCATCGATTTCTCGAAGTAGAAATAGCCCATGTTGTGCATGATAGAGGTGATACGGTCCCGCTCCTCGTCCAGGGTAGCCGTGGAGAACTGTTCGCCGTCCTTCACCTTGGCGTTCGGACTCTTGGCGATCTTCCGCACCGCTTCAAACGCATCGGGGATATCCACCGTATAGTGCCGGACGGTATAGGGCTGGCGGGCGGTCACCAGATAGGTCAGGTTCACCTTGCGGTCCTTGATCTCCTTGAGCGTATCCACACCGGCATCGAAATAGCCCATATTCTGCATCTGCTGCTTGAGTTGCTGCATGCTGATCTGCGTCAGTTCTTCGCTGTAGATGACCGGCGCTTCACCCATCTTATGGGCATTCTCCGCCAGTTTCTTTTTCGTTTTGGTGGTGGTGTCCGACGGAGCGGTGTTATAGATATGCAGTTGTAATTTCCAGAAACCGAAGATCTCCGTGTTCTGCTTCTGGCGCAGGTAGTTACGCAAAGTGGCGGTGGAAACATCCTTGTCGTCCACACATTTGACACGTGCCTTATTGAGCAGATATTCATCCTTCGGCACAAACTTGGTGGTGTTACACGACACTAACAGACAGCCGAATAAAACTGCCAGAATGACGGATTTTATATATGTGCACACCTCGCGTAACATAATAAACGCCGCAAAGGTACTAAAAAATTTGCATATATGCAAAAAAAAGTGTACTTTTGCAGCAAATTTTGAAGATTATGGATAAAATCACGAAAGCACAGGTCAAACTGATTCGTAGTTTGCAGCAAAAAAAGTTCCGCGACGAGTACGGTTTGTTCGTTGCCGAAGGAGAAAAATGCGTGGAGGAACTGCGGAAAGGATTCGAGTTGGCGTACCTGGTCCGGAGCGAAGGAGGAACAGGGAATGATCTGCTCGCCACGCCGACCGAGATCGAACAGATGAGCGGTTTGCGTACGCCCCAAGGAGTGATAGGCGTTTTCAAGAAGGGACAAAGGGACAAAGGACAAGGGACAAAGGAGGCTCTGATTCTCGCGCTTGACGGAGTGCAGGATCCGGGGAACTTAGGCACGATCATCCGCACATGCGACTGGTTCGGGGTGCATGATCTCTTTTGTTCAACGGATACCGCCGATTGTTATAACCCCAAAGTGGTTCAGGCGACGATGGGTGCTCTGGCGCGCGTCCGGATCCACTATGTCCCACTGCCGGAATGGATCAAAGAGCAAAACGTACCGGTCTATGGAACCTTATTGGAAGGGAAGAACATGTACGAGGTATTGGGTCAGGAAACGAACCCGGAAGGCATCATCGTCATGGGAAACGAAGGAAACGGCATCTCGGCTGAAGTCAGGAAACTGATCACCCTTCCCGTCCGTATCCCCTCTTATCCGGCGAACGCGGAGACCTCGGAGAGCCTCAACGTGTCCATTGCAACAGCCATCGTTCTGGCGGAATTCCGCCGAAGAGCGTTATAGACTTCCGGCAAATTGTTCCGCTTCGGACAACTGGTTGATCTTGCCGACGTCCATCATGCGGTAGTCGCGGGGTACATAGGCGCGGAGCGTTTCCGTTTCGCATAGCGAAAGATACAGGTCTATCAGCGAGAAACGTTCGCCCTTTTCCGCTACTACGCGATCCATTTTTTCAAACATCCGCGGGCTGAGAATCTGCATTCCGGAGAACGCCAGGCGACGATACGGCTCCGCTGCCAATCCCGCAGGTCTGACTTCGCCCGTAGCGATATTCGTCCATCCCCGCAAACGCGCTTCGTCATCAAAGAGCAGATAGCGCTGCGTCGCACGTTCAGACACTACCAAAAGCCCCAATTCATCCGTGTATGCATCCCGCAGGGACGGGAGGTCTATATTGGACAAGATATCCACATTGCATGCCAGAACGGGTTCGGACGTTCCCAACAGTTCCTTCGCCTTACGCAAACCGCCTCCCGTCTCCAGCAAACAGTCGCGTTCATCGGAGATACGGATGTGACATCCCCATCCGTCATGCGACCGGACGGCATCGATGATCATGTCCGGAAAATGGTGGACATTCACCACAATGTCGGTTATTCCGGCTTCGCGGAGTCTCTCCACCTGCCATTGGAGCAAGGGTTTGCCGGCAAGCGGGACAAGCGCTTTGGGCATCGTATCGGTCAGCGGTTTGAGCCGGGTTCCCAATCCCGCTGCAAAAATCATTGCTTTCATTCTACCACGTTTTATCGATCTGTTGCTCTCTGTGAATCAGACGGATCGTTACATTAAATCTCTCCTTGAGATGCTGCGCGAGGCGCTCGGCACAATAGACCGAACGGTGTTGTCCCCCCGTGCAACCGAACGATACCTGCAGGTTCGTGAAATCGCGCTCGATGAAACGCGCCACATGGTGGTCCACCAGATGATAGACATTCTCCAGAAAAGTCAGAATCTCACCGTCCTTCTCCAGGAAATCCACAACCGGCTGATCCAAGCCGGTCAGCTGCTTGTATTCGTCGTATTTACCGGGGTTGTGGGTCGAACGGCAGTCGAAGACATAACCTCCGCCGTTACCGGACTCATCCGAAGGAATGCCCCGTTTAAAGGAGAAAGAGTAAATCGTTACTAACAGCATACAGATAAGGGTATTGGGTGCATAATTCACGATGGGCAGCGAACAAATCGCGCAGGTTCCTGACGGCGAGCGGTATCGACTCCAGGAAATGCGGTTTGCGTTCGAAATAACCCCGGTAGCCATAGGCTCCGAGCACCTGGAGCGTCCGGAACAACACAAAATGCGGCAAGGCGGAGAGCCATTCCGCCCGGAAGACGGCAGGGGACGGAGGAGTGGTCAGTTTCACCAACTCGTCCAGATAGACCCGAATCAGGTGTTCACGCCGTTCGGGCGCAAAATTGGCTTTTGCCTGCCATAGAAAGGAGGCGACATCATATTGCGTAGGACCTCGGCGTCCTCCCTGAAAATCAATGAAGTACGGCTGACCGTCTTTGATCATTACATTGCGGCTCTGGCAGTCCCGATAGAGGAAAGAGTCCGCCGGCTGAGCCAGGATAAAAGCCGTCATCGTGTCAAAATCGTCTTCCAGCAAGGGCTCGGAGAACTCCAATTGGGTGCCTTTCAAAAAGCAATACTTGAAATAATTGAGGTCCCAACGGATCGAACGCCCGTCCATCGACGGAACGGGGAAACACACCGACCAGTCGAAATCCTGCGCTCCGATGACTTGTATGCGCGCGAGCGCACGCACTGTGCGTTCTAATAAGGAAAGGTCGTCCAGATGGTCGAACAAAAGCGTATCGCCGAGATCCTCCTGCGTATAAGACATCTCATCCTCGCTCACCTCATATAGTTCGGGAACCGGTAAACCGAGCGCATGGAAATGCCGCGCCATATAGATGAACGCACGGTTCTCATCCCTGTTCGTTCCTTGCACCCGGATCACGGAGCGACCTGTCTCATCCGTCTCGCGGGTATAGACTCTGTTACTGCCCTGCTGCTTGATCATGATGAATGGCTTGCGATGTCAGCATTTGAACTGCAAGGCGTGATGGATACAGGTCACCTTGCACGGACCGATGATATTTTCCAGAATACCATCCGCTTCAAACAGAATATGTTTCCGGTAATTGATCTCTATCTCCCGTCCTACGATGGGATAGACGAACGGCAACTCGGTCAGACGGCCGTTGAACAAGTTCGGAAAAGCTTTGACGATCTGCTTGAAGGTCGGTTTCTTGATGAACATGGCGTGAAAAACACCGTCTGTAGGGTCGGCTTCCGGGTTTTGACGTATTCCGCCGCCCGAGAAAGGACCGTTGCCTACGTTCATCGTGAACAGCAGGTCATTCACCGCCGTCTTGCCGTCCACCGTCAACACCATATGCTGCGCCTTGTGCTGCACGATGGCACCCACCAGACCAAACACATAATTGACATGATGACTGCCGATATAGTATTTCAGCTTCTCGGCTTTCTGGCAGCACAACGGATCGACTCCAAAACCCACGGAGTTGATAAAATAGCGATGATGCTCAATGCCGTTCCGCCAATAGGTGACACAACCGATATCGATGGGATGTCCTTCGCCCTCGAAGAAACGCTTGAGACTCTGCTTGTGCTTTTTGTTCAGATTCCAGTAGCGCCCCCAGTCGTTACCCGTGCCGCGCGGCATGAGACCGACCTGCACTTTCGCCAACTGCTCCGGAGGCAAAGATGAACGCATGATGCCGTTGATAGCCTCGCTGAGCGTACCGTCACCGCCGAGAATAAGAATCTCGTCAAATCCGTTCTCCACTAACTCGCGAGCCAGCTCGGTAGCATGACCTGCATATTTCGTTACGCGGTACGCAAAAGGCTGATGCCTACTGCGTAGCAGCTTCCACAGATAGATACGTTGTGCCCGAAAAGCACGTTTTCCCGACTTCGGGTTAATGATGATTCCTAACACGATCTACAGCATTAAATTTCCGTTGTTTTTCATTTGACCGCGCAAAGGTACAAAAAAAAAATGACACATGCAAATTTTGTGTCATTTTTTTCAATTCTTAATGGAAGAACTCCTGAACTTTCTCGTTCTGTACTATTTCTTCCTGGAAGATGTAAGCCCCTGTTTTCGGCGACTTAACCATCTTGATGCATTTACTGTGCGCACGTCCGGAGTTACCGGTTTGCAGCGTTGCGACCGCTTTCTTTGCCATAGTGTTTTGCCTTTCTAATAGGGGTTAATTACTTAATCTCTTTGTGGAGCGTGTAGCGCTTCAGATAGGGATTATACTTCATGAGCTCCAAACGATCCGAAGTATTCTTGCGGTTTTTCGTCGTAATGTAACGGGACATTCCGGGAACTCCGCTGGCCTTTTGCTCTGTGCACTCCAGGATAACCTGAACACGTGCTTCTTTCGTTTTCTTTGCCATTGTTATACCTCCGTAACTTTAAGAGTTTCGATAAAGCCCTTCTCAATAGCCTGGTTCAGCGCATTGTTGAGGCCAATCTTGTTAATAGTTCTCAGACCTGCTGCACTCACGTTCAGCTCGATCCATACATCTTGTTCTACCCAGTAGAACCTGCGGCGGAAGAGGTTCACATCAAAGCTCCGTTTTGTGCGGCGCTTCGAGTGCGACACATTGTTGCCGCCCATGGCTTTCTTGCCTGTAATTTGACAAATTTTTGACATTGTAGTATATATTTTATATTTTCTTCGATTTTGGGGATTCTTCGCACATATAGACGAAAAATCGCGCAAAGTTACTGCTTTTTTTTGAATTATGCAAATTATTTTACGATTTTTTTTATTTTTATTGCATTTTTACACGATTTTCTTGTTTTTTTGAAAAAAAAAGACTAACTTTGCACCGCTTTTCACCATTTGAAGAGTTTTTTGATATGAAATGGTTCGCTATCCCCTTGTTACTCTGGTTCGGAACGCTTGCTATTCAGGCGCAAAATACCTTTTCGGACGATGCTTATCTGCTAAATGCGTATCTTTCCAACGACATGGATGTATGGAAGGCGCACATTGATTCGGTGGTCGATCTGCCCTACGAGTACGGCTATTGTGCCGCATTGATGGAAACGGATCGGGAGGCTGCCAGAAGATACGTCAAGCGGTTTCATCAGCATGTCGAGCAGGCAAAAAACAGCCTGCCTGCCGGACATTACAAGATGTACAAGAGTGCAGCGTGGGTGTATGAACTGCGGTTGCACGAATCCTTCCACCCCGCCAAAGCCCTGCAATGGGCAAAAGAGGCGGTCAGCGAAGCGCCAGAAGACCCGCTCACGCTCACCTATTGCGGGATGGCACTTTTCTACGCACCAAAACCCTTCGGAAGCAAGAAGGATGCCCTCGGTTATTTCCTCCGCGCCGAGAAGCAGTTTGCCTCTTCGGAGTGGTACAACTGCTGGTGGAGAGCCGCAACGTTAATGTACATTTCGCAATGCTACGAGAAGCAAGGCGACGTTCAAAAAGCCATTCGCAAGGCAAACAGCATCCTCGCCGAATATCCCGACTACCAGTTCATCCAAACCGTGTACCTCCCCCTCCTTCGCAGCTTATAACCTCTCTTCCACCCCCATAACTCTCCCTCCGCCCTTATATGCTTACTATACTTATACTATAGTATATACTATATATAGCAATTTCTGCATTTATATCTACATTTGAGGGATAATTACTATTTTTTTGAACGACACTGATGAAAGTGGTTGTCAAAGTGAATCAGGAACTGCTGTATTTCTACTGGCAAATAGGCAAAGATATTGTGGACATGCATGTGGAGAATTTATGGGGCAAGAAAGTGCTTAAAAACCTCTCTATAGATCTTCGGCACGATCTTCCGGATGTAGCAGGTCTGAGCGAGACGTCTCTGGGTTATATGAAACGCTTCTATCTGCTTTATTCTCAGATAGAAGAAATATGCCCACAGGTTGTGGGCATATCCGAGTATCAATTGAAAAACCTTCTTCCAGGCACTTTTGTACAGGTCTTGTCGAGGTCGAGTCGAGAACGAGACGAAATAATATCGTATCCCACCCCACCTTATATATACTACGTATATATCCCGTGATTTTGAAAAAGGACGGATGTACTATCATTCTCTCGATGACGTACCGACACAATGTCCGTTCGTGTCGAATAATAGCCGCTCGCCCGTGTAGGTCACCTCGATCTCAAACAAGTCCTCATTGACCATCCGGACGTTATAGTAAATGGCGGGAATGATCACTTTGCCCTTGGCGTCTATCACACCGCTGTTGGAGCCGATATCGAAACGGAAGAAACGGGGATCTGTTTCTCCTTGCTCGTACGCTTCGTACGACTCATCGCGGTACGAATCAATGTAACTCAGCAAATGGATACCGTCATGCACAAAGGGCTCGAGCACGTGAAAGTCAAAGTCCACCTCTTGGGCGAGACCGTCCTTGACCAGAATCCATCCTCTCCCGTCCGAAGCACGGCGTATATCATCGTATTCGGTCGGCAGAAACGGCTCACCGGCTTTGGTGACGAGTCCGTAATGCATTCCGTCGCACACACGGCGATATCCGTGATACGGCGCATCGATCATGCTGTACACGGGTGCAATAGCCCACTGCCCTTGTTTGTCTATCAGTCCCCACTGGTTATTCATCGTGCGCATGACGCACAAGCCGTCATGGAACTGGAACGCGATCTCGCTGTAGTCGTCAAAATAATGTATCGGGAACGACTGCGGGAAAGCGGGTGAGCCGTCCGGCAGAAGGAAAGACACAACGCCGTCCTTGAGTACCGCCGCTACTCCTTCGCGGAAGTTCCACGCACGCTCATACTGCGCAGGAATAACAATCTGTCCCGTGTGCGTATTCAGGTAGCCACGGAGACGGTCATGCGTACGGAAAACAACCAGACTGTCCTCCGTATCGTATTCGTTCAGATAGACATGATTCAACCGGGGTGTAGTGTAGTGACCGTTACGCGTGTCCTGAAGCCGCACATAACTCTCCTGACCCTTGTGACCATGGACCATAATAATGTGCTCCGACACCTGTTCGGACACGGATTCCCAGTAGCAGTAACTGTGGTACTTGTCATAATAGGCACGACACATGAGTCCGACCATAACAAGGGCGGCAAAAGCAATAACGCAAAGCGCAATGATAAGGATTTTTTTCCAAATTTTCATAGTTGTTGGATTTTGAATGTATAACAATGTTTAGGCGGTTCTGTAAAACCGACTGCAAAGATATATATTTTACGGCATATATGCAAGAAAAAACGACACTTTTCTCGTTTTTTCTGCATTTTTTATCAAAAAAGGGCAAAAATCAGGCTTTCGGCTTTTCCTCCAGGTGCCCCAACTGCCTTAACGCTGCGATATACTTGTCTTTATCGCATTCCTTCAAGGCGCTCAGAAACTCTTTGCGATATTCCTCTATAACTCTGACTTCCCGCTCCTTCTTTTCCTCTTCGGCACGCTTTTCTTCTTTCAGCCTTTGATTGTTCATTTCGTCCTTCTTATAAAAGTAGAACATAAGGAGTGCCACAGACACTACCAACAATGCCGCAAGGCATATAAAAAACGAATAAAAGTTCATATTATCAGCTGTTTATTGGTTAATCGTAAAACCTAATTTGAGAATCAGTTTGAGTGTACTGACAGCCGTACTGCGGTCGTACTCTTTTTCGGAATCCGGCAATTGTTCATAGGGAACCAGACAGGGATGCTGCTTGAGGGCGTCATTGCGTTCCTCGCCGTAGGTCCATCCTTGTTGAATACGTCCCTGAGCCCATACTTCATGAACGTTCTTTGCCATTTGTTCTACCAGCCCTTCCAATGCTTCCGGCAGGCGGACATCCGAAGTGTCCAGCGGTTGTGGTGTGTAGGTTTTCATAGTTATACTTTTTTCTGTGTTTTTTGAATTATCCAGGGTATATACTGAGCAAACTCGGTATCGAGTTTTTGCATTTTTTCACTAAGTCCTTTCTCTCCGTCAAACGGTCGTATCTCGGCATGAATGAACAGTTTCTTGTTCTTCCTGAGCTTTTTCATCTCATCCGTTTCCTTGTCATCGTCTTTATTCTCTTTCAGCGTATAGACATCCTCCTCGGGCAACGGTTTGCGATAGCCCATGAGCAATCGTTCGACGTTCCAGCGGTTATGCTCCGCTCTGCCGACCGCCTGGATCTCCGCTTCGGTCAACGGCTCATGGTCACGACTGCTGTCATCAATAGCCAGACCTCTCGCCGCCCGCAGGTAAATGAGTTTGTACTTGATACTGTAGGCAAAGAACATATTGGACCACTTCTCCGCCACGGTTTTGGTGTTCCAGAACTTCTTCGCCTCCTGCCACAAGGTCTCGTCGGATGTGGCAGCCAGGACGGTCATAGGCTGGAAGGTATTGGTGTCGTAGTTCGCCGTTTCGTACAGATAATTGATCAGTTTGGCGCGTCTCATCGCCTCCTCTTCCAGATAGAACGCCGTGTCGTTCATGCCGAACGGATAGATATTGGCATACCGCCCGTATCGGTTTTCGCCTATCAGCGTACCGTTCTCCAGCCGTCCGTAGGGGTTTGCTTTTTTCCGGCTCTGACCCTGCAACAACGTTACAAAATTGTCCGCATCGTCCTGACGGATGAAAATAGGCGTATTCCATTCATCCGCCTTGTTCTCATACAGTTCATCCGGCAAGTTCATACTGATAGCGAAGTTCTTGCTTTGCTTGGACATGGCGAGGAAGATGCTGAGGTATTGCCCGTTGTCCTTATGCCATTTGCAGAGCAGGTTCTGAACCGGCTGGGAGAACACATCGCCCTTGATGAACTCGAACTCCACATCCAGGAAATCCGTCGTATCCAGTTCCTTGTTTACGCGTATGTCCTGCAGTTCGGATGCATGCTTGCCGTTTTCCGTAAAGTCTCCGTAGTAGTACGACTGTATATCAAACAGATGGCGGAAACGGGTGATAATCTCCTGCATCTCCACCTCCATGTTGGTATCAATGAAGGTGATACGGGTGCGGTGGTTCGTTCCGTCAAAATTCGGGAAATGCATCAAATGCGCCGCCTCACGCGCAAACGAAACGGCAAACGTAGAAGTGCCGACAAAGACCAGATGCACGCATTTGTTATCGTCCACGGCGCGTATTCCTTGTCCGCAAACAGACGGGTACGCCATCAGACGGGTGTCCCGATGCGTCTCATAATGCTGGCGGACAAACACCTGCGTTGCCCATCCGACATAGAAATTATACGGCACAAACTCCACATGTACACCTTTGGTCAAATCGGAGAAGATATCCGAGGTGCAGAAAGAGGTATAGGTGTCCAGGTTCTCAAACACGCAGGTGATACGCTTCACCGTATGGTCCTGTTTGCCCTCCAGATAGGCACAGATACTCTGTACGCACTCCACATTGAGCGCATCGTGCTGCGGTTTGCGGCGGTCGCCGGCTATATAAATCTCTTTGGCATGCTCCAGACAGATATCTTTGTAGTAGTCCTTGGAGATACGGTGACCGTAGTTGACCACGATATGGTTCAGATAGCGTTGCGCCACCGACTCGCGCATCTTCTCATGGATGAACTCGGCAGGCGCAGAGGTCAGCAACAGGATATACGCGTCCGGATGTTTGGTCAGGATATGCGTAATGACAGACGGCACGATGTCGTCATACCCCATGATCAGATAATGCCCCTTCTTGAGGTAATGCGTACGGCCGTTATGGTAGTTGTCCACACGGCGCTTGATGAAATCGCTCAGGATGGCGATGACGGCGCCGTTCAGGAAAATCATTCCGAAAAGAAACGTCAATCCGCTGGCGAACTTAAGCCTGTCGTTATAGAAATGCGTAACCGTTTCCCCGGTGCTGCTCACCTCCTCCGAAGCCAGATAAATCTCGTTGTACAGGTTCTGATCCATGAGCAGGTAGATAGGCAGCATGAATTTGCTGATACGCTTGTCCTGACAAAACGTATCCCAGTCGTCCGTACATGCCAGCAAGGTATAGGACACCGTCAGACACAATACGATAATAGCACAGACAATGCCTATCTGCCATAATGTTCCGCTCGATAACTTGCGGTCAAACGATAACTTGAAATGATGCATACAGATGAACGTTTAAATATCTTCCATAAAATCCAGCGTGATATGGGCCAACAGGTCGGTTGCATAAGTACGAACGAGCGCATTGAGCGCCTCAATATCCCGGTCGTTGGAACGGGTGATCTGCTCCCATACGGTGATCTCTTCCGCAGCCGCATGGGACTTGCGGATCTCGGAAGCGTACTCAACACTGAGAACCACACGGTTGTACCGCTTGTCCAGTATATCGTCCAGCGAACGGCTGTCAGAGTGCTTCACCTGCTCCCACAGGCGAACCAGAAACTGCTTGTATTCCTCCTCCATCGCGTCTATGAGGTCGCTGATTTGCTCCAAAGACAATGCTTGCGTTACCGGCAGTTGACCGACATACTTCTGCAACAAACGATCGCGTTCCTCCAGACAGCATTGGGGTATATTCGGGGTTTCCATATCACGAAGATGCATTTAATTTGCTGCAAAATTACAACAATTTTTTGACATGTGCAAGTTTTTTTTGATTTTTACCGGCGATTTGAAATTTCTATTTGCATATATGGGATTTTTTTCGTACCTTTGCGCCCGTTTTTGAATTTAAACACATATGCGAAACATATATAGGGTATTAGTTTGTTTGTTTTTCGCTGTGTCTGTAAGCGCCGTATTGTGTGCGCAAACGGACAGCGATGCTCACTTGGTCGGGCACGTTCTGGACGAGGTGACAGGAGAGCACCTGCCTTTCGTCAACGTGCAGATCAAAGGCACCAATATCGGAACCGTGACCGATGAGAGCGGTCACTATTTTCTAAAGAATCTGCCCGTCGGTCATCAGACGGTTATTTTCTCTTTTGTCGGGTACGAGACGCTCGAACTGCCGGTGAATATCGTCGCGCAGAAGACCATCGAGCTGAAAGCCGCCATCCGCGAAGTGTCCCAGATGCTGAACAGCGTGGTCGTGACCGCGAACCGGTACGCCACCAAGCGGCAGGAAGTAGCTACCATCGTCAACGTCCTTACACCGCAGCTCTTTGAGAACACCGCCGGCATTTGCGTAGCCGACGCTCTCAATTACCAGCCCGGTTTGCGGGTGGAGAACACCTGCTCCAACTGCGGCAAGACCGAGTTGCGCATGAACGGTCTCCAGGGACAGTACTCGCAGATACTCATGGACTCACGGCCTGTTTTCTCTTCGCTTGCGTCGGTCTATGGACTGGAGCAGGTTCCTGCCGCGATGATCGACCGCGTGGAGGTGATACGTGGAGGCGGTTCGGCGCTCTTCGGAGCCAATGCCGTCGCCGGCGTGGTGAACATCATCACCAAGGAACCCGTACGCAATTTTGTCAACATCGCCAACACCAACCGCGTCAACGAACGCGGCGGATATGACATCAACGTGGATCTCAACGCCTCGGTGATGAGCGAGAACCGCAAGATAGGCGCTTACCTGTTTGCCGCCCATCGTACCCGCAGTCCCTATGACCGCGATGCGGACGGCTACACGGATGTGCCCATGCTGCGTACCACTACCGCCGGCACACGTGTCTTCTTCAAGACCAGCGAGTACAGCAAGATAACCGCCGAGTACCATCATACGTCCGACCACCGCCGCGGAGGAAACAACATGGATATGCAGCCGCACGAAGCGGATATCGCCGAGCAGTTGCGGCATACTATCAACGCCGGTTCGCTGGCGTTCGACTGGTTCTCTCCGGATAACCGCCATTTCGTATCCGCTTACTCGGCATTGCAGCATGTCGGTCGGGACAGTTATTTCGGAGCTGGAAAAGACCCCAATGCGTACGGCAGGAGTACCGACCTGACCTCTTCGACCGGACTACAATACCGCTTTTCGTATCCATGCGGGATCATGGGCGGAGACCTGAGCGTAGGCGGCGAATATATCTACAACGGTTTGCAGGACCGCATGTTAGGCTACAACCGTAATATTCATCAGGACGTTCATGTAGCCGGTGTGTATGCCCAGAACGAATGGCACAACACGCAGTGGAGCGTCCTTGTCGGAGCACGTCTTGAGAAGCACAACCTGCTGTCCAAACCCGTCTGCACGCCTCGTGCCACGGTGCGCTATACTCCGGTGAAAGGTGTTATTCTGCGTGCCGGTTACAGTAGCGGCTACCGTGCGCCGCAGGCGTATGACGAAGACCTGCACGTCGCCGCGGTAGGCGGAGCCGTGTCGCTCATCTCGCTTGACCCGAACCTGCGCCCCGAGTACTCGCACAGTTCCACCGCCAGCATCGATTTCTACCGCTCCTTCGGCAAATGGGAGACCAACCTCACCGCGGAAGGGTTCTTCACCTATCTCAAAGATGTGTTCTTCCTGACCGAAAACGGCTATGACTCCGAGGGTAACCTGCTCCTGACCCGCACGAATGCCGATGCCGCATGGGTCGGAGGACTGAACGTGGAAGCGAAAGTGAACTACACGTCCCTGTTCTCCTTCCAATTGGGTTACACGTTCCAGAACAGCCGTTATACGACGCCGCAGGCATGGAGCAGCACCGTTGCTCCGCAGACACGCATGCTCCGCACACCCGACCACTACGCCTATGCCCTCATCGACATCGAGCCGGTGCACGATTTCACGATCTCTGTCAACGGCAAGGTGACAGGTTCGATGCTGGTTCCTCACCTCGCGGGATACATTGCGCAGGATGAGGAAGTGCTTACGCCCGCTTTCTGGGATCTCGGTATCCGGCTCGCCTACGACGTGCATTTATACAAACATTACTGCCTGCAGATCAGTGCCGGAGTACACAATATCCTGGATCAGTTCCAGCGTGATCTGGACCAGGGACCCAACCGCGATGCGACGTATATCTATGGTCCCACCCAGCCGCGTACGTATTTCGCAGGAGTCAGCCTGAAATTGTAACCATCCAATAGTCAATAAATCTATGAACTATTCATTGAAGGAAGTTTTTGCTCCCAAGTTTTTTCAAACCATCCGAACGTATAACCGTGCCCAGTTCGGTCAGGACGCATTGGCAGGTGTCATCGTCGGCATTGTTGCCATTCCGCTTGCTATCGCGTTCGGTATCTCGTCCGGCGTAGGTCCTACGGAAGGTCTCGTCACCGCCATCATCGCAGGTCTGCTCATCTCGCTCTTCGGTGGCAGCAAGGTGCAGATAGGCGGACCAACGGGTGCGTTCATCGTCATCATCTACGGTATCATCCAGCAGTACGGACTAACCGGATTAATCATCGCCACTATCATGGCGGGTATCCTGCTCATACTGATGGGTTTGGCGCGGTTCGGTTCGGTCATCAAGTTCGTTCCCTACCCCGTCATCGTAGGTTTCACAGCCGGTATAGCCGTCACCATCTTCAGTACCCAGATGAACGATTTCTTCGGTTTGGGTCTGAGCAACGTGCCGGCGAACTTCGTGGAGAAATGGATGTTCTATTTCCAGCATTTCCATGTGCAGTGGTGGGCATTGGGTGTCGGTGCGTTCTCGCTGGCTATATGCATCGCCATGCCCTATATAACGAAGCGTGTGCCGGGCAGTCTGGCGGCGATTATTCTGGCTACGTTCGTGGTATGGCTGCTCAAACGCTATGCGCCCGAGTCATGGGACGTAGCCGGGTTACAGACCATCAGCGACCTATATGAACTCCCGCACGGTATTCCCGCGCCTCATATCCCGAGCATCGAACTGGCGGAAGGAGAGACGTTCTTCTCCATGGTCCGCGAGTTGTTCCCCTCTGCATTCACGATAGCCATGTTAGGTGCTATCGAGAGCCTTCTCTCCGCCATGGTGGCGGATGGTGTCATCGGTGACCGGCATAACTCCAACACCGAACTCATCGCACAAGGTATCGCCAACATGGTCGTACCCTTCTTCGGCGGTATCCCTGCGACCGGAGCCATCGCCCGTACGATGACCAATATCAACAATGGCGGTCGTACGCCTGTAGCCGGTATCATCCACGCCGTGGTTCTGCTGCTGGTGCTGCTCTTTTTGGGACAGCTGGTCGGTATGATTCCCATGGCTTGTCTGGCGGCGGTACTGATCATGGTAGCCTACTCGATGTCGGGCTGGAAGACCATCGCAGGACTGATCAAACATCCGAACCGCGACCTGTGGGTGCTGCTCATCACGTTCTTCCTGACCGTCATCTTCGACCTCACCGTGGCGATTGAAGTGGGCATCCTGCTCGCATTGGTACTCTTCCTCATGCGTGTGAGCGAACAGACGCATATCCGCACGCTGCACAACGAGATAGATCCGAACGAGGACACCGATGTCCAGATGAACCTTGAGCACCTCACCATCCCCGAAGGAGTGGAGGTATATGAAATCGACGGCCCGTATTTCTTCGGCATCGCCAACCGGTTTGATGAAATCATGTCGCACGTCTCCGGCAAAGAGTATCCCATCCGTATCATCCGCATGCGTAAAGTGCCGTTCGTCGATTCGACGGCGATGCACAACCTCAGCACGCTCATCGACCGCTCCCACAAGGAAGGCATCACCATCATCCTGTCCGGAGTCAACGACCACGTACACAAGCAGTTGATGAAAGGCGGAATCGAGCAACAGATGAATCCGCATAACATCTGCGCCAACATCCACATTGCCCTCCGCCGCGCACAAGACCTGCTCGAAAGACGCAAAAACGGCATCGAAGAGTAATTTTTTCTGCGTTTTATTTGCGTATTCCAAATATTTGTTGTACCTTTGCAGCGTGAATCAATCTTTTGTATTAACCTTATAAAATTTATCACAATGGCAAAGAAATTTATCTGCCCGATCTGTGGTTATGTACACGAGGGCGCAGAGGCACCGGAGCGTTGCCCGCAATGCAAACAAATCGTTGAATGGAAAGTTGCATCCGACGACAAACTCAATTTCGTATGCGAGCATGTTCTTGGCGTAGCAAAGGACGTAAAGGATCCGATCATCGCAGAGGGTCTGCGTGCGCACTTTATGGGTGAGTGCAGCGAAGTAGGCCAGTACCTGGCAATGGCTCGTCAAGCCGATCGTGAGGGATATCCGGAGATCGCAGCTGCTTTCCGTCAGTATGCATACGAAGAGGCTGACCACGCTTCGCGTTTTGCGGAACTGCTCGGAGAGATCGTTTGGGATACCAAGACCAACCTCGAGAAACGTATGATGGCCGAGGCCGGTGCATGCGAAGACAAATTCAAAATCGCGAAACGTGCGAAAGAGTTGGACCTCGACCCGATTCATGACACCGTTCATGAGATGGCACGCGATGAAGCACGCCACGGTAAAGGTTTCGAAGGACTCTATAAACGTTACTTCGGCAAATAATCCGGTAAATTATTTCGTTCATCAACAAGCGCGGAATCCCGCGCTTGTTTCGTTATTGTCTCGTTAATGTCTCGTGCACACTGGTTTTTCAAATCTGGTGCAAAGGTACGATGAACATTTTACTTTTTCCAAATTTTTTCGCAAAAAAAATGCAAAAAAATGCATTAACATCAATTTAAGGGTATTTTTCACATTTCCACATTTCCACACATCCGTGTGTGTTGAAAAATACCCTATAATATAATAATATATATTATTTATTATATTATCCCCATAAGTGCAAGATACAATTATGTGTGGAAATGTGGAAATGTGAACTTTTGGTATTCGGGAAAGCGTCGAAATGGCGGAGACATGACAATATGTCAGGTTCATGTCAGTCCGCGCGCGTATGGCACGAGATTTGATAATGTACAAAGTGACAAGGTACAATGTACAAAGGGACAATGTACAATGTACAAAGGATATTAAACAAAAAGACACATATAGCATTATGAAAGAAGAAAACATAGAAGAGAAACAGACACAGGACGAAGAGTTGGAGACTCAGGAGTCCGGAGTAGAAACCGGCACGGATGACGCGCAAGACACCGCATCCGAAGAGACCACAGCCGATGAGGTTTCGGTGGAGCAGTTATACCAGGCAGCACAGGAACGCATCGCCGAGTTAGAGGACAAGAACCTGCGCATGATGGCAGAGTTTGACAACTACCGCCGCCGTACGAACAAAGAGAAACTGGAGTTGATGGAGACAGCGGGTGAGCGTATCTTTACCGAGATGCTGTCGCTGGTGGATGATTTTGAGCGTGCCGAGAAAGCGATGACGCAAACGGATGACATCGAAGCCGTTCGCGAAGGAATACGTCTTATCCACCAGAAGTTCCTTTCGTTCCTCGACAAGCATGACGTACATCCGATCGAGACGGAAGGCATGGATTTCAACACGGACGAGCACGAGGCAGTAACCACGTTTGCAGCAGGTGAAGAGCAGAAAGGCAAAGTGATCGACTGCACGCAACGGGGATACAAACTCGGCGAGAAAGTGATACGATTTGCGAAGGTAGTAGTGGGAGAGTAAAGATTGGTGATTGGTAATTGGTTATTGGTAATTGAAGAAATATGGCAGAAAAACGTGATTATTATGAAGTGCTGGGCGTGGACAAGTCCGCGAGCGCAGAAGAGATAAAGAAGGCTTACCGCAAAAAAGCCATCCAGTATCACCCGGACAAGAACCCCGGTGACAAGGAGGCAGAAGAGAAATTCAAAGAGGCAGCGGAAGCCTATGAAGTGCTGTCTGACCCGCAGAAACGTGCGCGTTATGACCAATACGGCTTTGCTGGAATGGGCGGTGCAGGCGGATTCAGCGGCGGCGGTATGTCGATGGAAGACATCTTCATGCATTTCGGTGATATCTTCCAGGGCGCAGGCATCGACCTGAACGATATCGGCGAGATGTTCATGGGCGGTCGTGGCGGTCGCAGCCGCGGTCAGCGTGTCCGTCGCGGTAGTGACATGCGTATCAAAGTGCGCCTGACGCTCGAGGAGATAGCGACCGGATGCGAGAAGAAGATCAAGGTACACAAGCTTGTTCCGTGCAAGGACTGCAAAGGCATCGGCAGCGCGGACGGGAGTACGGAGAAATGTCCGGTCTGCAAGGGTACGGGACGCGTTGTTCGTCAGCAGCACGGTATCTTCGGCATGATGCAGGTTCAGACGGACTGCGACACCTGCGGCGGCGAAGGAACCATCATCAAGAACAAATGTCCCAAATGCGGCGGACAGGGTGTGGTACGCGACGATGAGATCATCCCGATCAGTATCCCTGCCGGCGTCATGGGCGGCATGCAGCTGACTATTCCCGGTAAAGGCAACGCAGCTCCGCACGGAGGCGTCAACGGCGACCTGCTCGTGCTGATCGAGGAAGAGGAACACAAGGATTTCGTCCGTCAGAACAATGATATCATCTATAACCTGCTGTTAGACATGCCTACGGCTGTGTTGGGCGGACAGGTGCAGATTCCGACCCTGAGCGGTGATGTAAAAATCACCATCACACCGGGTACGCAGCCCGGCAAGGTACTGAGGATGAGAGGAAAAGGTCTGCCGCGTATCGACCAGTACGGACGCAACTACGGAGTAGGTGACCTGCTGATTAACGTAGGTGTCTATATCCCGGAGAAGCTGAGCAAAGACGAACGCAAACTGATCGAGAAACTGCAGGACAGCCCGAACATCGCTCCGGGTTCATGCGACAAGAAGAATTTCTTCCGTAATCTGTTCGGAATATAAGAAACGTGAAAAGACGCCGGTTCATACTCATAGGAATAACGCTATGCCTCAGTACGTTTGCCCGTACCGGGGCATTGGCGTCTATAGGTACGGATACGGTTCGCAGCGAATTTTTCCGGGATTGGTACCAGACGACCGACTTGGGTCACTATCTGGACAACCTCAGTCCCTACACCGTCTATGAGAGCGAGACGACAGGCGAATGGAACCTCGGCGACCGCAATGTGTTCTCCATATCCGGCAACTCGTTCAAAAACAGCAAGTACCGTCTCAACGGCATGCGTATCGACAGCCGTTCGATGCCCGGACACACGATGGTTCACACGCAGATGGACCGTACTGCCATGGAACTGGACTACCACGCCGGCGAACTCTCTTTTACCGATGACGCATACCAGTTGCAGCAGATCCGTCTGACGGGTAATGCCGGCAATTTGGGCGGTATCTCTCCGGGCACCCGCCAGTTGATCAACCTCTTCCATTCCTCCGCCGTAGAGCGAACTCTGGACAGCCGTCCGGTGACGATGCGTAATCATGTGACGGGTGCCGGTACGCTGGATGCCACGCTGCGGACAGGTTCGTTCTACCAGCATGCCTATGTCCACTATGGTCAGCGTGACATCACCGCGTTTGACCATACAGGTATCAGCGGCATGAACACGTCGGAATACTATACAGCGCAGCTGGATGGCGAACTGCCATGTCGGCAGGATGTTGCGCGGCTCCATTATTTCGTGGTCACGCAAGGGCGGAACGACTACGGATCGGAGTTGATGTACAACGTCAACGAACAGGCAACGATGCGCGCTTATCATGCCGGGTTGTACAGCACTCTTTCTCCGAACCGTAACAAGAACCGGGTGGTGGTCGGACTGAGTTACGAACTGCAAGACACCCGGCACAACGAACTCTCTTTCTCGCGCAACTTAATGGATCAGGACGGCGAGGCGTTCGATCCGTGGTACGCGGACGGACGGTTGCACAGCGTTAATCTCTCGGTGCAGTACGACCATATGTTCCTGCCCTGGCTGCACGTCCATGCGGAAGGGTATAACAGCCTTCTGCATTTTCATCCTACGACCACCGCATGGAGCAATGCCATTTATACGCAGTCTTTTGAATCCGCTACGCAGACCCCTTTATACACGCTTTCGTGGCAGTCGTCGCCGTTCACGGCAGGACTGATAGAAAACGAAGCAAGGGTCATTGCGCAGAAAGAAGTGCTGCCGGGACTGCGGCTGTACGGACATTTAGGCGTATCGCTGGACGGCATCGTATTGGGCAAGGGTCGTTCGGTCATCACGCCCAACTGGCTTGCCAAGTTCGCACTCGAATACGATCCGGTATGGTGGTTCGGCTTCGGACTGAGTGTCAGTCATCACCGGATGTCCTATACGTGGGACGAAGTGCGGTATCTGGGCGCCGACTACATGAACGGTGAGGCACGTTATGCGGACAACACCCTGCTCCTGACGACGGGCGGAGCGTACCACACGCCGAAGAAAGACCTGTGGATGCACCAGCCGTCCTATGCCGTACTCGACCTGCCGATACGGTTCACTTTCGGCAAAAGCAGACGCCATGAGATCGCATTGCTCAACTCTATCCGCAAGTACTACAACCAGTGGTTCACGGCATATGCGGATGGCGTGGATGCCAACATGGTGGAGGAGAACGGGCACTGGTACATGCGGGAAGGCGAGAAACAATATACGGTGACCACCCAGCCGTTGGATCTGATGTCCTCGCGCGTGGGCGGGCGTACTCCTTATTATATGTCCAATACGGTACGCTATATTTACAACGGGCGCAAATGGTACGTCAACGTCAGCTGGCAGAGTTACCTGATGGCAGGTATCAGCACCTTGGGCAACGGACCACTTCATAATAATATCGGCGTGTTAGCGGAGAGTTCGGCGAACCCGGACACCTATTTTGCACAGGAAGAAACAGACGCAGGACTCCTTTATCCCGCCAACTGCCGGTTGAATCAGGACAAGTCGTTCATCTTCCGGTTGCAGGTCACGTACAATGCCTGCAAGTATTTCTCTATCGGTTTCAACGGCAAGTTCAAAGACGGTCAGCCGTTCTCCACGTTCCGTACGTCCGATTATACCTCACCGACGGGACACCCGCAGACGACGGTCTATTATATGGACGCGAAAGGCATCAACATGGCGAACAACTGGTTCGGCAAGCGCGAAGACGCATTCTTTAATCTCGAACTGCGTGCTACGGGACGCTGGTGGGTACGTGATATACCGATGTTGCTCGAAGTAATGTGTTACAACCTGTACGACTTCGGTACGGCATTGGCGGAATACACGTTTGACGCCTCGTTTGTCAAAGGGCGTCAGACGATGAGCATGTGTATCCCGCGCGGATTACTGTTCACACTTCGGATAGGCATGGAAAAAAGCGCACAGTGAACCGAACAGATATAATCCTTTGCCGATATACAGCGGCGGTTCAAGGCAGGAGAAGATAATAAAAATCAACAGGAACACCAGTCCCCAATAAATCCGTTTCCGACTGCATTCCACAATCATACACAGGTACAACAGCAGCGTGACGAGTGCGGCTCCGATACCGGCATGCGCCCAGTCGGCTATCCATTGGTTATGAGGCAGCATATGGGTCTTCCAGCGCCAGTCGCTTATGTCCTTATCCGGAGCTATAAACCCAACATGCGGCCAGTAGAGTTCGTCTATAGTATGGCACATCTCTATCGGATTCAAAGCGCCCGTTCCGGCACCTGTCCACGGTTTGGCTTCGATATACCGCCATGTATAGGAGTATAACTGCCCGCGTATCGGATCCTCGGAATACGGTTTCCATATGCCATGCGTGGCAGTAAGAAGGGTTATACCTATAACCGCTATCCCAATCCCCGTGATAAGGCGTGAACGCAGCGTGGGCAGGAAATACAGCACTCCGAACACGAGTACGATCACCGCATAAGTCAGTCCCATACGCGACTGACTCAACAAGGTCAGAACCATACTTCCGGACCAGAGAATCCACGACACAGACGGGTGTAGGACCCGTATCTTTCCCAGCCACATGCCTATACATGCCGCCGCAAAAACAGGCAGCAGGTCATACGACGGATGCGCGTATCCCATCAATCCGCCGTTGCAGCGTAATAACCAGCGGTAGCTTTCCAAATCGCCGATTTTCTCTTTGCGCAACATAGGCCAGTCCTGCGGCGCTACATGCAATTCCCACATACTGGCACCCCATGAGACCAAAGCCAGTCCGATGAAGACAAGTCCGGCATAACAGAAGGTTTTCATCACGCTTGTCCACTCGTCCTTCGAAAATGGAACGATGGATGCCGTGAGAGCATATCCTATCATGGGCAGTCCGTTGTCGATCAGGAACTGTCCGCCGCGTTTCGGCAGAGGAGACCACAGGATGGCAACGGCAAAATAGACCACATACAGCAGACTCATTACCATGAACGAGGTCCAGCGGAAAGCAGGACGCTCCACCAGCCAGTACATAATCAGGATGACCAACTGCAACCCGGCGCAGCAGTACATGACAGACGGAAGATGGAAAAGAGAGGTCATCTGCAGCATGACCGACAACTGTAATAACCGCCGTGACCATGTGGTACATGTCCATCTGGTCCGGCAAAGCTGAATAAGGAAGGGGATGTACAGACTTACTCCCAATATGGTCAACAGGGTATCTATCATGAGCGGCTTTTCCAATAACGTATAATCATTTGCATTTTGCGCCACAAATTGAGCGGTTTACGGCGCATATGTGCCTGACGGTGAGCTATAAAATCATCAATGGCATCCAGCACGCGCGCCGAGTTCTGCCCGTCGCGATGCGCTTCGTGATACGCCGTGTAGCGATCGATGGCTTGCATCAGTTCCTCCGGGCGCTGCAGGGCACGCTCAATGGCGTCGCCTATGTCCTCGCTACGCTGCACATCCACCAAGTAGTCGCCGGGATGCGTATTACGCAGAGTTACCACCGGTTTGCGGGTCATCAGGTATTCCACGATCAGACTGCTGCTGTCACAGAGCAGTACGTCCGTCTGGCGGAACGTGCGTATGCCTTCGTTGACGAACAGGAACCGCACATTGGGAAGGCGCTCCGCCAAGGACTCATAGGTTTGCGTCAGTTCGCGGTCTTCCATCAACAGCGGATGAAGCGTGATCAACCAATTCCACGGACGCTCTTGCGCCAAGCGTTCAATAACTCCCGGCATCTCCCAAGCGGACGAGATGCCTTTGCTGAACGTGGGCGAATAGAGGATGCACGGCGTGTCGCGACGAGGTTCTTCCGATGTGCCGTCAAAGAAACTGTCCACTTTGCACCAGCCTGTCTCATAAATGGCGAAATAGCCTTCTTGCACTGCCAGTTGGGTGAAATAAGGCGTGCTGCTTGGTCCTTGCGTACAGTAGATATCCCACCATCCGCGCAAAGTAAAATGGTCATCAACCGCCTCTATGCGCTTGCGCATCGGATAGCCGTGGAACACCTCCACCTTGACACCCGGAAAGAACGGGTACACCCAGTTACCCGGAGCAATGACCGCTATCGGTGCGTACTCCTTGACTTCCCGCAGATTGAACAGCCGTTTCTCATCCGGCGAACGCAAGTCGGGACAGCTGTATTCCAGCCACCATGCCGCTTCGTCTCCGCGGCGGCGTATCTCCTGCTCCAACGGGCGCAGGATGCTGAAAGCATAACTATGTGAGGCAAAAAGCAGGTAGCGTTTCATTGTATGGTGCTGTTAAAATGATAGGTATAGCGGCTTCCGTCCACGTCGGTATGTATGATCACCTCTTTGAGGTGGTGCCGGCATGTGAACCGCCGCCAAAAAGCACGTCTGTTTTTCCTGAACAGACGTATCGACTCTTCGGGATGCGCCGCTTTCCGGGCACAGGCATATTGCTCCGCCAGGTAGTCAGCCGTTTCCGGTTGGAGCCACAAACCCGCCATATTGCGGATTCCCTGACGCACGGAACAAGTTCCTGCACGCATGCGGTTGATATCCACCAAGGTGTATCCGTTGCCGGTTCGCAGAATATTTCCCGGAGTGAAATCAGACAGCATCAGCCCCGCCTCGTGCAGCCGTGCGGCAAAAACAGCGAACGCTTTCACTTCTTCCAGTATCGCATTCAGAGGTTTGTCGCCCCAGTGGTAAAGTGTCTGTCCCGGTTCGTACCGGCAGATATAATAACTGTCCCCGATTCCCCACCATGTGCCGTATTGGATGTATGCAATCGGTTCGGGTGTGTCCAGTCCTGCTTCGCGTAAGCGGAACGCATTGTGATAGGCGCGCAGACCTTTCGGCGTCCGCCAGTGACGGTATATCCATCTGTTCAGCCACCCGGGGACACCGTACCGCTTGATACACAACGATTCGCCTTGCACCTCCACCCGGCGCAGTTCATTCCGTCCGAGGTGGATGATCTGTCCCTGTGCCATCAGTTTTTCAGGCTCAGACAACATCGCGCGTAGCGGTTCATATGTCGGGTTGATGATCATCCTATCAATCGTTCTACAATCTGTTCGGGTGCTATATCCATGCAGCGGTAGTCTCCGTAGCGGCATTGCTTATTGCCGTAAACAGAACACGGACGGCACGGAAAATCCCGTTGGATACAGTCTTCTTCCACCTGTCCCCATCCTTGGAATCCTGCATACGGATGCGTAGCTCCCCAGATGGAAACGACCCGTGTACCAACGAGTGATGCCAGATGCATGTTCGCGCTGTCCATACAGAGCATTACGCGAAGACCACGCATTATCTCCAACTCCTCACGTAACGGGTACTTACCGGCTACCGACCGGACATTCATATATTTGGACACCCAGCCGTCCAAGACGGCTTGCTCCTTTTTTCCTCCTCCAAAGAGCACCACCTGCTCGCCTCGCTCACTCAACAACGCCACCACTTGTTCCATCTGCTCCGGCGGATACATCTTTCCCTTGTGCGCAGCAAACGGCGCGATACCGATTCCTGTACCGGAAGTGTGCGCAGCCGGTTCGGGAAGAACAATAGGCATCCCCAAACGGCGCAACACACCGGCATACCGTTCGATCGTCGGTTGCAAGGCGTGGTGGCACCATCCGTGCGTGAGACACCATTTGGACCAGCGCCCTTTGTCTATCTTCGCCACCCGTGCTCCGCGCCAACGCATACGCATGCGTACATACCGCGAACGCCATACGTCATGCATGTCGGCTACGGCGTCAAAACGTCCCAAGTCTGCTGCTATCTCCCGTAACGTCCGGGTCTTGGTATCCACTCCGTGGAAACGCACATTGCCCGGCATGCCGGCAAACAAATCAGCCATACGGCAATGGGAAAGCATCACTATCTCCGTCTCCGGATATTGCTCTGCCAATGCCCGAACTACCGGCACAACCATCGCCACATCGCCCAAGGCGGAAAACCGTATAACCAGAATGCGCTTCACCTCTCTGTTCCTTAACTTTTCTTCCCGTACAACACCGGATTGAGTGTCGGGTCATTGTACATCTTCATCTGTCGATAGACCTTCATGATCCGCGCACCGGATGCATAGTCGTCCAGCAACTGGCTGATGGCTGTTGTCATGTCGCCTAACTGCTCCTGCAGCACCGCCATCTTCGCTACACACTTGTCATGCTGCTCTGCGGGAACGTCCGTGCGGTCCACCTGTTCCTGCATATGCCATAGTTTGACGTGCAGGATACTCAGCCTGTCAATCGCCCACGCCGGACTTTCCGTATTGATACGTGCATCGGGCATGGGTTGGATGGCATGGTATTGCTCCCAGAAATAGCTGTCAATACGCTCGACCAGATCCGTGCGGTCCTGATTGCTCTTGTCAATCCGGCGCTTGATGACCAGCGCTTCGACCGGGTCTATATGCGGGTCACGGATGATATCCTCCAGATGCCACTGAACGGTATCGATCCATGTTTTACGATACAGGTCGTATTCAATACTCTCCGGTTCGTACGGACATTCCATCTGCGCGTCTACATGATCCGTCTGATGGTAGTCCGCCACTGCTGAACGGAAGATCCGATTGCATAATTCTACAAAATGATTCATCTTAATATGAAGTGATTAGTCCTTGTTTGCTAACGGTCAGCATGACTCCGGCCTGGTTGCCCCATTGCGTTCCGAAATCGGCTCCTATACGGACACCGAAATCCAGTCCCCATGCTTGTTCGACATGTCTGTTCACCTCCAGCAGGAGTGTCGTGTTATGACTCTTTGGGGTGTACCAGTCATCCCGTTTGTAGGTGCCATAGTTGGTGACATGCGTGGCTAACAGACGGTACGTAAAGCCGTAGATGTCTCCGGCAATACCGATATGACAGGCACGGATACGGTTATTGTAAGTCTGCGTATAATCGTCGGTGTTGTACAACGGCGAGGTGATTAGCGGCGTACCTAACGAGCGGAGGTAATAGTTCCATCCCTGATGATACACACTGTTGACATAATAATTGTCACATCCGGCATAAATGATTCCGTCCTGATCATGCATCGGACCGGACTGGTCGGTCGTGCAGATATACTCGATAGTACAGGTGTGCATAAACCGCCACTTATCCTGATGCGCCGTGACACCCCATCGTCCGTCCAACAGGTTCTGACCATTGCCGATGAAATTGAAATTGTCTTCCAGCAAGTTCTGCCAATACACCTTGACGTTCCATTCTTTGCCTTTTGCCGTGAGGGCTATCTGCTGGCTGCCTATATGGTTTCCCAAAGCGTTGTTGGTTTCGTTGTACGACGTACCTCCGCTCTTTGCCAGGAACACGCGACGGAAGTCCCGCCAACTGTTTCCCAAATCGTTCCCTTTCTCATCGTATCCTCCCCATTGGGCGGCATGGTGAAACTCATAACTGACATTCACAGGCAGCGAACCGCCTATTTGCAAGCCTGCCCATTTGTAATGCAGCTTGCTGTTCCGTGTGCCTATCCGGTCGGTCATCCACGCATGTGTCAGTCCGCCGCGTACCTCCGCATATCCGTACAAACCCGGAATGGGTGTCCACCGGTCCACACCGATATGCACCGCCGGCATGGAAGGCGCATTGGATGACAGCAACAGACTGCCGGTTCCTAATGGTGTGTTCATGTCGTCTGCCAGAATCATCACGCCGGCGGAGAGGTCTATTATGTACAACCGCACATGGGCGTAACACTGCCGGACGATGAAAGCACCCTGCCGTCCCTGATACACAGGGAACGGTCCGGCAGGCATCAAGGCAGAATGCAGCCTCAGCGGCGAATGAACCATGCCCGTTATATCCACCGCTCCGTCGTAGTCGTACCAGCGGTTGGGACGGGTAGCGGGTTTGAGGATCGCGGCACGCAACGAACCGCTGAACGGAACAGCGGACACGCAGCCCTGTTCGCCAGCCTGGAGCCAGAACGTGTTAAACAGACCGCTTCCTGCCGTGGCTGACAGCGAGACGATATACTGCACACTGTCCCGGCACGTGTCCGGTTGAGCCATCGGAAGCGGCCACCAATCCCACGCCTTGACGCTCAGGCTGCATACGCAAAGCAGTATGTACAGGCAGACACGTTTCATAACTCAATACGGTACAGTTGTGCGCAAGGCTTGTTGCGCGTGTCATTGCCTAATCCGATAAACAGAGACGAACCGGTCACCCAACTGACCATGTTCTCCCGTTCGCCATCGGGCAGACGGGCTATACGAACCCACCGATCGTCCGAAGGACTATAACGGAGGATGTCATCGTATAGTTTTCCGCTCGTCAACGTGCCGCCGTAGAAATGTCCGCCGGATACATAGATATAATCCTTGTCCGCTGCGGAAGTGGCATTATGCCGTTTGCCGTTCAGCCCGTTACAGGGATGCCACACGATACTGTCGGTGCGTATCTCGGCTTCCGTCCAGAAGTCCGAACTGCCGTCACGCGTATAACCTGCGCCTATGAAAAAACGCCCTTGACAGAAAGCGCCGCAGGCACTATGCGCCCGAGGCGGATACAAAGCCATGCGAGGCAGACCGTCCGCCAATTGAGTCCATTCATCGTCGGCGATGCTATACCGGAAGATCCATCGCTCGAAATTCTGCTTGCCTCCGTCCGCAGCATAGATATAAGTTCCGTCCGCTCCGACGACCGGTCCTACAGTCCGTTCACTCGGGTACGAGGCGACGGTGTCCCATGTGTCCGTTGCCGGCTTCCACCGCCACCAGTCCGCCAGATAGGCACTGTCCTCCAATACGTGTCCGTTGAACCCCAAGCCTATATAGACCTCATCACCTACGCATACCGCACGCGCACGGACGCGCGCTTTGAGAGGAGTGGCACCCAAATCGCTCCAGGTGTCGGAAGAAGGGTCGTAGCGGTACATATGGTTGGTAGGAGTCCCGTTCGCGGTGCGTCCTCCGAACACGTATCCCTGCCCGTTATAGACAAAGCAGGCGGACGAAGCCAATGCAACCGGAGCGTCCGAGCAACGGGTAACATGCTTATGCCAATCCTCCATAGAGGACTGACACGCACACAGCCACACCGCTACGCATAGTATGAGAAGCTTTCCTTTCAATTCTTGCTTTCTTCCGCTCTCGTTTTCCGTTTCAACTCAAAATCACGACCTAAGTAGTTCTGCCGCACAATACGGTTGGCAGCCAACTCTTCCGGCGTGCCGTGGAAGAGGATCTTGCCCTCAAACAGCAGGTACGCGCGGTCGGTGATCATGAGCGTCTCATCCACATTGTGGTCAGTGATAAGAATGCCTATGTTCTTGTCCTTGAGCCGCCATACAACGTCCTGAATCTCTTGCACAGCAATCGGATCCACACCCGCAAACGGCTCGTCCAGCATGACGAATTTGGGTTCGATAGCGAGGCAACGGGCTATCTCCGTACGGCGTCTCTCGCCTCCACTGAGACGGTCGCCTAAGTTATGCCGTACATGCTCGAGGTTGAATTCCTTGATGAGCTGCTCCACTTTCGCATCCTGATACGCTTTGTCAAAATCCGTCAACTCCAGTACGGCGCGGATATTGTCCTCAACGGTCATCTTGCGGAATACGCTCGCCTCCTGTGGCAGGTAGCCGATTCCCATTTTCGCACGTTTGTACATGGGATAGGATGTTATGTCCTGATCGTTGAGGAAAATACGTCCGTTATTGGCAGCCACCAGACCGGTAGTCATGTAGAACGTGGTCGTCTTGCCGGCTCCGTTGGGACCTAACAAACCCACAATCTCGCCTTGCGTCAACTCGATTGACACATCATCCACCACGGTTCGTTTGCCGTATTTTTTTACCAGATGTTCGGTTCTCAGTTTATCCATAATGCAACCGGGCAGTGGTCCGAATGTACTGCTTCTGTTAGTATTTTAGCGTCCTTCAAACGGTCTTTCAGCGGTGCGCTTACCCAGTGGTAGTCGATGCGCCATCCTACGTTGCGGGCACGGGCGCCAGCCCGCCAAGACCACCAACTGTACCGCTCGGCACTCTGGTCGAACACACGGAACGAGTCCACCATGCCGCTTGCTTCCCAACGGTCCATCCACTCGCGTTCTTCCGGCAGGAAGCCCGATACGCCTATCTGACGTTCCGGGTGGTTGATGTCAATGGGTTTGTGGCAGATGTTATAATCGCCGCACACGATGATGTTCGGCCGCTCTTTGCGCAACTCTTTTATCCACGGCAGAAAGTCCTCAAGGAACTCCATCTTGAAATCCTGCCGCTCGCCTCCTGTCGTTCCGCTGGGGATGTAGGCGTTGATGACGGTGATGTCTCCGAAGTCTGCGCGCAACACACGTCCCTCGCGGTCGTACTTGGGATTGCCCATGCCGACCACGACTTTGTCCGGCTCGTTCTTGCAGAAGATACATACGCCCGAATAACCTTTCTTTTCGGCAGAGTGGATGTAACTGCGATAGCCAAGCTCTTGCATTGCCATCACGTCAATCTGCTCCGGTTGCGCTTTGCTCTCCTGGATACAGAACACGTCCGGACTCTCTTCGCGCAGCCAGTCCAACAGACCTTTGTTGATCGCCGAGCGGATACCGTTGAGGTTGTAACTGATAATTTTCATAACTGACGTCCTGTTATGTCGTATATAATTCCGTTACGGATGATAAGCAGCTTACCGTCACGGATGACCTTGGTACTTTGTACATCGTCACGTTGTACCGTCTCCACATCGTTCGGCTCCGCATCGCGGTAACTGAACGTGACGGCTCCACCTTCCTCTTGAAGGGTGATATTCGTCACCTCATGCCCTTCCAGACCGACCCATTGGGTGGAACCGGCAGGATAAGCGTCCGTCGTTTTGGATTTGCCGGACGTGGTGTTGGATTTGGCTTCGACAATATCTACTCCCATGTTGCTGGAAGAGTTATTGACAGTATTGTTCAGCCATTTGTTGGCATCATAACGGATGTGGGTAATGAGCATTCCTTTGCCGGGCAGATACTCGTCCCATCCTGTTTTCTTGCGGCATTCTATAATGTAAAAATCCTTCGGATTAGGGTCGTTACCGACTAAGTTATGCGCATCGGTACTGCTGATGATGAGGGCCTCCTTGCTCCCGTTGAGCGGATTGAGCCATACATATTCCGGGTCGGTCAGCACACGCGGCGTGAGCCAGCCCATATAAAAACGCTCGTACGCCGAGTAAGCGGGAGGCGTGTTACCGTCGTTGTTATACGGTCCATAGTCCAGAATATCCCAGTCCACTAAGGTGTGATGCGTCGAATTATTGGTGGCATACAGATCCGGCAGACCCAATACGTGGCTGAACTCATGGCAGAACGTACCGATTCCGGCATAGTTGTCGTTCGTGCTCTCCAGCTCGTTGGAGCAGGCATAATTGGCGATGATCTTGCCGTCAAACCTCAACGTGGTGTTGCCGTAATAAGTATAATCGTAGTTGTGCGGCCAGATCGTGCTGCTCTTATCGCTATCCGCCTCACCATAGCCGGCATAGATGAAATACACAAAATCCACTTTGCCGTCGTTATCGTTGTCATACAGCGTGTAGTCCACATTGCACTCCGTGTTCGCCAAGGTGCAGGCTTCTTTGATCATCTTGTCCACGTTCTTGTCATCCCCATAATAGTTGTTGGATCCGTAATAGGAGACATTCTCGCTGACCGTCACCGGACCCACTACGTCAAACACAGGATTATACTGCCCCCAGCTCTGGTCTTGGAAATACTGGCGGGCACTTCCGCTCGCCGTAATGGTCTTTTGCTGCTTGCCATACGTAGGGGAGAGAACGGTCGTAGTGTAACTGCGCGTAAAATGCTCGCCGTTAATCATGTTGTTAATGGTGTCGTACGGCGTGGAGAATGCTTTGTCTTTGAAGCTCACCAGGATTATCAACCCGCGCGGAGCCAGGTTCAGTTCTCCGCCTATTTTCTTCTGTTCCTGTATGCGTCTGGCTTGAACACGTGCTTTTCCTGCCTGCTCACGAGCCGCTTTCACCTCTTGCGACAAGGGCAGCAGGGTCTCTTCGTCCAACCAGTTGCCCTCGGCATCGGTCAGGTAATGGAATGTCTCGTTTCCATGCAGGAACACCATTTTTTCTGTTCCGTCGGCAGCTGTACGGATAAAACCGTCACGGCGTGCCGGAACAGCCATCAGGGCTATAGCCGTCACGGCTGACAGGATGATGCATGCTATCTTCTTCATATCAATTCTCAATTGTCATTTTTTCATGATTCCGTGTTTGTCCAGCCAGCGTTTTTCGCATTGGGAGCGTTTCTCGGCATTGTGCGCCTTGCGGCAACTGATCACCGCTTCGCCTTTGCGGTTCAGTTTGGCATATTTGAGCCAGCCTTTCTTGCTCTCTTTGATCTGCCAGCCGTCTTCGGTCATCATCCAGTGTTTGTGCTCGTCGCCGCGCAGATACGTACGTAGCGTGTCGCCATTCGGTTGGACACGTTCAATCAGACCCTTGTAAGCGGGCACTTTAGCAGGCTGTTGGGCATTCATCCCTACTGCCGTCATAGCCATCACGGCTACCAATAAAAGAATTTTTCTCATTATAGTATTAATTTTGTCTATACTCTGTTCTTTATTTTCTTGAACAACTCGCTCGCGAACACAAAATCGTTCAGCGCCTCGTTGTCGCTGTTCATGATCTCAAAACGGCTTCCCTGCCATTCTTTCCTGCCGCCTTTGAGGAAAAGGATATTGTCACCTATCTCCATAATGGAGTTCATGTCGTGGCTGTTGACAATAGTGCAGATGTTATACTCCTGCGTGATATCCCGGATGAGCGCATCGATAACAAGACTAGTCTTCGGATCCAGACCCGAGTTGGGTTCGTCGCAGAACAGATATCTGGGTTCCAGCACGATAGCCCGAGCGATCGCAACACGTTTCTGCTGACCGCCGCTGATCTCACTCGGCATCAGATCCCACACGCGTTCGGGCATCTCGACACGACGCAGGCAGAACTCCGCACGCTCACGTATCTCTTCGTCGGTCTTGTGCGAGAACATCTCCATCGGGAACAGCACGTTTTCCATGACACTCATGCTGTCAAACAGCGCCGAACCCTGAAACAGCATGCCTACTTCGCGATGCAAAAGACGGATGTCCTTGCTACGCATCTCCGCTAAATCGCGACCGTCATAGAGAATCTGCCCCGAATCAAGGGTGTGCAGACCGATCAGGCTTTTCATCAACACCGTCTTGCCGCTACCAGACTGACCGATGATCATGTTCACTTCACCGTCACGCAAATCGGCGGACACATGGTTCAACACCACATTCCCCTCAAAACTCTTTACTATATCTTTTACCTCTATCATTCTTCAATTCCAACCTTCGTTCATTTCCCGAAATTGTATTCGGGTTACAATAATAACTTCGATAATATCAAATCCAGGAACAAAATCATAATATTGGAGTTCACCACCGCATTCGTACTCGCTTTGCCGACATCCAGCGCACCGCCTTTCGCATAGTAGCCGTAGTAACTCGCCATGCTCGTGATCACAAACGCAAACACCAGCGCCTTGATGATGGCATACCACACGAAATACGGGTTGAACGCATACTGCACGCCTAACAGGTAGTCATGAATCGTGATGATATCCGTGAACGCTCCTACGCCCCAGCCGCCGATCAGACCCGCAGCGGTCGAGATGACAAACAGGAAAGGCATCATGCTCATGAACGCCAGGATCTTCGGCAGAATGAGATAATTGGCGCTGTTCACACCCATGATCTCCATCGCGTCTATCTGCTCCGTGATACGCATAGTGCCTATCTCCGAAGCGATGTTCGAACCCACTTTGCCTGCCAAAATAAGACATAAAATGGTACTCGAAAACTCCAACAACAGCGTATCGCGCGTCAAAAGACCCGTGATATACGTCGGCAACAACGGATTCTCCGTGTTCGTCTTCGCCTGAATAGTCAGGATAGCACCGATGAAAACTGAGATGAGCAGCACAATCGGAAGTGATTGCAAGCCCTGCTTTTCCAACTCACGGCTGTACTGACGCCAGAACATACGTTGCCGGTCAGGCAAACGAAGCACTTTGCCCATCAAGAGCACATACTCACCTATATGTTGAAATAGTTGCATACTTGTCCAAAATACAAATCAGCCTGCAAAGATACGTTTTTTTTTGCATATATGCAAACGCACAGGCACTTTTTTCCTGAAAAAAACGCTTTTTGCATACAAAATGCATAATTTTCAATTTCCTGTTTTCCATTTTCATAAAAAAGCAGTACCTTTGCAACAAATTTAAAAATAACCAATGACCAACCACCAATTACCAATATACATTAAGTCTCTTCGCCTGCGCACCTTGCCGCTTTCTGTTTCGGGAATCATCGTCGGTAGCGGACTCGCATACAACCAAATGCCGGCAGAGAACCATTCGTTCGGAATAGGCGGTTTCTGGCTCATTTTTGTGCTGGCTGTCGCCACCACACTATGCCTGCAGATCCTGAGTAACCTGGCGAATGAACTGGGCGACGCACTCAAAGGAACGGACGCCGACCAGCATGGGCGTGCCGCCTACGGATTGCAATCCGGTGCCATCACTCAGCAGCAGATAATTCGCATGATATGGTTCTTTGCGATATTGGCTGTACTATTTGGTACAGCCTTGATTTATAGTGCGTTCGGAAGTCTGATTGCAGTACCGAGTCTGGTCTTTTTCGGGCTGGGTCTGTTAGCGCTTGTCGGCGCGGTCACCTACACGCTCGGGCGGCATAGTTATGGGTATATTGGCTTGGGAGATTTGGGAGTTTTTCTCTTCTTCGGATTACTCAGTACGATGGGCAGTTTTTATCTGTTGACCCAAACGGTGACCGTCGAAGTGCTGGCTTGCGGAACGGCTATCGGTCTGCCGTGTGTCGGAGTGCTCAACCTCAATAATATCCGCGATATGGCGAACGACCGCGTGCATGGCAAACATACTTTTGCCTCGCTACTCGGTCCGACCGGCGCACGCATTTACCACACCTTGCTGCTTGTCGTGTGCCTGCTTCTCTTCGCCCTTTTCGGTCATTGGTGGACGCTGTGCATCATCCCCCTATGGGTCTGGCATCTGTGGTTCGTCTGGACCCATGACCAGCGTCTCGACACCCAAATGCCCATCCTCATGTTCACCACCCTCCTCCTCGCCCTTCTGGCTCTCCTTTGACCTGCCGTTACACCCCTCCGGCATCTTAAAACCTTCGTTCATTTCCCGAAATTGTATTCGGGTTCTTCCATCTCCCATTCGGCATAAAACAACAAATCATTTAAACATTAGAACATTAAACAATCATTAACACGTGTAATATCGAACCTTTCTCAACCCAAACACGACACAAGAGCGCTTAACTTCTGACCGCTGTCTTTTGCGATATTAAGGATCGCATCTAAAATATTTGACATATTATTGTATAGTTATTTTTTCTTCATAAGGCAACGCTATGCAGCGTCCAAAGGCAGATCTATGCCCATCGCTGTCTACACCCAATTCGGGCACAAAGGTACAACTTTTTTGCGATTATGCAAAAAAATCTGCACTTTTGATGCAGATTTAGAGTTTTTGATACAATAGAGTTATACACATTCCCTGCCTATGTCGAGACAATCTCGTATCCCACCCCACCTTATATATACTACGTATATATCCCTTGATTTTGAAAAAGTGACACCAGGAATCGGATCTGAGCACACAAAAAACCGGTAAACCCGTTTAATGGATTTACCGGTTTTGGTTTATCGTCCGTTCTGCGAAGCGCAAACACTTAATAGCTGAGTGCAAAGACTACGCGACCGGCAGAGGGTTTGCCCGTAACCATACATGTTCCGGGTTGCGACGCACGGGCGATGATGTCGGCGTTTGTGCCGTTATCCAGATCCGACAACGGAATGCAACGGATGGTCGCTTTCGTCTCGTCCTTGATCTGCTTCTCCGTCTCCGGCGTGCCATCCCAATGCGCCAGAATGAAACCGCCTTTCTTGACCTCCTCTTTGAACTCCTCATAACTGTTCACCTCACGGGTGTTGGCAATGCGGAAATTGAGGGCTTTCTGAAGCAGGTTAGCCTGAATCTCCTCCAGCAAAGCAACTACTTTTTCTGCGATTCCATCGAGCGAAACCGTCTCTTTGGTCTGGGTATCACGGCGGGCTATTTCAATCGTGTTGTTCTCCAAGTCACGGCCACCCATCGCCAAACGAACAGGCACACCCTTCAGCTCATAGTCAGCGAACTTGTATCCCGGCGTGTACTTGTCGTCCGTATCCACCTTGACGCGTACACCGAACGCTTTGAGTTGGTCGGCTAACGGATTCAGCTTCTCCAGCAACTCAGCCAACTGCTCCTCTTTCTTGTAGATCGGTACGATAACGACCTGAATCGGCGCCAGATGCGGCGGTAATACCAAACCGTTGTCATCGGAGTGCGTCATGATGAGTGCGCCCATAAGACGGGTGGAAACACCCCACGACGTCGCCCATACATATTCGTACTTGTTCTCCTTGCTGAGGAACTGCACATCAAACGACTTGGCGAAGTTCTGTCCGAGGAAATGGCTTGTACCCGCCTGAAGCGCCTTTCCGTCCTGCATCATCGCCTCGATACAATAGGTATTCAGCGCACCTGCAAAACGCTCGTTCGGCGATTTGACACCCTTAACGACCGGAATCGCCATGATATTCTCCGCAAAATCAGCATAGACATCGAGCATCTGGCGTGCGTAGTCCTCCGCTTCCTCTTTGGTGGCATGAGCGGTGTGTCCCTCCTGCCAGAGGAACTCGGCAGTACGCAGGAACAGACGCGTACGCATCTCCCAGCGCATTACGTTACACCACTGGTTGCACAGAATCGGCAGGTCGCGGTACGAGTTGATCCAGTTCTTATACGTACTCCAAATAATCGTCTCGGAGGTCGGACGAATAATCATCTCCTCCTCCAGCTTTGCCTGGGGATCAACGACAACACCTTTGCCGTTCGGATCGTTCATCAGACGATGATGAGTCACGACCGCACATTCTTTCGCAAAACCCTCCACATGCTCGGCTTCGCGGCTGAGGAAAGACTTCGGAATCAGCAACGGGAAATAGGCATTGCGCACGCCACGCTCCTTGAAACGGTGGTCCAGTTCCGCCTGAATCGTTTCCCAAATGGCATAGCCATAAGGCTTGATGACCATACAACCGCGGACAGCACTCTGCTCTGCCAGATCAGCCTTTACGACCAATTCGTTGTACCATTTTGAATAATCCTCACTACGAGGGGTTAATTTCTGATAATTTGCCATATAGATGTATTCATTTTTTCAAAATCGGGTGCAAAGGTACTACTTTTTTTTCAATTATGCAAGAAAAAAGGCATTTTTTAGCGAAGCGGGTACGCTTTGCGCAGGGATTCGAAGGAATCGGGTTGCGCCTTGAGCGCCTCGGTAACAGCGGACAGCCATCCTGGGCGGGCTACGGAAAGATGTTCGGATTCAACGGATGTTTTTGGAATCACCAAGCGGGGCATCCCGAATGCATCCGAGATGGCGTCGAGGCACATCTGCGAGGCATTGCGCTTGCCTTCCAGCGAATAGCCGGCAATATGCATCGATGCCCGGAACGCGTGCTGTAACACCTGCGGGTTGATATCCGGCTCGTTCTCCCACGTATCCAGAACATACGGATGTCCGCTTTTAAGCAAAGCCTCTTCATCCACTACCCCGCCCCGGGCGGCATTGATGATCAACGTTCCCGGTTTGCATTTAGCGAGAAACGCAGCATCACACATATGAAACGTAGTGTCATCTAAGGGTACATGGAACGTAATGATATCGCAATCAGCGATTTCTCCGTCACTAAAAAAACCGATTCCTTCGGATTCATCGAACGAAACGCCTATTCCTTTGGGAGGATCATTGAGCAATACCTTGTACCCTTTCCGCTCTGCCATTTTGGCTACCAACGAACCCACGTGCCCTACTCCAACAACTCCGATAGTAAGTTCCTTTGAACATAATACCTTGTCCCTTTGTACATCCCCTATCGCCTCTTCGATATAGTCGCATACCGCCCGGGCATTACACCCGGGACAGGACATCCACCGGATCCTGTGCGCATCACAATATGCCGTGTCAATATGGTCAAAACCGATCGTTGCCGTACAGACCATCCGCACTCTCGAACCGGACAATAACGCTTCGTTGACTCTTGTTCGCGTACGCACGACGAGCACATCCACATCACGCACAACAGAAGCATCGATTTGTTCCGGTTCCATCGGACAAATCTCCACGTCCTGCCATCCTTCCAGAACAGCCTCTACAAAGAAAGGAATATGTGCGTCACAGACAACTTTCACCAATGACCAATGACCAATGACCAATTAATATTTGATATTATCAATCAGACGTACCGGACCGCAATAAACGGTAACACAGCCTATCGCATGGCCGAACGTATCCGTCGGAAGCAAGGTCGTCTGATCCACTATTTCATAGTACTCCACTTCCAGACCCTCTACCGCATTGATGGTATCAATAACGCGTTGCTGTACCTCTTCTACCGTTGCAGATTTCGCCCATTTCAACGACTCAAAAAGGGTTTTAGAGATCGCCAGAGCTGTCTCTTTCTCGCTCGCCGACAAACGCTCGTTACGACTCGAAAGCGCCAAGCCGGACTCCTCACGCACGATAGGACAATCGATGATCTGCAAGTTACCGAACGTGCCTTTCATCGAACTGCGCTCCACCATATGGTGGATAATTGCCAACTGCTGGAAATCTTTCTCTCCGAAATACGCTTTGTCCGGCTGTACGAGGTAGAACAGGCGGCTTACCACCTGAACGACTCCGTTGAAATGTCCCGGACGCATCTTGCCTTCCATGACCTGGTCCAGTCCCGCGAAGTCAAATGCAAACGTCGTATTCATCTCCTCGGCGGAATACATCTCCTCCGGCGTTGGAGCAAAGACAAAATCCGCTCCGATGGATTCGAGCAATTCGGCATCCCGCTCGATATTACGCGGATACTTCGCCAAATCCTCTTTGTTGTTGAACTGTGTCGGGTTAACAAAGACCGAAACAAAGCACACGTTATTCTCATTCACCGCACGACGGACAAGGCTCGCATGACCCGCATGTAATGCGCCCATTGTGGGTACCAAGCCGATCGTTTTACTCATTGCTTTGCAGGCGGCAACAACCTGTTGCAAATCCTGCTTTTTCGTAATTATCTGCATATATTTTTCAAAAAAACGTGCAAAGATAGTTAAATTTTGTCAAAAAATAAAATTTTTTGCACTTTTTCTTGATTTTTTTTCGATATATCATTTTTTTTTCGTACCTTTGCATTGCGAAAAATATGCTTACGCCTATGAAAGAGCCGAAACGTATCTTGTTTATCTCACAAGAGATCAACCCGTACTTAGCCGAGGAGTCCCCTATCCGGCTTCTCAATCGTCAGTTGCCGGAATACTTCCAGGGGCATGGTTTTGAAACGCGTACGTTCATGCCTAAGTTCGGCGAAATCAACGAGAGGCGTAACCAGTTGCACGAAGTGATACGCCTGTCAGGTATGAACTTGATTATTGAGGACTCCGACCATCCGCTTCTCATCAAGGTGGCATCCATCCAGTCTGCACGGATTCAGATCTATTTCATTGACAATGACGATCTGTTCCATCGGCGCAAAGGTGTATGCAACGAGCACGGAGAGGAATATACGGACAACGACGACCGCGTTATTTTCTACGCACGCGGAGTCATCGAGACCGTGAAAAAACTGCGTTGGACTCCGGATATCATCGTATGTTCCGGATGGATGAGTGCTCTTGCGCCGCTCTACCTCAAGAGAGCATACAACGACGAACCGTTCTTCGCCAATTCGAAGATTGCACTCATGCTGGATGACAACGAGTACAAGAAGCCTTTCCCGACCAAGTTCACCGACAAGCTGCGCATTGACGGCATCAGTAATACCGACGTGCGCTCGATAGCCGGATTCCCTGTCGGATACGAGGAACTGATGCGTCTGGCGGTCGATTTCTCCGATGCTATCGTATATGCCTCGCCCAACGTGAACCAGCGCGTATGCAATTATGCGGAGACAAAAAACAAACCCATCCTGCCCTACGAGCAGACAGAAGACGTTGTCGCAGCTGCCAAACGGCAGTGGGAGTTCTTCCAGAACTTGTTGGAGAGTTGAGGTTTCGGAGGGCAGAGTTAAATTTAAGGTATTAGGTTTTGGAATTGAAAAGAAATCATCTTATAGTAGGGTTATTGGCGGCTTTCACATGCGTATGGACCGCGTGCAAGAACGATGTTGCCAATACGGGTGAATCGATATTGGAGATAGACGACAAGGTGATCGTATTGGCAGACACGTTCTCTTTCCGCTCCGGTATAGACAGTTGCGATGCCATCATCTCGCAGGCGGACTCCTTCCTTTTGGGCGAGATAGAGACCGACTATGGTCTGCTGCGCGCCTCTATACTGACACAGTTAGCCTGCCCCGAGGGATATGAATATCCTGCCGGTTTCACCGTAGATTCTGTGGACTCGATCTGCCTGTTTATGGCATACTCCAGCTGGGTCGGAGACGACCGGGCGCCGATGGCTATCAATGCCTACAAGATAGACAAGAAGACCTTCCGCTATTCGGGTACCTATGCAACGGACCTGAATATAGACGACTATTGTACCCGCAACAAGAGCATTCTGACCAACCGGCGTATTGTCGTAGCGTCCGAGAAAATGGATTCGGTAAGCAACAGTTCCGGTACGTACGTACCGATGGTCCGGATGAGAGTGAATGACGATTTCATGCGTGATTTTGCGTCGATTCAGAAGTTTGAGAGCCAAGAGCAGTTCAACGAGTTGTTCAACGGGTTGCTCATCGAGACTTCGTTTGGTTCATCCACCGTACTCAATATAACGGACATCGCTTTAGGCGTCTATTACCATTTCTCGTACCAGAAAGCTGGACGGGATACGACCGTGAGCGATATGAAAGCCTTCTATGCCAACTCCGAAGTGCGGACGGTGAACCATCTTCAGTACCGCGATAAGAAACAATGGGTCGAAATGCTGCAAAACGACTCCGACACCTATAATTATATTATCGCGCCCGCGGGCGTATATACGCGCATGATGTTCCCGATGGCGCAGATATCCGAAGTCATTGAGCAGCATATGCGTATCGACTCCGTATGGGACAAGGATCTGAATCAGATGCAATATGTGGACAAACGTCCGTACGTGAACAAGGCACAGGTGCGTATTCCAGTGGAGAACATGACAGAAACGAACGACCGCAACGACTGGCTTGTACCCGCGTCATACATGCTGCTCATTAAGGAAAACAGCATGGAGCGGTTCTTTAAGAACCATGAACTGCCGACCGACACCTGCGCACTGCTGAGCGAACTCAAGCAAGGAACGGACTCCATAGGCGACACGTTCTATTACTACTCGTACGACCTGTCGGATTTCCTTACCAACCAGTTACGCCACGCTTCCACCGATTCGGTACTGAACATGCTCCTGGTACCGGTAACGGTACAGAGTTCGACCACTTCATCCACGACCGCCATCACGTCCGTACGCCAGCAGCAGACCATCTCAGCAACAAAAATCCGCTCTGCCAAGAACGGATTGATACTGGAACTGGTGTATAGCGGATTCTGAGGCCAAGAGTTGAAAGTTGACAATTAAAAAACGCGGCTCATACCGCGTTTTTTAATTGCACTAACTTGCGTGTGCCTAATTTCTGTTCCGCATAGGCTTTCGTCACCGTGAAGGACTGCTGCGTACCCAGATGCTTGTGATTTGGTAACTCGAACATGAGGTCGGTCATCACCATTTCCATCAGTCCCCGCAAGCCGCGTGCGCCCAACTGGAACTCCAACGCCTTGTCAACGATGAAATCCAGCGCTTCGTCCTCGAACACAAGCGTCACGCCATCCATCGCCATCAGTTTCTTGTACTGCTTGGTCAGCGCGTTCTTGGGTTCGGTCAGAATAGCCCGCAACGCCTCTTTGCTAAGCGGGCGCAGGTACGTCAGTACCGGCAAACGACCGATGATCTCCGGGATGAGTCCGAACGATTTCAGATCCTGCGGAGCGATATACTGCAACAGATTGTCCGTATCCACCGATTCCGCCTCCTGCTGCGCGGCAAAACCGATCACCTGCGTATGCATGCGCTGGGAGATCTTGCGCTCGATACCGTCAAACGCACCGCCACAGATGAAGAGGATATTCTTCGTATCCACCTGCACATACTCCTGCTCGGGGTGCTTGCGTCCGCCTTGGGGCGGCACATTGACAATCGAACCCTCCAGCATCTTCAGCAGACTCTGCTGAACGCCTTCCCCGCTCACGTCACGCGTGATGGACGGGTTCTCCGATTTACGCGCAATCTTGTCGATTTCATCGATGAAAACGATACCGCGCTGCGCTTTGTTGACATCAAAATCAGCATCCTGCAACAGGCGTACCAGCAGCGACTCAACGTCCTCTCCCACGTATCCAGCCTGTGTCAGCGAAGTAGCGTCCGCTATCGCAAACGGCACTTTGAGCAACTTGGCTACCGTACGTGCGAGAAGGGTCTTGCCGGTACCGGTCGAACCGACCAGCAGGATATTGCTCTTTTCTATCTCGACGTCATCGTTGCTGATCTCCTGCAACACGCGCTTATAGTGGTTATACACAGCTACGGAGAGGAAACGTTTTGCGTCCTCCTGACCGATAACGTACTGATCCAGAAAATCCTTGATCTGTTGCGGCGTAGGCAATGTATCCAGATTGAGCGAATTGTCTGCAGACACGTTGCGCTTGGGTCGGGACGCCACAATCTGGTGTCCCGACTCAATGCAATCGGCGCAGATCAACACGCCCGGCTCCATGCCGGAGAATAACTCCGACATATTCCGACCGCAGAAACTGCAAACCTCTGTCTGTTGCCTCTTACCCATGCTGATTATTTCTTTTCAGCTTTCTTGGCTGCACGTTTAGCCTGTGCCAACTGGATGTCGTAAGCAATCGGCGAAGCGATGAACAGAGACGAATAGGTACCGATGATGACACCCATGAGGAGTGCGAACACGAAGCCCTGGATCGTCTCACCACCGAAGATAAAGATAGCCAGCAATACCACGAACGTACTCATAGACGTCGAGAACGTACGGCTGAGCGTATTGTTCAACGCGTCGTTGATGTTGACGTTCTTGTCACGCTTCGGATAGAGTCCGTTGTACTCACGTACACGGTCGAAGATGACCACGGTATCGTTGATCGAATAACCGATAACAGTCAGGATAGCTGCGATGAACGCCTGGTCGATCTCCATAGAGAAAGGCATGATCTTCCACAGGATAGCATACAGACCCAGAATGATGACGGTATCGTGTGCCAATGCGGCGATAGCACCTACCGAGTACGCAAAGTTACGGAATCGGAGCAGGATATAGAGGAAGATGACTACGAGCGCAGCAAGCACAGCCCAAACGGCGCTGGTCTTGATATCGTCTGCGATAGCCGGTCCCACTTTCTGGCTCGACATGATACCTACCTCCGCATTCGAATCGGTCGAACGGAAGTCGTCGAAGGTGATGTTGTCACCTAAGAACGGCTTGCAACCCTCATAGAGGAGACCCTCGATCTGCTCATCCGCCTCAGCCGTTTCCTCGTGGATACGGTAGTTGGTGGAGATACGAACCTGGTTGGCGTCGTTACCGTAAGTGATCACGTTGATACCGAAGGTCTCACCCTCCTCGAGCGTAGCTTTGAATACATCCTCCAGGCTCTCGCGTACGTCCTGCGTATTGATGTTGTTGTCAAAACGTACTACGTAGTTACGACCGCCGGAGAAGTCGATACCGAGGTTCAGACGACCGAACAAGTGCGGCTCCAGACCCAGGATAGCGAAGATCACAACTGCGCCGGAGATGCAGTAAGCCCATTTGCGGGCAGCCACGAAATCGAAGTGGATGTTCTGCAGGAAGTTCTGCATCAGTTTGGTCGTGAAGCTGAGCTCTTTCGCATTGTCTTTCTTGCAGTAGTCCTCGAGCAACAGACGGGTGATGAACACAGCCGTCAGGAAGGACGAGATGATACCGATCATGTAGGTAACAGCGAAGCCCTTGATCGGACCTGTACCGAAGATAGCCAGGATGGCACCGGTCAGGAACGAAGTCACGTTCGCATCCACGATAGCGCTGATGGCGCCCTTGAAACCGTCCTCGATAGCCTTGCGCATTCCCTTGCCGCCACGGAGCTCCTCACGGATACGCTCGTAGATCAGCACGTTCGCATCGACAGCCATACCCATCGTAAGCACGATACCTGCGATACCCGGCAAGGTCAGCACAGCGCTGAACGAAGACAGGATACCTACCAGCAGGAACACGTTGCATACCAAGGCTGCATCGGCGATGAGACCCGGAATCCAGCCATAGTAGAAAATCATGTAAATGAGGATGAGGATAAAGCCCAGCGCGAAGGACCACAGACCCGATTGGATAGCCTCACGACCCAGAGACGGACCAACCACACTCTCCTCGATGATGCGGGCAGGAGCCGGCATCTTACCGGATTTCAGCGTGTTCGCCAAGTCTTTTGCCTCTTCTACGGTGAAGTTACCGGTGATCTGGCTGTTACCTCCGGCGATCTCGTTCTGTACGGTCGGGAACGAATATACATATCCGTCCAATACGATTGCGATCGATTTGCCGATATTGTCTTTGGTCAGACGCTGCCAGGTCTTGGCACCCTCTGCGTTCATGCTCATCGATACATTGGCATAAGCGCTCACCTGCGAGAAATCCGCACGGGCGTCGGTGATCACGTCACCCTCGAGCGATGCACGACCGTCACGCTGTGCCTTGAGGGCTACCAGCTGATAGTATGCATTTGCCTCGTCAATAGCTTTCACCGTCCAGTAGAAACGTGCGTCACGCGGCAGAACGGCTTTGGCGATCTGCGAGTTCAGCATGGCGTTTACTTTGGCGGTATCCACATAGTGAACCGTACCGATCACCGGTCCGCGATATGCCTGACCAGCCTGGTTGATAGACGGGTTGAGGATAGCGAACAACGGGTTGTTCTTCTTGTACTCGGCGATCTGTGCAGCCTGGTCAGCCTCAGCGGCTACACTGTCTGCATCGAGGTTCTCCACCAGCTCTGCCAACTCGTCACCCTCTGCCTTCGGAGCCTCCTCTACTTTTACTTCCTCCGCTTTCACTTCCTCAGTCTGGGGAGCCGTTGCAGCGAACTCACGGTTGATCTGCGCGAGCATAGGCAGCAACTCGGAAGCCTCGTACGTCTCCCAGAACTCGAGGTTTGCCGATCCCTGGAGCAGTTTACGAACACGCTCCGGCTCTTTGATACCCGGCAACTCAATCAGGATACGACCCGGTTGAGCGAGTTTCTGGATGTTCGGCTGTACAACACCGAAACGGTCGATACGCGTACGGAGCACGTTGAACGAGTTCTGGATAGCGCCGTCCACTTCCTCGCGGATGACTTTCTCCACCTCTGCGTTCGTCGAGGTCAACGTCACTTTGTCTTTCAACTCGAACGTGGAGAAAACAGATGCCAACTGACCGTTGGGATCCACCTCGTTGAACGACTCGATGAAGAGGGTAACGAAGTCTGCTCCACTTGATTTTTGTTTCTGTTTGGCAAGCTCAAGCGCTTTCTTGTAGTTCTCCGACTGGTTGTGACCGCTGAGGGCATCCAGGATGTCCGGAACAGACACTTCCATCGTTACGTTCATACCACCCTTCAAGTCCAGACCGAGATTGATCTCTTTCTCGCGGCACTCCTTCAAGGTGTAACCGAACCACACTTTTTTCGCTGCAATAGAGTCCAGATAGAGGTACTCTTTTGCATCATCACCCGCTGCATACTCCTTGGCTTTCTTGTCATAATGACTCGTCACCAAAGAGAATGACAGGTAGAAGGCGCATACCAATGCAAGGCACACTGCCAAGATTCTTACAAGTCCTTTGTTTTGCATAATTGTAGTTGTTATTTATTGTTATTTTTTTTCGTCTAGTGCCCTCCTCTATCGCGTGTGTGAGGCGGGTGTACCCGTGCACGCAACAGAAAAAGCGTGCAAAGGTACGAAAAATTTTTCAATTGTGCAAATAAAAAAACAAAAAAGCGCCATTTTGACGCCTTTTTGAACTTTTATGCATGAAAAATGACCAATTACCAATCACCAATCACCAATCACCAATTAACAATCACCAATCAGATTATGTCCGGTCATCTCCGCCGGTTGCTCAATACCGAGAATATGGCAGATGGACGGAGCCACGTCGGCAAGGATTCCGTTCTGCACTTTCGCATCCTTGTGTCCGTTGCTGACATAGACAAACGGCACAGGGTTGAGCGAGTGTGCCGTGTTCGGCGTACCATCCTCGTTGATGGCGTTGTCGCAGTTACCGTGGTCGGCGATGATGATGATCTCGTAGTCATTGCGCAGAGCCGCCTCGACCGTCTCGTTCACACAGATGTCAATGGCGGTAATTGCCTGCTGGATAGAGTTATACACTCCTGTATGACCCACCATGTCGCCATTCGCATAGTTGAGGATGATACAATCGTATTTCTGGCTGTTGAGCGCGTCACGCAGAGCGATCGTCACTTCCGGAGCAGACATCATAGGCTGAAGGTCGTACGTTGCTACTTTCGGACTCGGGATGAGGATACGGTCCTCGTTCTCGAACTCCGCCTCACGACCACCGTTAAAGAAGAACGTCACGTGCGCGAACTTCTCCGTCTCGGCGATACGTAACTGCTTGAGTCCCAACTTGCTGACTACCTCGCCGAGGGTATTGGTCACGTTCTCTTTCGGGAAGAGCACATGCAAGCCCTGGAACGAGCTGTCGTACGGAGTCATGCAGCAATAGTGCAAATTCGGGATGATGTGCATTCCGTTTTCCGGCATATCCTGTTGCGTCAACGCGATTGTGATTTCTTTGGCGCGGTCGTTGCGGTAGTTGAAGAAAATAACCGCATCGCCCTCCTCGATGGTCGCTAACGGTTTGCCGTCACGCACGTGGACGATCGGTTTGATGAACTCGTCCGTCACCTCAGCCGCATAGCTGGCTTCCATCGCCTCGTGCATGCTCTCGAACGCTTCGCCCTGACCGTTCACCAACAGGTCATAGCCTACTTTGACGCGCTCCCAGCGTTTGTCACGGTCCATCGAATAGAAACGACCGATGATGGATGCTATCTCGCCGGCTGATTGCGCACAATGCGCCTCCAACTGGTCGATGAAACCGATACCTGAACGCGGATCCGTGTCACGACCGTCCATGAAGCAGTGGATGAACGTCTTGCCCTGCAGACCGTACTTGGCGGCGATGTCGCAGAGATAGAACAGGTGCTCGAGGCTCGAGTGTACACCGCCGTCTGACGTCAGACCCATGAAATGGATCTTCTTGCCATGCTCCTTGGCATAACTGAACACGGCTTTGACCTCCGGATTGTCCAGAATCGAACCATCCTTGCATGCCCGGTTAATCTTCACAAGATCCTGATACACAACGCGTCCCGCACCGATATTAAGGTGACCAACCTCCGAGTTGCCCATCTGACCGTCAGGAAGTCCGACGTTCTCGCCGCTCGCCTGAAGTTGGGAATGGGGATACGTAGCCAACAACTTGTCCCAATGGGGCGTTGAGGTGCTATAGATGGCATCGGCGGTATCTTTGCGACCGATTCCCCAGCCATCCAAAATCATTAGTAATGCTTTGCTCATAATATGATTGCTGTTAAAAAAATTATACCTTTTTCCGCTCAGATTGGTAACTCTCCAACCTTTGCGAGTGCAAAGGTACAACAAAAATTTGGAATACACAAGATTTTAGTCAAAAAAATGTCGTCTATGCTCGCATAAGCAGCATTTTTAGACTAAAATCTTGTTATTCGCACAAACGTGCGATAGTAGCTTCGAGGTGGCACAGCTTTTAGACGTGTCGGTGTCCTCGAAGATACAACTTAAGTCAAAAAAATGTCGTCTATGCTCGCATAAGCAGCATTTTTGGCAAAAAAAGAAAGAGTCACGAGGACTCCTTCTTATCGGCGAAAATGTTTCTTTCCTTTTCCATGCGGCTTACCGCCTTTAAAATGCGGGTCGCGGAACCGGGCATCGTGAAACCTGGCATCGCGGAATCTTGGATCGCAGAAACGTACATCCCGCATCATGAACTCTTTCTCTGCCTGCATTCGGCGCATCTCCATGCATTTCGGGCAATGACACGGACGGAAACGTATCTCTTTGCGAACCTCCTGCTTGCGTCCCTTCGCGAACTCTCCTTTCTTGGGTTGTGCACTTGCGCTTAACGAAGCGCTTAACATTGCGGCAACGAGTGCCATACTGAATAACCGTTTCATAACTGTTTGATTTTTAGTGGTTAATAACTGTTCTTAACCGCGACTTATCTCGCAGTTACACTCAACATACAACTATCGTGCCAAACTCGTTCCTCTTATCTTTTATAGCGTCTATACGCGCCTTTACAACAACTTTGTCAACTTTGCCACTTTGCCACCTGAAAATTCGAAAAGTAGGATGACGGTTTTGACGGTTTCTGTTTAAATTGCTAAAAATAAGGATATTAGCCTGTCTCGAGAAATCAAAAAAAGCGATAGAAACCGTCAAACCGTCATTTTAACAAAAATTGTCGGATACCATCGATATCGGTTCAATAGTGGTTTGTGATCGAGACATTACCGAGACATTCACGAGATATTATCGAGATATTATCGAGACAATGTCGAGACAATCCTAGACTTTAGTCCTGACGTTAACCTGGTTTCATCATAATCTCGTCTTAATACATCCGTATACATCCGTCACTTTTTCAAAATCACGGGATATATACATAGTATATCCTTCGCATGCCCGCTTTAAGTAGAATAACAACCGAAATCCACGCCCCCACATGGACATTCATTGCTGTTGTCCGGACTTAAAGCTGAAAGTTGCGAAGTTTCAAGGAGTCGCAAACAACGTTAATAAACGCCTTTTATTATGTCATGTAATGCTCATTATGAGGTAATTTCGGCAGGACACTTCCCGCCCACAATCCCCAGCATGAGTCATTACGGCTGCAAAATTACTACTATTTTTTGACATACGCAAAAAAATCTGCACTTTTGATGCAGATTTACGGATTTTGATACCTATTGAACAACTCTTAATCGCTTGTCGGTCGATAAAAGAATCATTCGTCTTTGTCTGCGTAAGCATCAACATCCACATCGATGTGCTCGATCATCTTGAGAAGTTCGTCCTGATTCGGCAGGGCATTACGCAGATGTTCAGGCATGTCGGTGGCAGTTTTGTAGGTCGCAACACCCATCGGTTTGTCGTAGTCCTGAATCATATATTCCACATACGCCTTATCGGCACTTTTGCACAACACAATACCGATAGACGGGTTCTCATGCGGCTTGCGGACATAGTCATCCAAGATACGCAGGTAGCCATTCAGCGTGCCGAGGTAACTCTGCTTGAAGGAACCTGTTTTGAGTTCAATAGCTACGAGACAATTTAGATCGCGGTTAAAGAACAGCAAGTCGATGCGGTGTACATGACCATGTACTTTGATGGTATATTGGTTGCCGACAAAGAGGAATCCTTGCCCAAAGCGCAAAATAAACTTCTTGATATTATCAACGATCTTTTGCTCCACAACCGTCTCATCCACTTCTTCTATATCGCGTGCACCGAGTTCCTCAACGTTGATAAAATCCAACAAACACTCATCCTTGAATGCCAAGATAGCTCGTTTGGCAAGACTGCCTGATGGAAGTCGCTGGAGGAAGTTATTAGGCAGCGTACCCCGCTGCGCATAGAGATTTTGCTTGATGCAGTTCTTGATACCATCAGGCGTCAAGTGCTCCCGCGCGCAAAGCGATATATAGAAGATTCGCTCTTGACGAGATTTACTACCTGCAAGGATGCTATAGTGATGCGTGAAGCCTATACTGCGGAAGTCATTTCCAGGAAAAGCATCTACCGCAGGGAAGTTAAACGGCAGTATTTGAATTTCGTTCGTTTGAATGAACGAATTGACAATTAGCTGATTTTGTGCAATCTGTGCAATTTCTTCTAAATCGTTCGTTTGAATGAACGAATTAGATTCCGGCAATTCGTCCGTTTGAATGGGCGAATTATAATCGACTGTTTCTGTATCCAATTCGCTCCATTCTTCATAGAAGATACGCATTTTCTTGAGGTTAGCCTCTGAGAATCCTCTTAAACCCGGCAGATCTTGTTTGAGAAGACGACTGATGGAGGCAATGGCACCGGTGCCCCATTTGCCTTTTCGGGTGTTCTGCGAGATATAGCGTCCGACCGAGTAATACAGCATCAGTTGGATGTTATTGGCACCACGCGTTGCCTCGTACTGCGCGCTGAGTATAGCATTCTTAATAATCTCGGCTTCGTGGAGATATTGGATGTCTATTTTGCTTGTGTTTCCCATATTTTAAAATTTTACGGCTGCAAAATTACTACTATTTTTTGACATATACAAAAAAATCTGCACTTTTTATGCAGATTGTGGTCTTTTTCAATTACTTCGCGTTATTGATCAGGTCAATGGCTTTTTCGATGATATCATCCTGGTCGGTACTGGTCATCGTTACTTTGACGTCGGGCTCGATACCTTGCTCTATATCCTTTTTATCCGCGTCATACATGCGTACGCTGGAGAATCGTACCAACCATCCGCAGGGCATTTCATAACTAAGCGGCATACCTCCTCCGCCGCCTGTCGTTCCGCCGACAATAACCGCATTGTCCGCATAACGCATTATATTGACAAACATGTTCGTTGCCGAATAGCTTCGTCTGTTACACAACACCACCGTCGGACGACGCCATTTGACACCCGACAACGACGCATCCTCTGTCAGTTCCTCCATCGGTGAGAAATCATGGTGTCCCGGACCGGTCTTATGCTGCCAATATCCGATAACACGGTTTTCGGTAAAGAACGGCGCCGCCAACAGATAAGCGTTCTCCAGACTTCCTCCGCCGTTATTGCGCACGTCAATGATGAGCCCGCGGCATTTTTCAAAAGACTTGAACACCCACGCTATGTTGCTGATAGAGAAGCCGTTGGAAAAACTCGAATAGTAGATATATCCGATACTGTCGTTGTCAACAGTGCAGTAATAGAGACTGCCGGCAATGCGGTAATTGCGCAGATAGAGCGACTGTAAGTATGAACTGAAATTGGCAGGGTAGGTATCATACCACGATGTACTATACGACCGGTCAAACGGCGCATACAGATTGACATGACCGTCCTTGAGCGTATTGAGCATCCCGGCGCACAGGTCAAACAGCGCCACCTGGTTGTTGGCAGGAAGCAAAGCCGCTTGGGCAACGTACTCATCGTGAACAGAATCCCAATTGACACCTTTGTCCTCCACATAGCAGTACTTGGTATCGATGATCTGCCACAAGGCTTCCACGTTCTCCACCGGATCCATGGAATACGCTATCTCGTCGCGCGTGTGGCAGGCTGCCAGCAGGACAAACAGAAAGGCAAGGAGGATATATCTGCAGTTTTTCATAGGCGTTCGTTGGGTTTGATTCGGTATTTCCAGATACATCCGACCACCAGACAGGCATGGTTACGGACAAAACGCATATCCGGCGTTCCATAGTCCACATACTGATGTTCCACGCCTACGCGCCAAGTGGAGTGGGGGAACTGCATATCCATCGTCAGCTCATGCTTGACCGTATGGTGATTCCAGTGTCCGGAACAACGTGCCGAGCCGCTCGCATCACGAGACAACTCATAATAGGACTGCCAGTAATCGGGCATAAAATCCATTCCAAGCAGGTTGGTACGTATCTGATAATTAATCCTATAACTGGTTTTCTTGCCGTAGAACGACCACGAGAGACCACTCATTGCCATCAGGTCTATTGCCAGATCCAACGACACCGGTTTATTCACGTTCGAACTTATTTCGCGCACCGTGAATCCGCCTTCCAGATAGGGACCCAACACGAGTTTGAGCCGGCGGTCACACCACTGCCAGGCATAGAAAGCGCCCCATCCGCCGCATACTTCCAAGCCGTCGATACGATTGGAGCGCGCCGAGGAGGTGACACGGTAGCCATAGGCATCCACGCGTCCCACATGCGCCCAGTGAGCCAAGCGACCAGTGCGTCCCAGCCGTGTATCCTGACGAAAAGGCTGCCACCACTCGTTACCCAGACCTATCTGGAATCCCGTGTACGCCAAAGGACTGAGGTACATATCCAACTGGTACGCCCCGCCGAACTTGGCTTTCAGCACATTGGTATGTTCCACGTTCTCCGCTGCCACAAAAGAGCAACAGAGCAATAGAAGGAGCCATATGGATTTGCGCAGAGACATTGAATCACCAATCACCAATTACCAATTACCAATCACCAATTATCATTTCCCTGTCTCCGTTTTCCAACGGACGGATGGTCACATGCACAGTGTCGTCGGGCAGGATAGGGGAGAGGATGTCGGGCCATTCTACAAAACAGTAATTGCCCGAATAGAGATATTCCTCCGCGCCGAAGTCCAACGCCTCGCGGAGATCCTTCAACCGGTAACAGTCGAAATGATACACCTCTCCCTTGTACGGTTGTTCCACATCATACACATTGACGATGGCAAAAGTCGGACTGTTGACCACGTCCATCGTCCCCATCTCTTCACACAGGTGCTTGATGAAAGTGGTCTTACCGGCGCCCATCGGAGCATCGAACGCAAAGACACGATGCGGTTCGCAGGTTTTCAAAATTTCCAACGCACTCACTTCCTCTCCCCGCTCATTGAGCAAAAGGAGTGTCCCGGAGTGCCCGGAAGTGCCTTTTTTTATCGTATAAATACTCATATTCATGCTTTTCATTCAATTCTCAGAGGCTTATTTTAGCCTGTATTTGCTCATAAATAGCTGAACCTCTGCGAGTTCCGAGCAATTCCATCCATTCCTCTTTGGTCGCCGTTCTAGCGCGCTTCAAAGAGCCGAAACGGGAAAGTATTTTTTGCTTGGTTACTTCTCCAACTCCTTGAATATCATCAAGTTGACTATGTATCTGAGCCTTACTTCGTTTCGCCTTGTGGTACGAAATGGCAAAACGATGTACTTCATCCTGGATATTGGTCAGTAGCCGGAACACTTCACTCGTGACGGGCATACTGATCTCCTTGGGCGGGAAGCCGAACAGGAGCGTCTGTGTCCGGTGCTTGTCATTTTTCTTCAGACCCGCGATCGGTATAGACAAGCCCAACTGGTCCTCTACCGCCTCCCGTATGGCATGCATCTGACCCAGACCACCATCGGCGATGATCAAATCCGGCATCTGTCCTCCTTCCTCCAACAGACGCTGGTATCGGCGGCGAACGACCTCGCGCATGCTGGCGTAGTCATCCGCTCCGTCAACGGTCTTGATCTCAAAACGCTTGTAGTCACTCTTGCTCGGCTTAGCCATCCGATATACCACGCACCCGGCAACCGCGTTGGTGCCTTGCACATTGGAATTATCGAAACAATCTATCCAACGGGGCAGAGTAGGGAGACCCATCATCGATTGGAGTTCTGTCAGAATACGCACACCTCGCTGTTCCGGATTGAGTTTGTCTTCCTGCTTAAGCCGGTCAAGCTTGTATTGGCGCACATTCTGCATTGCCAAGTCGAGGAGTTTTTTCCGGTCACCGCTTATGGCTATATGAAGATGCAGCGTATCATCAAAAACATCCGGTATGAACGGAACAATCACCTCTTGCGTTTCACTTTGCAACCGCTGGCGCAACTCCATCATACCAAGTGCCAGTATTTCCTCTTTCTCTTCCTCCATTCGACGCCGGTACTCAATCGTCTGACCGCGTACTATACATCCGTTATGGACATGCAGCATCGCAATATAGACCTTGTCATCCTGCTCGTCATACCCAAAGACGTCCACATCTTTTGCCGATGAATTCGTAATAATTGTCTTGCTCTTGAACTGATCCAGCAGTTCTATTTTACGTTTAACGGTTGCTGCTTCTTCGTATTTCATCTCCGCAGCCAAAGCAAGCATTTCTTCCTCTAACTGCCGACCTATATCGTGCGCGTCTCCTTTGATTAACCGTCTTGCCTGATCAATCCACTGCGCATACTGGTCTGCTCCTATTCCTTCACATATACCGCAACAATTATGAAGATGATACTTGAGACACACGCGCGTTTTCTTTTTCTCGATAGAATCGGAAGATATAGGAACAGCGCATGTGCGGAGCGGATATAATTTATGAATCAGCTCCAACACCAAGTCAACGGTATTGCCAAAACTGTACGGACCGTAGTACTCTCCTGTTTTCTTATTGATCGTCCGTGTCTTGAAGATTCGGGGATAGGGTTCGCGGGTAATACAGATAGACGGATAAGACTTTCCATCTTTGAGCAAGATATTGTACCGCGGTTGATATTGCTTGATCAGGTTGTTTTCCAACAAGAACGCATCCTGCTCGGTATCAACCACTACATATTTGATATCCGCTATATGGGCTACCAGCTGGCGTGTCTTGGAAGATTGCTGAGCCTTGTTAAAGTAACTGTTGACTCTCCGATGCAGGTTCTTCGCCTTACCGACATAGATAATCTGTCCGCTTCTATCAAAGTACTGGTACACACCCGGACTTTCGGGTATGCGCTTCAATAAAAGAGAAATATGATCATCTTTGTCTTTCATCAATCACCAATAACCAATTACCAATAACCTCTACTCATCCACTTCTATACCGAACAAACAATCCAAACCATCCGCTTTCCCCGCCAGATAGTTACGACCGTTCAATCCCTCCAATTCGATGAGACAATTGACATAAATCTTTTTCACGCCTAATTTCTTTACCAGTTCAATAGCTGCTGCCATCGAACCGCCCGTAGCCAGGATATCGTCATGGATAAGTACCACATCGTTCTCATTCAGCGCATCCTTGTGTATCTGGATTGTATCATCACCATACTCTTTTGTATAAGTTACGGAGATGGTTTCGGCAGGCAGTTTGTTGTGCTTGCGAATTGGGACAAACCCAGCGCCCAACTCCATAGCTACCGCTGGAGCCATAATAAATCCGCGCGACTCAATACCTACCACTTTCGTTATTCCTTTATCACGATAAGTCTTCACTATCTCATCACGCATCCATACCATATACTCCGCTTTGAGCAATGCAGTAGTGATGTCCTTAAACTGTATGCCCGGTATCGGAAAATCAGGCACATTACGAATAGCATTTTTTACTTCTTCTGCTGACATAATATTTTAGTTTATATTTTCTCTCTTAAGCAAACCGCTTCTCCAATTCCATCGAAAGAACGCTCTATGTTTCACGTGGAACAATTAATATAGTTTGCAAAGCAAACTAACTCATCAAATTATCGTCCCATTAACACTAATAATACACTAATATCATTCGGGCTTACACCCGGTATACGTTGCGCTTCACCAATAGACTTCGGACGAATCCGGCTTAGTTTTTGGCGAGCCTCGGTACTCAGACTTTGAACCACTTCATAATTGAATGTATCCGGAATACGGATCTGATCCAATCGTTGCAGTTTGGCAGCTTCCATTTGTTCGCGCTTGATATATCCGGCGTACTTGATTTGAATTTCGCAACTTTCTACGATTTCTTCGGAATTATCCGGCAACTCATCCATCTTAACTTTTAACACAGGAAGTACCTTGGCTAATTCGGTTATAGTCACCTGTGGACGCAAAACCAAGTCGCTAATTTTACACCCTTCATGAAGCGGACTACTGCCTATCGACTGCAACCAAGCGTCCACCTCTCCTTTATGGACGGTAGCAGATTGCATAAACCCGATAAAATCGGCACAAGCTGCTTGTTTTTGCTGCAACAATAGATATCGCTCATCACTTGCCAAACCCATCTCATAACTGCGTGCTGTGAGTCGTTCGTCCGCATTATCCTGACGCAATAGAATGCGGTATTCAGCGCGGGAGGTGAACATGCGATAAGGCTCGTCCACACCCTTATTCACCAAATCGTCAATCAGCACACCGATATAACTCTCATCGCGATGCATCATGAACGGGGCTCCTCCATGTACGTTGATATGCGCATTGACACCTGCTACTAATCCTTGACCTGCCGCCTCTTCATAGCCAGTAGTTCCATTGATCTGTCCGGCGAAAAACAGATTTCTAATCTGTTTAGTCTCCAAAGTATGATGTAACTGGGTGGGGTCGAAGAAGTCATATTCAATAGCATATCCGGGACGATAGAGCACTACATCCTCCAATCCTTTAACGGTTTTCAGTCCGGCTAATTGTATCTGCCAAGGGAGACTGCTGGAAAAACCATTCACGTAATACTCATTACTGTCCACGCCTTCCGGCTCCAAAAAAAGCTGGTGGGCGTCTTTATCGGCAAACGTTACGATCTTCGTTTCTATACTCGGGCAATAACGCGGACCTATACTTTGAATTTGTCCGTTGAAAAGGGGAGAATCTGCCAATCCTGCACGGAGCGCATCATGTGTATCCGGATTGGTATAAGTGATCCAACAAGGCATCTGTTTGAGCTCACGATGAACCGTATCAAGATACGAGAACTGATGCCAGTCATTATCTCCGTCCTGACGTACCATTTGTTCAAAATGGATAGACCGGGAGTCTATACGTGCCGGAGTACCGGTTTTCATACGATCCGCTTTAAATCCCAACGCTACCAACTGCTCAGTCAAACCGTGTGAAGCGGGTTCGGATGTGCGTCCTCCGGGGATCTGCGTTTTACCGCAATGCATCAGTCCGTTAAGGAACGTACCGTTAGTCAATACAACCGCCTGCGACTGCATCTCAATACCCAATGCCGTCTTTACACCGCAAACCTTATTATCTCTGATAATAAGAGATACGACTGTATCCTGCCATATGCTGAGATTATCGGTATGCGACAACACCTTCACCCATTCCTCAATGAAGCGCTTTCGGTCGCTTTGGCTGCGGGGACTCCACATAGCTGCTCCCTTGCTCTTATTGAGCAAGCGGAACTGGATAGCCGTCCGGTCCGTAACAATACCCATCTGTCCGCCCAGCGCATCGATCTCACGAACAATCTGTCCTTTAGCGATGCCGCCCACAGCCGGATTACAGCTCATCTGGGCAATCTTGTTCATATCCATGGTGATGAGAAGCGTCTTGCTTCCCATACGAGCCGCTGCGCTGGCTGCCTCACAACCGGCATGACCGGCTCCTACCACTATGACATCATATTTAAAATCCATAGATTTACTTCTTTTTGCCTCGCTTCCCAAACACTCTAAAACCAAAGCGCCTTGTCAATGCGCCGCCATACGTACCGGCACTCACCGTACGCTGACGAGGCATGAACGCATTTTCCAAATGATTGCGGTACGTAACCTCATGGGTGGCAGGATCAACCAATATCCCGATAATATCGAACCGCGGCGTTTTCGTGATTTTGCGGTACTTGATATAGGCATTGGCAGCTGTCTCCATATGCCGTTTTTTCGTATCATCGACATACTCTTCAGGCATCTTGTCCCCATACGTGGAAGTACGCGCTTTCACCTCGACAAACACTATCTCGTTACTGTTCTCCGCTATCAGATCCACCTCCAGCCGTCCCAAACGCCAGTTATGCTCTATCACACGAAACCCTTTGCTCTTCAGTATTTGGGCAGCTTCGGATTCACCGATTATTCCTATGGGATTCGTTACAAACATACTATAATTGCTCCATACGGGCGGCATCCATGCGTAACAGGATAAACAACAACAACGTAAAGCCCCATAACGAACTGCCTCCATAACTGAAGAAGGGCAACGGAATACCGATTACCGGCATCAGTCCCAACACCATACCCACGTTGATAGTAAGGTGGAAGAGGAAGATACTTGCCACCGAATAGGCATAGATCCGGGTGGATACCAACCGCTGGCGTTCTGCTATCCGTATCAGGCGCAAAATGAAGAACAGATATACCAATAAAACTCCGATGGAACCGACAAAACCCCATTCTTCACCTACCGTACAGAAGATAAAATCCGTATCCTGCTCCGGGACGAACTGAAGCTTGGTCTGCGTGCCGTTCAGATAGCCCTTTCCGAAGAACCTGCCCGAACCGATGGCTATACGTGCCTGGTTCACGTTGTATCCAGCGCCTGCCGGATCCTCTTTCATACCCAGCAGAACCTCAATACGGATACGCTGGTGCGGCTGAAGAACCTTGGTGAATACGATATCGCAGGCGTGGGTGTAACCGACACAAAAAAGCGTGAAGGCAGCCACCATGAGCAGCATATACTTGCGCCAATAAAGACTGACAAAGATATTATACAGTACCAGAGCGATGACTATTCCCATCGAAATCCAATCGAACGGCATCGGTATCCATATATTGATGAGCAGGCAAATACTATAGATGAAAGCGACACTTCCTGTCAGTATGAGCGCCTGCCAGCGCATGCGATGCTCCTTACAGATGAAATATATCTCCACCACCGTAAGAAGCAGCATGCATGCCAGAATACCGGTACTTCCCGTACCCAAAGGCAGAGGAGTCGCACCCCATCGGATACTGATTATAAACAATGCGACAGCCGCCACACCCATCCACAACACGTAACCGCTCATTCCCTGACGGTAGAAAACCAGCAGGAAAGCAGCAAAGACCAGTGCCGAACCGGTCTCTTTTTGCATAATCATGATAATAAGAGCCGGTACACCGATGAGCGCAAAAGGTACGATGAGATCGCGCCAAGTTCGTATTTTGTATTCGTACCTGCCCATATACTTGGCTATCGTCAGCGCGACCACACACTTGGCAAATTCGGCAGGCTGAAGATTCACCGGACCCAACGAAATCCAGGACAACGATCCTTTGATATCCCGCGCCAGAAAAGGCGTCGCCAATAGCAACAACAACATCGCGCCATAGAGCACATATGCCACCACATCGTACGTCTTGTTATCTATCAGCAGAAGAATCAACCCGAGCAGCAACGAACCCATTATCCATGTGAACTGCTTACCGGCACGGTTCGAGAAATCGAAGATACTCGTTTGGTCAAACGTATAGCTGGCACCGTATATATTAAGCCATCCAAAGATAGCCAAAGCAAGAAACAGCCCGATCGTCAGCCAATCGACATTACTCCATATGTTACCACTTCTTGACGCCCTCATTGAGTACAGTACTTCCTATACGTTTCCTTAAATCTTTTCTTTTCACCTCTCCGGTGAGGTATTGCTCGATCATCATCGTTGCTACCGGGCATGCCCATGTAGCGCCAAAACCTGCGTTTTCAACGACTACAGCAACGGCTATTTTAGGGTCTTCCACCGGTGCAAAACCGATGAAGATGGCATGATCACGTCCATGCGGGTTCTGTACCGTTCCTGTCTTGCCCGCCATATGCAGCGAATCAACGGCATAATGACGACCCGTTCCGTAAACCATCACACGGTGCATACCGTCTTTCACCACATCAAAATACTGCTTGTCTATCGCCACATCGTGCCTGTGGGTCAGCATCGAGTCGTTGCGGTTGAGATGCGGAGAGATATAATATCCTCCGTTGGCTATCACGGATGCCTGGTTTGCCAATTGGAGCGGTGTCACCAGTATCTCTCCCTGTCCGATGCTGAGCGAACGGATTGTGATGGCTTTCCATCCTGTCTTGCCGTAGTATTTGTCATACATCCGGGTGCTCGGAATACTGCCGGCGGACTGCTCGCCCAAGTCGGAATCGGTGAACCGCTGCCCCAAACCGAAACTCATGACCGCATCGCGCCATAACTCATAGCGGTGACGGAAATCCTCGTTGTCCTTACCGTATCCGTCTTTCTGCAGCAAGTCGCGGAAAGCGCACCAGAAATACGGATTACAACTCTGTTCAATAGCCCTGTCCAGCGCCACGGGCGAACCGTGATGGTGAGTACATTTGATAGGCGTACTGCCGGGTCCCGAACAGGGATAAAGAGTATTGGGCGTGATAGCACCCTGGTCCAGACACACCAGTGACTGGATTGTCTTGAACGTCGAACCCGGAGGATAAGTCGCTTGCGTAGCACGGTTCATCAGCGGTTTGGTCTTGTCATTAAGCAGTTGGTTGTAGTTCTTGCTACGCTCTTTTCCTACCAGCACTTTGGGATTCCATGCCGGATTGGACACCAATGCCAAGATCTCACCCGTTTTGGGTTCGATAGCGACCGCACTACCTATCTTGCCGCTCAGCAGTTCCTCCGCCAGCAGTTGCAACTGAATATCCAACGTGGTGTATAAGTCCGTTCCTGCTTTGGCTTTGCGGTCCAGTTCACCGTTCTGATAACTTCCCTGCATGCGTCCTCGCGAGTCACGCATCAACACTTCTACCCCTTTTTCTCCGCGTAACTGATGCTCATACGTCCGTTCCAGTCCGTCACGACCGGAATAATCGCCGCGCGCATAATAGGCGTCTCTGTCCAGATCGCGCTGGTTCACCTCGCCTACCGAACCCAACACATGCGCAGCGGCATTGTAGGTATAGTCACGAAGCGTTCGTTTCTGGATCTGCACACCGGGGAACATGAACAGGGATTCCTGTAATGTCGCAATATCTTCTTTCTTGAGCTGGCTCATGAACACCTGCGGTGTCCAGCGTGAATAACCGCGGTTCTTGCGACGGTCTTTTATCTCGGATATACGCTCATCAAACTCCGTTTCGGTGATATGGAGACACTGGCAAAAAGCAACCGTATCCCATCCTTCCTTCATATCACGCATCGTCATCGTGATTTCGTAGATAGGCTGGTTGAATACAAGCAACTCGCCGTTGCGGTCATAGATAAGTCCGCGGGAAGGATAAATAGTCTGTTTGACCAGCGCATTGTTATCCGCCTGGTCTTTGGTGGACTGGTCGATTATTTGCAGATAGAACAACCGGATTATAAACACAAAAACAACTACAATGGCTATACCACTGATGACATATCTGCGCTTATAATATTGGTCGTTAATCATTTAAATTTCAGTATATTATATCCTAAAATAAGCAACATCGTAATGATACCGCTGACAAACGTCTCTATCAACACGAAACCGATATAATTCCAACTCCATGCCGCGAGCATAAAGACGGTAAAATGATGAATCAACACCATGATCACCACATATTTCAGTAATGCTTCCATACCTAACGCATGAAGCGTTATCTGCTCGTTGAGACGGTCCTTGTCGTTCACGATGGCACCGATGAGATACGGACGGATGAACATAACCAAAATACAGGACGCCATATGGATTCCTATGGAGTTGCAGAACACATCCATAACCAGTCCCACAGCCGCTCCAATAAGCATATCCACGCTGTGCGGGAGGGTGATAGGAAGCATCAAAAGGCATAGCACGTAGATATAGGGATGACAAACGCCCCACAACTGCAACTGGTCAAAGAGCAGCACTTGAATCGCCATTACCAGCAGATAGCGCAATATTTGTTTAGTCCAGTCCATTTGTCAGTTCCTCCAATTCCGTTTGATGCGGGTTTTGTACCACTTCCACGTATTTCAACCGTTTGAAATTCGTATGCAGTCTCACCCGTATGGTGTAATACGAATCGCCTTCCTTCAGCACGCTGCTCTCCACGATGCCGACAGGTACGCCTTCTGGAAAGACAGGACTCAAACCGCTGGTCACTATCGTATCGCCGTTGTTGACGACCATATGTGCCGCCACATCCGCCAATTGCGCAAAACGCGGGTCTTTTCCGTCCCACTGAAGCGTTCCGATATAATCGTTCTTGGTAAAACGGCAACTGAGGTTCATATGCGTATTGATAAGCGGCAGTACGACACTGTAGTTACGACCTACCGTACGCACTATACCTACCACGCCGTCTCCGTTCCGTACACCCTGACCCTTTCGGATACCGTCTTTGCTTCCCCGGTTGATGGTGATATAGTTGTTCAGTTTATCCGTTGTCAACAGAACCACTTTGGCATCCGAATAGTGCATTCTCTCTTCCAACTGCGCCGAATCCGCCAAGGCTAACCGGTTACGCAGCTCGGCATTCTCCTGCGCCAACTGCTCGTTCTGCGTGCGAAGACTGAAATAACCCCTTATCTCGCTTATCTGCTCATGTTGCCATGCCACGACATCGTTCGCCGTACTGAGCAGGCTGCTTCGGGGATAAGCGTTATTGAAATGAATCAGCAAAAACGCAGCAACTTCCAAGGCTAAGAACACAAGGAAGTTGCTATACCGCAGCAGTATTTTCAACAAATTCTGCATACGCCGGATGATTAGCGAAGCAGGAATCCGAAGTTATTCACATTCTTGAGCGCTACACCGGTTCCGCGTGCTACGGAATGCAGCGGATCATCGGCTACGTAGAACGGAATAGTGATCTTGTCCGTCAGACGTTTAGCCAGTCCGTGCAGCAAGGCACCACCACCGGTCAGGTAGATTCCGCGTTTTACGATATCCGAGTACAACTCAGGCGGAGTGGACTCAAGAGCCTGAAGGATAGCACCTTCAATCTTCGAAATACTCTTCTCCAGACAGTGCGCTATCTCCTGATAGCTTACCGGAACAGACATAGGCAGAGCCGTCACTTTGTTCGGACCTATCACGATGAAGTCCTCCGGTGCGTCCTCCAGTTCGGGTAATGCCGAACCTACCTGAATCTTGATACGCTCAGCCGTAGGCTCGTCGATACGCAGGTTGTGCATACGTCCCATATACTCGATGATATCCTGGTTAAAGTCGTCACCGGCAATCTTGATGGATTTGTTACATACAATACCGCCCAACGAAATAACCGCAATCTCGGTTGTACCGCCACCTATATCCACGATCATACATCCCTCCGGACTCTCAACGTCTATACCGATACCTATGGCTGCTGCCATCGGCTCATAGATCATATAGACATCACGTCCTCCGGCATGCTCCGACGAGTCACGCACGGCACGGATCTCCACTTCGGTTGAACCCGAAGGAATACATACGACCATACGGATAGACGGCGAGAAAAGGCGTGCCTGCTTCGGTATCATTTTGATCATACCGCGAATCATCATTTCGCAGGCATAGAAGTCAGCAATCACACCATCGCGCAACGGTCTAACCGTACGAATCATCGATCCACCCTTACCAATCATCTGTTGCGCTTTGCGTCCTACGGCAACCATCTTGTTGTCCGCCATCGAAATAGCTACTACCGACGGCTCGTCAACCACAATCTTGTCATCGCACATGATGATGGTGTTCGCCGTTCCCAAGTCAATAGCAATCTCTTGAGTAAAAGAAAAAAGTCCCATATTTTTATATATTTTTAGTTGCGAATAATCGTATTCTGTTGCACCTTTGTTAATAGTCAAGGTTTCCCAAAAAAGCGCACATTTTGGAAAATCGCGCAAAGTTACAACAAAATAATCAAATATGCAAATTTTTGACGATAAAAATTCAATATGCTTGCAAAATTGAGTTTTTGGCAACTAAAACAGGGTACTTTTTTTTACAATTTTTCTAAAAAATCCGCGAAACAAGTCTGCCATATTCGCCAGTTATGACTCCCTTTGAGTTCAATAAATTGATGCGGATAACCCGCTTTAAGCATACGACGGTGAAAACGCTTTCCGTTGGAACGGAATATATCCTGCTTGCCCACATAGATGAAGTAGGTCTGCGTGGAATCGTTCGGCAACTGGTCTTTGTGCAATACAGGCGAAAAGAGTCCGACCGTACGGATACAGTCGGGACGCAGATTCGCCACGTTCGCCGCTATACGCGCTCCGTCACTCAAACCGGCGATGACGCAATACGACCTCACATCATACGTCGTATCCACCATCGTCATCAACTCGCTGATTGAGTACTCGATCTCGTGCTCCTTGCTGATACGCGGATAACGGGTCACGTAACGCCACAGATTCTTGCCGCCCGGATGAATCTTATACGGCCATTTATTCACGTCCGGCATAACCAACATCATCGGCGGACAAACACCTTGTTCTATCTTGGTGAGCAGTGTATCGACGGCAAAACCTCTGTCTTGCCATGAACCTTCGTATCCGTTAATTCCGTGTATCAGATACAGCACAGGAAAAGGTCCGTCGCCCTGCGGTATGTATATATCCACATTGCGACGGATATGCTCGGTACTGCTGTACCACGACGTATGAACCAGCTTATGCGCTGTGACTGTAGAGTCGGATGAAACGACGCTTAACGGTAGAAAGCATAGGATGGCGATGAATAATATGCTTGTTTTTCTTGAATTCAACGGCATTTTGGAACATTTCTATTAGCACGCGGACGCACCGGTGAATATCATATTTTTTCATTGATTCGGCATAACGGAAACCCATTGCCCAGCGTTTGCGCGGATGGTCAAACCAATAGTCCATCTTCTGTGCCAATGCTTGGGCATCGCCTTCCGGAAAACGGCTCCGGTCATCCAATGCGTAGGTATCCGTTCCTGAATAACGTGCCGTCGCAATGACCGGAACGACCGCCTGTTGCAAGGCTTCGGTGATACTCATTCCTTCCACCTCCACATAGGCGCAATGAACAGCCAAATCCGCTTTTGCTGCCAACTGGCGCAACTCCTCACGGTTATAGAAACCTACTACCGGCGGATAACCGACCACACCTTCCCGGTACAGTTGCTCTGCCATCCGCGTGTACTCGTCTAACTTGGGTCCGCGACCCGCTATATGCAAACGGATACGCTTGGCGTATTTGCTCATACGGATAGCTTTAAAGAGTGTAGGCTGGTCTTTCTCTACCGCCGTACGGCCTATATAAATAACATCCAACGGGCGGTTCTCATCCAGATAATCTTCCGGCGGAGTCAACGGACGGATACACGGATCGGGTATAACGCCGTTCGACAGGGTTACACATTGCGCTTTGACGTTATGACGCAGCAATCGTTCACGCACATTCTCCGTCGGGCATTGCAGATACGCATAATGATCATAGAACACGCGACACCAGTAACGGTACAGAATCTGACACGTCAGAAATCCGGCGCGGTGACCCAGACAATTATATACGATATTCTCCGGGTGTACGTGATACGTGCCCGTAATAGGCTTGCCTAATTTTCTGGCGATGTTCATTGCGGCATGGTGCAAAAAGAACGTCTCCTCCAAATGCACTACATCCGCCCAACGTATGGCTTCTTCTATTACTTCACCATGCCAGTCCGCGTACGAGTAACCGAACGAGTCCAACATAGGTTGCATCAAAGGAAAATGGAACTTTTTCACCTCGTAATCCGGTGCAGGTCCGTTCGGGTCTTCCAAGTTGGGACCCGACAACACGCGTACTTCTTCTCCTGCCTCGCGCAAAGCCTGAACGGTTCGCCTTGCAGACTCGTCAAGACCGTTGCCTTGACTGAAGTAGTTGTTTACTACAAATAGAATCTTCATACCTCAAATAATTTTACAAATCCGCTGCAAAATTACTGCTTTTTAACAGATTATACAAATCATTATTAATAATAGTAAATAAAATACCAATTTATAACGACAATTATAATGTATTGTAATATTTATCTTAATAATCGTACATAACAAACAAATCCGCCACAAGGACGGATTCGCTAAGGTATGTAAGCAGCTGTTTAGCTCATTTTTAACATACGTTCGATAGATGTAATGGCTTTGGCGGCTATTTCAGGATTGACGGTCATTTCCGGGCACTCGTTCAACAGGCACTCATACACTTTCTCCAAAGTGTTCATGCGCATGTACTCGCACTCGTTACAGCTGCATCCTGTGCCTTCCGTCACTTCCGGAGGAACAGGGATAAACTCCTTTTCCGGACACGCACGTTGCATCTCAAACAGAATACCGCTTTCGGTCGCGATGATGAACTGCTTTTTGTCCGATGAAACCGTATATTCCAACAAAGCCTTGGTCGAACCTATTACGTCGCTTACAGCCAGAATAGGTGCCTTGCATTCGGGGTGTGCCAACACGGGTGAATCAGGGTATTGTTGTTTTAATTGCAGCAACGCCTCTAACGAAAAACGGCTGTGAACATGACATGCGCCGTTCCACAGAATCATCTCTCTGCCCGTTACCGAATTGATATAAGAACCCAAGTTATGATCGGGACCAAAGATAACAGGGGCATCCTTCGGCAGTTGGTCCACTATCTTCTTCGCGTTGGACGATGTCACCACCACATCCGTCACCGCTTTGACCTCTGCGGTCGTATTGACATAGCTGACTACCATCGGACGTTGACCCAAACGACGAGTCTGCTCTTCTATGAACTGTTTCAGATCTTCCGCCTTGCAACTGTCTGCCAGCGAACAACCGGCATTCATATCCGGGACAAGCACTTTCTTGTCCGGACAGAGAATCTTCATCGTCTCGCCCATGAAATGCACGCCGCACATTACTAATATATCCGCGTGTACGTGCGTAGCTTGTTGAGCCAATGCCAGAGAATCTCCGATGAAATCAGCTATTTCTTGTATTTCCGGACGCGTGTAATAGTGCGCGAAGATAACTGCATTCTTTTCACGCTTCAATGCAATAATCTCCGATTTCAACTGCTCTTTTTCCTCCTTCATCCTATTCACTTTTTATAAATATCAGTTTAATTTTTAAATCCTATGGATATTATGGTTTGTTGATAATGTTAACAACTTGTATAAATGATTGTTTGTTAATCAGTTACAGACTATTGTTGTTGTTAATCTTTTTTCAACAGTTTTGACAAATGCAACGTGGAACAGGTTTTCAATACGTGGAACCTATACCTGTTAACAATATGTTTATAACCATTTTTTTAGTTTGAATATCAGCAAGATAAGCACAACGGACATCACCATCAGACCCAATGCCCATGCATATCCGAATTGCCAATGCAGTTCAGGCATAAAATCGAAGTTCATTCCGTACAGACTACCGATGAGGGTAGGCGGAAGGAAGATGATATTGATGACCGTGAATATCTTGATGATTTTGTTCTGCTCGATGTTAACCAAACCGAGGAACGTATCCTGGAGGTAGTCCAGACGGTCAAAACCGAAACGCGTATAGTCGAACAGCGAATTGATATCTTTGATAATCATGGTCAAACGCGGCTGGAGTTCTTCCGGGAAGAAGTCGCACTTGAGCAGGTTGCTGATCACGCGTTGCTTGTCCAATATATTCTGACGGATGATGGTCACTTTTTCCTGCAAGTCCTTGATTTGTACCAGCAAGTCCTCATCTACGTGATCCGCGTCCGCGTTAATCTGTTGCGAGAGCGAGGTAATCATATCCGTGGTGTCCTCGATCAAGTCGGCGTCCTTCTCCACTCGCGTCTCCATAAGCGCTACCAACACATGATAGCCGCTCGGGAAATTACGGGTGTTGACAAACATCTTCTTCACCGTCTCGTTAAAACTCTCCAGCTCTACGTCACGGATAGAAACCAGAATGGAGTTTTTGATGATAAAGTTCACCGGCTCCATCTCAAAATTGGACTTGAGGAAGTTGCTGTTTGCTACGATGGAATCGTCCGTTTGTATATAACGGCTGGATAACTCGATCTCTTCCATCTCTTCGTCTTCCTGAATCTCTATCTTCAGAAAACCCTCCAAGGTATCCTCGGTCTTGTCCGACACGTCCAGCAGGTCAATCCAGATGATATCTTTCTTGTCCAGCTCCTTGAGCGCGGAGATAGAACGGGCTACTTTGATTTTCTCCTTGTCTTTATAGAATATCTTGATTTCGCTCATTTTGAATCAATTTTGTAAGTTCAACAAATTCTTCAACACTTAACTGTTCCGGTCGTCTGGTGAGAAACCATTCCAAACGTTCCTTTGTACATTGTACATTGTCACTTTGTACATCGATCAACGATCGAAGTGAGTTTCTCATCTGTTTTCGTCGCTGGTTAAAAGCAGTCTTGACTACCGTCTTGAACAACTCTTCGTCGCAGTCCAACCGTCGTCGTTTGTTTCGTGTCATGCGGATGACGGCTGATTTGACTTTGGGCGGAGGATTGAACACATGTTCATCCACCGTGAATAGATATTCTATATCGTAATATGCCTGCAGTAACACCGACAATATCCCGTACGCTTTCTTGCCTGGCTTGGATGCAATACGCTCCGCTACTTCCTTTTGTATCATGCCCGAACAAACAGGAATACGGTCTTTGTACTCTAACACCTTAAAGAAAATCTGGCTGGATATATTGTACGGATAGTTACCGATGATATTGAATTCCCCTTCCGGGATCAGTTGGTTCAGGTCTGTTTTGAGAAAATCGCCTTCCACCAGATCCAACTCCGGGTACCACTCATGCAGATAAGCGACCGACTCACGGTCGATCTCAATGGCGGTTAACTGGATTTGGGGATTCTTGAGAAGATACTGGGTTAGCACACCCATTCCCGGACCGATCTCCAATACACGTACTTTTTCCTTGGTACTTGGTACTTGGTCACTTTGTCCCTTATAGGTGGTTTCAGCTATCTTTTGGGCGACCGACAGGTCTGTCAAAAAGTGCTGCCCCAAAAATTTTTTGGCATGTACTCGCTGCATTATCCGTGTGATAGTCGTCCATATTAATTACTCCGTTTGCTTTTGCGGCTGCAAAAGTACTACAAAAATTTGGAATATGCAAGTTTTTAAGCAAAAAACTGCGTTTTTATTTGCATATTTGCAAAAAATATAGTACTTTTGCACCGCAAAATGGAAAAATAGCAATGCAACATCCTAATTTATATATCATAGCCTGTCCAAATGGTGCAGGGAAAACTACTGCTTCATTTAATCTGCTTCCTAATATATTGCATTGTCCGAATTTTGTCAATGCAGATGAGATAGCTCGTGGTTTATCGCCATTTGCACCGGAAATGGTAGCGTTTCAAGCGGGAAGAATTATGTTCGCGCATAGAGGAGTTATTGCCGCAGAAAGTAGATTTTGCGATAGAAACGACTCTGGCAACACGTTCGTACGTGCAGCTCGTACATCGCGCACAAGCGTTAGGATATAAGGTGCATCTGATTTTCTTCTGCTTGGAGAATGAGGAGCAAGCGATAGCCCGTGTGGCTCAACGGGTCAGTAACGGCGGACATAACATCCCGGAAGCCGATATCCGTCGCCGCTTCAAACGCGGAATATATAACTTGCTGAACTTATATATGCCGATTTGTGATATAGTATATGTATTGAACAATAATTTTGTCCCTGCTAAATTAGTAGCACAAAAAACTCCGCAATTAGGGGATTTGCGTGTTTACGATGAGGCAATGTGGCAACAAATTATGAATAAAGGTTAATAATATGAGCGAAAGAGAATTTGATACCAAACTCCGCCAAGGATTGTTAGAAACCGCCAAACGTGTCGTTGAGCAACATCGTCGCGATAATCAACCGCTCATTTTTAGTGAGAACGGTGAAGTGATTTATGTAGATCCGTATTCTGTAGAGATATAACCTCTCGCTTTACCGCCAGCGTTAAAAGCGGTCGTCGCTTGCCGACGTAAAACAGAAGGACATAGTAAAGGCGCAAGCGTGTGCCAATAAATAGCGTAATAAGCCCTTTTATGTACGCTCACGTACTAGCGTGAGTTTTCCGTACGTAAATTTGAGTAAATAAGGTAGTCGAAGACCTCAAAAGATCAAATGAAGCGAACGAAAACACACGCTTTTGTTTTATGTCATTTTGCATATAATATCAACAATATTAACTATTTAAAAGTTGCGCCCGACACAAATTTAGGGAAATGCTTATGAAAACAAAATTATTTTCTTTACTGCTTTGCATGTCAGCAATGTTGCTTACATCATGTGAACCGATTTATAATAAAGTGTGTACCAAAATGACTTATTCAACCCCAAAAATTTGCATATCTCAAAATTTTTCCGTATCTTTGCACCGAGTTTTAACAGATAAACTTAAATAATTCATATACTATTCATATACATTTCTTATGTGATTCATATGAGATTGATATGCTATTCATAGGTTATTGATAGGATATTCTTGTGATATTCATAGACTATAACCGAAACTAAGTCCTAATCATTACTTGTTGTGTACCTGTTTTTATTTCATAATGGCTTTCGCACGCGTGCGCTAGACAAAGCATATTAAAGGTTCCTCAATGCACGAATGTAGTACTACTTTGAGTGATATTTTTGACTATTTTTGCTTAATTTGCCATAAAAATACAAAATAAGCATAAAAATATTTGCTTATTTGGAAAATTATTAGTACCTTTGCGGCGTAAAAAATAACTTATATGGAATACACGGCATTATTAGAGCAACAAATTATCGGTCGTTTGCGGGTGGATAATCCATGGTGGACAGAAGGTAAAATACCTTCGTTTTTCGGTAACATGCGTCCCCGTATGTATCTGGATATATTCTATCCATTAGTTACTGATCTTTCCATCAATCGTTCCGTTGTATTGATGGGACCAAGACGTGTCGGAAAAACGGTGATGATTTACCACACTATCCAACAACTGATGGCGGAAGGAGTTTCGGCGCAGAACATTATTTATATTTCCGTAGAAACGCCTATATACAATCAGATACCACTGGAGCAATTATTCAATCTGTGTAAGCTGACTCTCGGAAAGCAAACGAATGACCAGAGCCAATATTATGTGTTCTTTGACGAGATACAATATCTCAAGGATTGGGAAGTACATCTTAAATCGCTGGTGGATACCTATCATAATGTGCGCTTTGTCGTATCCGGATCTGCTGCCGCAGAGTTGAGAAAACGTAGCAACGAAAGTGGAGCAGGGCGCTTCACGGATTTTATTCTTCCTCCGCTCACATTCTACGAATATATCCATCTCAAGAATTACCAGAATCTGCTTATCCGGCAGCAAATGCAATGGTATGGAATGGACGTGGACTATTACAACTCTATTGATATCAATCGTCTTAACCAACTCTTTATCGATTACATCAATTACGGTGGTTATCCGGAAGTGGTCTTTTCAGACAAGATAAGGGAAAATCCTGGGCAATTTATCCGTCACGACATCATTGATAAGGTGTTACTTCGCGACCTTCCCAGTATGTATGGTATTCAGGATGTACAAGAATTGAACTCTGTCTTTACTATGATAGCCTACCATTCCGGAGAACAATTCTCTTACGAAGGAATGTCACAGGAATCCGGTGTTCGAAAGGATGTGCTGCGGCGATATATAGAATATTTGGAGGCGGCATTTCTCATCAAGGTTATTCACCGTACCGACGACAATGCCAAGCGCTATCAACGAGAAACGAGTTTCAAGATTTATCTTACGAACCCCTCTCTCCGTTGTGCACTTTTCCAGCCGATTACTGAGACAGACGCTGAAATAGGGAATATGGTAGAAACAGCGGTTTATGCGCAATGGATACCGCGATTGGGAGTAGATATTGCATACGCTAATTGGCGAACAAGCAAGAAACAGCAAGGTGAAGTGGATATCGTAGGGATGGATACTGGCAGACAGAAGCCTTGTTGGGCTGTAGAAGTGAAGTGGTCAGACCGTTATGCCGAACATCCGGAGGAGCTGTCTTCCTTGTTGTATTTTATGCCGAAAACAAATCTGAATCATGCTTTGATAACTACCAAAACGACAACAGCCCGACATGCTCTTTCTGTAGGTCAAATGCAGTTTATGCCGGTTGCATGCTATGCGTATATTGTGGGTAAGAATACAATCAACAAAACAAGAGAAATGTATGGCTTATAATCCGTTCGCCAAATAAGCACGAAAATTTTTGCTTAATTGGAATACAACGTATAATATATTGAAATTCTGCTGTTTTAAAAAGGAAAATAAGAATTTTTTGTAGTAAATATGCAGGCGAAATGAATAAAATGGGAAAATATATAAGCGGAAAGATCATTAAACTGATAGATTTTTTCTACCGTCCGTTCAGTAAATGGATGTCGGAGCAGTTGTTCCGGTATGCGGCGTGCGGCGGAGGAAACCTCGTGCTGGACTGGGTACTCTATTTCCTTATGTACAACTATGTCATCGGGCACGAGATCGTCAATCTGTCATTGGGGATTGGTCATTGGTCATTGGAACAAGCGATCACGCCGCATATAGCGACGCTGTGCATTGTGTTTCCAATCACGCTGCTGACAGGTTTCTGGTTGCAGAAAAATGTAACATTTAATAATGTACAAAGTGACAAGGTACAAAGTACAAAGGGAGATGGAAGGAGTACAAAGCAGCTTTTCCGATACATTGTGATTGTGGCGGTGAACCTGGCAGTGAACTATTTCGGGTTAAAACTGTGCGTGGAAGTATGGGGCTGGTATCCGACGCCGAGCAAGATGGCAATCACTTTGCTCACCGTGGCGATCAGTTATTTGGGACAGAAATATTACACCTTCCGCATAAAAAAAGCAGAAAAATAACGAAAAATGGCATACACTCTTGTGTATGTCATTATTTTTTTGTAATTTTGCAGCGGAAAAGGAAAGGTTTGAAGCATCAAACTATAAAACAGAGAATTATTAACTTTAAACAATATAGCTATGTTACACACATTATGTTCAGAACTCCACACCGAAGTATCGGATATGCCGTTCAAGGTGTCGGATTCTTTTATTGAAGAAAATCAAGTCATTGCCGTTTTGTCGGGAGGAACAGAGGCTAAGTTTGTCGAATTGCTGCAAACGAAGGCGATCGACCTGAAGCGTCCTATCTATCTTATGGTAAGCGGTTATAGCAACTCGCTCGCAGCGGCGCTGGAGATGGTCAGTTATATTCGTATGCGCAACGGTATCGCGAAGATCATGCAGCACCCGAAGGATGTCGTTTTCCCGGATGTGAGCGAGACGGATTCCCTTACCCGCCAGCCTCTGGATAAGGTGCTCAATAGTATCAAAAATCAGCGTCTGGGTATCGTCGGCAAGTCGTCCGACTGGCTGATTGCTTCGCAGGTGAACTATCAGGAGGTGCTCAACACGATGCATTGCGAGATAGTGGATATACCGTTCGAGGAGGTTTCGAGCCTCGGTGTGGTCGATCCCGGTATGAAAGGAGCGGAGGCTATCTATCAGCGGCTCAAAGAGATCATCGCCAAATACAAACTGGACGGCATCACAATCCGCTGCTTTGACCTGTTCAAGACGGTGAAGAACACCGGTTGTATCGCCATCAGCAAACTGAACGACGAAGGAATCCCTGCCGGATGTGAAGGAGATATTCCGGTTCTGTTAAGTCTGATGATCTGCAAGCAGATAACGGGCGAGCCGGGCTTCATGGGCAATCCGGTACGTGTACAGCAGGACGGTCAGATACTGTTAGCTAAATGTACGATCGCGCTCAAGATGACCAAGAAGCACGAATACACGACGCATTTCGAATCGGGTATCGGTGTGGCTATCCACGGCGAACTGGAGCCGGGGGACTACACCCTGGTCAAGTTGAGTCATGATATGAAGCGTCTGTTGGCGGTCAACGTCAAAGTGACCCGTTGCCAGTATGAGCAGAACATGTGCCGTACCCAGGTTTGGTTGCAATCCACGCCTATCGTCAGCCAGTATCTGCTGACCTCCCCGCTGTCCAACCACCACATCCTCATCAAGGGTCACCACGCAGCTAAATTCTGGAGAGAATAGCTTGCATTAGAGCTCGCGCGACTTCAGGCAGAGCCTTCGTGGAGCGCTACGTTCTATGCTACGCTTGACCCCAAAAATTAAAATTTTAGGGGACCCCGAATATATAATTAGATTATTATGTTATTGCATATTTTATCATCGGAGATGCACCGTGAGGCACTGGAAGTGCCGTTCGAGTTGCCGAAATCGTTCTTGGAGAGCCATCAAGTGGTGGCTGTGTTGACCGGCGGCACGGAGGCTAAGTTCATCCAACTGGTAGAGGAGGGGCTGATTGACCTCAAGCGTCCCGTTTATCTGATGGTGAGCGGACACAGCAACTCGCTGGCTGCTTCCCTGGAGATACTCAGTTATATCCGCCAGCATAACGGCGTAGGCAAAGTGTTGGAAGGTACAAAGGACGAGGGAGATGTACAGAGGGACGATGTACAATGTACAAAGATGCCTTCGGAAGCGCTGCTCAAGAATGAACAGCCTTTGCGATTGGGTGTGATCGGTTTTCCGTCCGACTGGCTCATTGCTTCCCGCGTGGACTACGAAATGGTGTCACGTGTGATGAACATCGAGCTGGTGGATGTGCCGATCGGGGAGGTGACATCGTTGGGCGAAGTGGATCCCGGCATGGCAGGGGCTGAGGCTGTCTATGCCCGCATCAAAGAGATCGTTGCCAAATACGACCTGCAAGGTGTGACACTGCGGTGCTTCGACCTGCTGACCACGGTGAAGAACACCGGTTGTATCGCCCTGTCCAAACTCAATGACGAAGGTATTCCGGCGGCATGCGAAGGAGACATACCGACCCTGCTGACGATGATGCTCTGCAAGAAAGTGACCGGAGAACTGTGTTTCCAGGTCAATCCCGCACGTATCAAAGCGGACGGTGAGATGTTGTTCGCCCATTGTACCCTGCCGCTGGGAATGACCGAAAAGCATGAATATACCACGCATTTCGAATCGGGTATAGGTGTGGCTATCCACGGCGACCTGCCGACCGGTGACTATACCCTCGTCAAACTGAGCGGCGACATGACGCGTCTGTTGGCGGTGGATGTGACGTTGGAACGCTGTCAGTTCGAACCCAACCTATGCCGTACCCAGGTGTGGATCCAAGCGACTCCGGCTGTCAGCCGGTATTTCCTGACCGACCCGATCGCGAACCATCATGTGCTCATCAGAGGGCATCATCAGAAAGAATTTTTACAATAAATCATTTAATCAATAAAACAATAAATCATTAACATTATGGTAAGTTACAAAGAATTAGGATTGGTGAACACCCGTGAGATGTTCGCCAAAGCAATCAAGGGTGGCTATGCTATCCCGGCATTCAACTTCAACAACATGGAGCAGTTGCAGGCTATCATCAAAGCTTCGGCAGAGACGAAGAGCCCGGTGATCCTGCAGGTATCGAAAGGTGCGCGTAACTATGCGAACCAGACCCTGCTTCGTTATATGGCACAAGGTGCTGTTGAGTACGCAAAAGAGCTTGGTTGGGAGCACCCGCAGATCTGTCTGCACCTCGACCACGGTGACAGCTTCGAACTGTGCAAGAGCTGTGTCGATTTCGGTTTCTCGAGCGTCATGATTGATGCTTCTTCGCTTCCGTACGAAGAGAATATCGCTCTGACCAAGAAAGTCGTTGACTACGCTCATCAGTATGATGTAACCGTAGAGGCTGAGCTCGGTGTATTGGCAGGTGTTGAGGACGAGGTTTCGTCGGCAGTAAGCCACTATACGAAGCCGGAAGAGGTGGTTGATTTCGCTACCCGTACGGGCTGCGACTCGCTCGCTATCTCCATCGGTACCAGCCACGGTGCATACAAATTTACTCCGGAGCAGTGTACGCGTGACCCGAAGACCGGCAAACTCGTTCCGCCCCCCTTGGCATTCGACGTACTCGACGCTATCATGGAGCAACTTCCGGGCTTCCCCATCGTGCTCCACGGCTCGTCTTCCGTTCCGCAGGAGTATGTGGATATGATCAATATGTACGGCGGCAAGCTGCCTGATGCAGTAGGTATTCCTGAGGAGCAACTCCGCAAGGCTGCTGCCAGCGCTGTTTGCAAGATCAATATTGACTCCGACAGCCGTCTCGCCTTCACCGCTGCTGTACGTAAGGTATTTGCAGAGAAACCGGGTGAGTTCGATCCGCGTAAATACTGCGGTCCGGCACGTGACCTCATGGAGGAGCTCTACAAGCACAAAATCATCAACGTGCTTGGCAGTAATGGTAAGGCAGAGTAATTGACGAATGGACGATTGACGATTGAACGATTGATTGTTTCATTGAAAGAATTGTCCGATTTAAATAGATCAATCAAAAAACAATCGTCAAATAAATTGTCAAATCGTAAATCGTAAAATCGTAAATTATATGGCTTTACCGTTTATGTCAGCGGAACAAGCCGCTGAATTGATTCAACATGGTGACGTCTTGGGCATGGGTGGTTTTACCGCTACCGGTGTGCCCAAGGCGGTTCCTTTTGCGCTGGCTCAACGCGCAGAGAAACTGCATGAGCAGGGTATTCCCTTCCGTGTAGGTCTGGAGACGGGTGCATCGATGGGGGACAGCTGTGACGGTGCGCTGGCACGTGCTCACGCGGTCGAGTTCCGCACGCCCTACCAGTCGAACAAATCCATGCGCGAGGAGATCAATGCCGAAGGGACGCACTATTTCGACATGCACCTGAGCCACATGGCGCAGGATATCCGTTACGGTTTCCTTCCGAAGCCGAACTGGGCGATCATCGAGGCATCCTACGTAGGCGAGGACGGGACAATCGTACCTGCTGCAGGTATCGGTATCATGCCGACCATCTGCCGCATGGCGGACAAGATCATCATTGAGCTCAATGAGATGTTCCCTGCTTCCATGCGCGGCATGCACGATTTGTATGAGCCTTTGGATCCTCCTTGCCGTCGCGAGATACCGATCTATAAACCTTCCGACCGCTGCGGCTCCGACCATATCAAGGTCGATCCCGCCAAGATAGCGGCTGTCGTCAAGACTAACCGTCCGAACGAGATCCCGGCTTTCACACCGGTGGATGCCGTGACCGCCAAGATCGGAGAGAACGTAGCGCTCTTCCTCGAGAAAGAGATGCATGAGGGTCGTATCCCGGCATCGTTCCTGCCTATCCAGTCGGGTGTAGGTAACGTGGCAAACGCCGTATTGGGCGAGTTAGGCAAGAACCCGCATATCCCGCCGTTTGAGATGTATTCCGAAGTCGTTCAGGACTCCGTAGTCGATCTCATCAAAGCCGGACATTGCAAGTTCGCTTCCGGTTGCTCGCTGCGTCTGGTGGAGAGCAAGATGGCGGAAGTGCTGGCGGATCTCGATTTCTATCGCGACAAACTGCTGCTCCGTCCGCAGGAGACATCCAATAACCCGGAGATCATCCGCCGCCTGGGTCTGATTGCCATCAACACGGCGCTCGAGGCCGATATCTACGGCAACGTCAACTCAACGCACGTGACGGGAACGAAGATGATGAACGGTATCGGCGGTAGCGGTGATTTCGCCCGCAATGCCTATATATCGATCTTCACCACTGCTTCGACGGCGAAGAACGGCGCTATCTCGTCTATCGTGCCGATGGTAACGCACCTCGATCACTCCGAGCACTCCGTCAAAGTGCTGGTAACGGAGCAGGGTGTAGCCGACCTGCGAGGCAAGAGTCCGCGTCAGCGTGCCGAGGAGATCATCAATAACTGTGTCGCTCCCGAGTACCGCGAGATGTTACGCGACTACCTCAAGTTCGCGAAACACGGTCAGACGCAGCATAATCTCTCGCTTGCCTTCGCGATGCATGAGGAGTTTCTCAAGTCCGGCGATATGCGGAATACGAACTGGGAGAGTTACCTGCGTTAAGTTTCGCGCGCGTACGCGTACTATATTTATATAGGACGTATATACAAAAAAAGAGCGACCTCTCGGTCGCTTCTTTTGTTCTGAACAACAAGATTATTCTACGGTGTCCGGCATTACTACCTCGATCTGCTCTACCTCAGCAGTGTCCTGGCAGCACTTTTTCTCGCAGCACTTGTTGCCGCAGCTCATAGCAACGAATGCTACAGCTACGATAAGAAGCATTTTCTTCATAATTACTAATTAATTTTGTGTTAATAAAGCTTTATTTACTAAAATTTTCCGTCTTTTCACGAAAAACGCTGCAAAATTACTGCTTTTTTTGGATATATGCAAAAAAAATTGTAATTTTGCACACTAAATTTTGCATTTTATGGAAAAAAAGGGTTTTTTAGACAAGTTTGACCTTAAATTTATCGCTTGGAATGTCGTTTTGGCGGTCGTGGTCGGGGTATTATTGTTAGTGGTACTCATTTGGTGGCTTCGCGGGTACACGCAACATGGTGTGGAAGTGGAGGTAAGTGACGTGCGTGGGATGGTAGTAGCGGAAGCGGAGCCGGTTTTGGGTGCCCAGGGTTTGCATCTGGTGGTGATCGATTCCACGTATAGCGACAAGGTTCCGTTCGGTTCGATAGTGGAGCAGGATCCGAAGCCGTGGAGTCACGCCAAGCACGGTCGTGCGGTCTATGTGACGATCAACGCGACGACGAAACGTCAGGTCGTCATGCCGAACTTACAGGATATCAGTTACCGTCAGGCGGAGACGACCTTGCGGGGCTTAGGCCTGGAGGTCGATACGGTCTATGACTACGAGCCTTCGGCGTTCCGCGATCTGGTACTGGACGTACGCATAGACGGCGAGAGTGTACAGCCCGGAGACAAACTGCCGGTTGGCACTACGGTGCGTTTGGTCGTTGGGTTCGGCAAAGGAACGCAGCAGGTGGAAGTGCCGGTAGTGATGGGTATGACGCTGCGTGATGCCCGGAGTCTGTTGCTTAACCGCCATCTGACCGTGGGAGCGGTCTATTATGACGAACCGGAACAGGAAGGAGTGGAGCAGTATGTCTATTCGCAATCTCCTGCCGCAGGAGAAATGTTACTGGAAGGCGAGACGGTGACATTGCGCCTGTCCAAGGATATAGAGAAATCGGCGCGCAGTACCTCCAATCCCGAAACGGAAGAAGACGTGTTTTTCTAAAATGACCCATCAGCAATGAGCAATGACCAATCACCAATCATCAATGCCGTCGAAGACGATCTGTTGTGGGAACGCTGGCGGTGCGAGGTGGACAAAGGGCAAGGCAAGGAACGCATTGACAAGTACCTGGCGGAGCATATGACGAACACCAGTCGCAGTCGTATCCAAGCGGCTGCGGATGCGGGGAACGTGTGGGTGAACGGAGAGCCGGTCGCGTCCAATTATCGCGTCAAGCCCGGCGATGTGATTCAAGTGCTCTTGGACCATGAACCGCATGATTTTACCATCACGCCGGAAAATATCCCGCTTAACATCGTCTATGAGGACGAGGACCTGCTGGTGGTGAATAAACCGGCCGGCTTGGTCGTTCATCCCGGTCACGGTAACTACGAGCACACGCTCCTCCATGCGCTCGCGTGGCATTTTAATGTACAATGTGACAATGTACAATGTACAAAGTCAATCGATATCAACGATCCGTCAATCGGGCTGGTACATCGTATTGACAAGGACACGAGCGGATTGCTGCTGATCGCCAAGACGCCGGAAGCCAAGGCGCATCTTGCGCGGCAGTTCTTCGACCATACGACCGAACGGACGTACAATGCGCTGGTATGGGGTACGTTCAAGGAGGACAGCGGGACGATAGAAGGAGCGCTGGCGCGGGATAACCGTGACCGGACGATTTACCGCGTATGGGATCTGGAAGAGTGTCCGCAAGCCAAAGAGGCGGTGACTCATTGGCGCGTGTTGGAGCGTTTTCCGTACGTCACGCTCGTCGAATGCCGTCTCGAGACCGGCCGTACCCACCAGATACGCGTCCATATGAAGCATATAGGGCATCCGCTGTTTGCCGATGATAAATACGGCGGAATGGAGATCCTGAAGGGTCTGCGCACGCAACGGTATAAGCAGTATATCGAGAATTGCTTTGCGCTCTGTCCGCGTCAGGTGTTGCACGCCAAGACGCTGGGTTTCACCCATCCCCGTACCGGCGAACGCATGTTCTTCGACAGCGAGTGGCCCGAAGACATGTCGGCGCTCATCGCCAAATGGCGGGCGTACGAACCGGCGCAGCAGGTGCTCTGAGAAACCGTTTACTCTTTTGCGTACGCCGCCACGATGTGTTTGACCAGCGGATGGCGCACGATATCTTTTTCGTTGAATTCGATGATCCGGATACCCTGGATGCCTTTGAACCGCTCGATGGCATCGCGCAAGCCGGATTTCTGCGAAGCAGGCAGGTCTATCTGGGTCAGGTCACCCGTGACAATCATCTTTCCTCCCAAGCCCAGACGGGTGAGAAACATTTTCAGTTGGGAGACGGTCGCGTTCTGCGCCTCGTCCAGAATCACCACTGCATCGCTCAGCGTGCGACCGCGCATGAATGCAAGCGGCGCAATCTGGATAATCCCTTTCTCCATGAACTCCGCCAACTTGGCATCGGGAAGCATATCCTGCAAGGCGTCATACAAAGGCTGCAAGTACGGGTCTATCTTCTCTTTCATGTCACCGGGCAGGAATCCTAATTTCTCTCCGGCTTCCACGGCGGGACGGGAGAGGATGATACGCCGCACCTCTTTGTTCTTCAGCGCTCTGACCGCCAAGGCGATTGCCGTATAGGTCTTGCCGCTACCGGCAGGACCCACTGCAAAGAGCAGGTCGTTCTCCATGTATGATTCGGCTAACACGCGCTGGTTGGCGGAGCGCGCGTAGATGGATTTGCCGTTCACGCCGTGCAGGATGAGATTGTCCGAAGCCTGCTCGTGCGGTTTCTCGCCGTGGATGAGCAGGAGAATGTCCTGCTCGTTCAGACGGTTGTTGCGGATACAGAACTGTTCACAGCGCCGCAGTGTCTGTTCAAACCGCGTGATAGCCGCCTCGGCACCGGTCACCTTGACCTGATACCCGCGTGCCACCACCCGTACATCCGGGTGCTGGTTCTTGAGGCAAAGCATATTACTGTTATTCACGCCGTAAAAGGTCGGCGTATCGAGGGAGTCACTGAGAAGAATAATCTGTTCTGTTGTCATGCAGTTGGTTACGTTTATAAAACGGGTACAAAGGTACAAAAAAAAACGCATATGTGCAAATTTACATGCATTTTTTAAATAAATCTTGCATATATCAATCACTAGTGTCCCATAAAAATTTGGGATGGTTAAAAATTTAATAATAATTGCCCATTAGGATCCAATTGATCTTTGACATCACTGATTTTAGGTTTAGC
>CAJOEJ010000008.1 GCA_905233375.1 Paludibacteraceae bacterium | reverse complement strand
CGATAAGACTAATTTACAAAATGTCAAAGATCAAAACGACCAAAATGGGCAATTATTTATAATTTTTTAACCGTTCCAAATTTTAATGGGACACTAGTGTTGATACAATATCAATTGTAAAATTTTTTAAAACCATCTCGCGTGCATTTTTTTCCTAATACATTAGCCTCATTATGATTTTAGGTATTACATGCACAGGGAATCGACCATACAACGCTTTCCGCTTTCCTCCTGTCGAAGATATTCCTTGATAATATCAACGGATTTGTCGTTGGAACCACCATCGACAATTAAATGTTCGATATGCTCATAGGTCTGCACAGCTACGGATGCAAGCGTCTTCCGCAGTCCTTCCGCATTATTATAGTTGATTGTAATAATACTAATTCTCATCTTATTAATAGTATTATAATTGCATTTATTTCTTTATGTTAGATTCTTTTTCGAAGTTTATCCTTTCCTTCTCCACTACCAACGGCCGTTTGCGGACTTGCGTATGGATCGCACCGATATACTCACCCAATATACCTATAAATATCAGTTGTACTGCCGAGAAAAAGAACAGACCAATCACAAGCGGAGCATTACCGGCTTGGAAGGTGTACCAGTTGCACAGCTTATAAATGAAGTAGAATAAAGCCACGCCCAGGCTCAATATCGCTATCGTAAATCCGATAAACACAGCCAAGCGCAATGGTACTTTAGAGTGGTTGACAAAACCAAGCATCGCAATATCATACAAGCGGTAGAAATTATTCGATGTCTTGCCATGTTCGCGTTTAGGCTGCGTATAATATACCGTTGCGATATCTCCTCCATACTCAGCTACAAAGCCACGCAGATACGGGTACGGATCATCCGTAGCACGCAGTACTTCCATAAATGACTTGTCGTACAAGCCAAATCCGGTGAAGTTATCTATCAGCGGAGTCTCGGACATCTTGCGCACCAGCGTATAGAACAATTTACGGATGCCATACATTATCCGATTTTCCTTGCTCTTATTCTTCACACATACCACCACATTATGTCCTTCTTCCCATTTCGCTAACAATTCGGGAATCAACTCAGGTGGATCCTGCAAATCAGCCACCATCAGCATCACTGCATCACCATAGCACTGCTTCATGCCATAGAACGGAGAACGAATATGTCCGAAGTTAGCCGCATTGACAATAATCTTCACATTCTTGTCTTTTGCTGCGATACCTTTGAGAATCGCCACCGTCTTATCTTTCGATGCGTTATCTATGAACACATGCTCATAGGTATATTTGTCACTCAACGCATCAAACTGCGCTTTCACGCGACGATAGAGTTCCTCTACGTTGCCTTCCTCGTTATAACAAGGCGTTAATATACTGATTTTTTTCTTCATAATCTATTTCTCTCTAAACACGATGAATTTTTGGAAAAAGAACGAAAACAATGCCACACATATCGTTGCGACAAATCCGCTGATATATTGGTTAATCGCGGTAAAATGCGTGAAGAGCGCAATGATGCCTACATTCAGGAAATAGGCCAACACATAGCACAAAGCAAACCGGAAGAACAGCCAATTGTTATGATTCTTAAATACCAGCACTCCGGTTGTCTTGAAGTTGAATAGTACCCCAAGCACATTGGATATCAGCGTAGCCCACCAATACGACAAGCCTATCCATAGCATCAAGCAATAGACACTATACCCAAATGCAGTATTTAGGATTCCCACCAATACGAATCGTACGAATTGGCTATCTATCTTTTTCCATATTTCCTTAATGGATATCAAAGCTTCAATCCCTCCACTTTCCGTAAATACTCTTGATTTCCAACCCCTCCGGCAAACTCATCCGGAATAGCCACACGTTTTATCTTTGGATAATTCGCAATCTCACCCGCAGCAAATAGATCATTCAACTGCTCGACAATCGCCGAACCCATTCCGCAAGAACGCTGATGTTCCTCTATCGTAATCAATCCGTCCGGATAGTTCGCAACAATGGCAAGTAGTTGCTCCTTATTCAACGGCTTCACAAATGGTATGCTAAACAAATCATACGGCAATTGCTCTTCCTCAATCTGCCGTTTGGCACTTGCCAAAATATTACCACACGCCATTACGGCTTTCTGGTTTCCTACTTTCTGCACAACCGGTACAATGTCACCAATCTTCAAATCCAACTTCTCCTCAACATGTGCAATTTTCTCTCCGGCTTTGCCCAAACGGATATACATCGGACCCTCATATTGCGCCGAAAGTGTCGCAATAGCACGTGCCTCGATCGGATCACCCGGAGTAGCCACCACCATATTCGGCAACGTACGCAGCGCTCCAATCTCTTCCGTAGCCTGATGCGTCGCGCCCAAACTGCCATACGCATATCCTGCACCCACAGACACCACTTTCACGTTCGCCTTGTGGTACGCAATATCGTTTCGAATCTGCTCGAAGCACCGCAGTGTTGGGAAATTGCCAATCGAATAGATATATACGTTATACCCCGTCATAGCCAGTCCCGCAGCCACTCCAGCCATATTCTGCTCCGCAATACCCACGTTCATAAACCGATCCGGAAACTCTGCCGCAAACGGCTCGATGACATGATACCCCAAGTCACCCACCAATAGGAACACACGCTCATTATGTCGCGTTTCCTCCAACAACTGATTGATAAATGCCGTTCTCATGCCAGTTCCTCCAATGCTTGTTTCAGTTCGTCATCTTTCGGAGCACTGTAATGGAACTTCAAGTTATGCTCCATAAAGCTCACACCTTTACCCTTAATCGTATTCGCTACCATCACAAACGGTTTGCCCTTCCGATGTTTAAAACTCTCAAATGCCGAAATCACATCCTCGATATCATTTCCGTCAATATCCTCTACATCCCAACCAAATGCCGCTAACTTCTCCGGCATCGGATCCAAGCAAAGGATATCCTTCGTGTCACCCAATGCTTGCATCTTATTCTTGTCGATGATTAGACACAAGTTGTCCAACTTATGATGTGCCGCAAACATGATTGCTTCCCAGTTCGAACCTTCATTCATCTCTCCGTCACCCACAATGCAATACACATTGAAATTCAGTCCGCTCTTCTTGGCTCCCAATGCCATGCCGCATGCCACCGGCAAACCATGTCCAAGACTACCTGTAGACAACTCAACTCCAGGCAACTGATGCGACGCATGAGCAAAATAGATAGTTCCGTTCTGCGCAAACTTCTCCATCAATTCGTCCTTCTCCATAATGCCGACTTCTGCTAACATCGCGTACAAACTCGCGCAGCAGTGTCCCTTGCTCAGAATCACTCGGTCGCGCTTCGGACTATTTGCCTTGATGGCTTCCACATCCGCATACTCGCTGTACAGCACAGCCAATATGTCAGCCATCGACATCGCTCCGGCTGAATGCGACTCATTCACATTATGCGCCAACGTCAACGCAACTCCACGTATGTGATTGGCAATCTTGTGTAACTCGTTTATATCTTTCATTTCTGATAGTTTTTCTTTATCGATTCGATTGTTCGTTCCAATGCTACCTCAAAGTCCGTATGTGGAATATCTCCGAACGCATTTTCGAACTTCGTCACGTACCCGTCCATGTACATCACCTGATTCTCCTCGTATGGCATCGCTCCGAAGTTCAGTTGGATATCGCTATGCATCAGTTCTTTGATATGCTCCAAAATCTGCCGATTGCTGAACACATCATGTGGTTGACTGAGGTTATAAATCCCCGATTTGCCCTTGCTCCCCATCACCATGCATATCGCTTTCGCAATATCAAACGTGTACATATATGAATACCGCTGCAAGCCTTCCGTCGTGTTAAACACCTTCTCGCCTTTCAAGCATTTCTCCGTGAACATCTTAATCAGTCCTCCTGTCTGGTTCTCGCCAAACAAGGTGAACAGTCGTATCCACTGCCACTCGATGTCATGTGCCTCGCAGTATTCCTTCAGGAACTCACACGTCGCTATCTTCGCTTGACCATAAACGGTATTCGGCTTCAAGGCATCCGTCTCCATTGCCGGACCAACGTAAAAACCATACTCCGCTTGACTACCCAACACGATGACTTGCTTGTACGGATAGAGCATTATCAGGTCCTTGGACATTTGGGTATTGTGCTCCTGTATCGCCACATCATTCCGCTCTTTTCCTCTCGTTCCTCCCCACGCAGCATGGAATAGCACATCCGGTTGAAAAGCATTCACTGTCTCACGGAGCTTCGTCTCATCATCATTGTTTACCCATTGGATATCTTTCTCCACAATCGGTTCGAACAACGATACGGATGTAGGACGTCTCAGGCACAATACCTTATGCCCTTGTGCGATGGCCACCTTCACAAAATGGTAACCCAAATACCCCGTTGCTCCTGTTACGAAAATATTCATTTTAGTATTCAGTAATCAGTTGTCAGCTGTCAGATATTTTCTTATCTCATCTACACAAATATCATACACAAACTCGCCATGATAGCGCTTGTACCAGTCAGCGGTTAAAGCGATAGCCTCAGCCGTAGTCAATCTCGGTTTCCATTCCAATCTCGTCTGCGCTTTCGTGATATCAAGCATCAGCAGATTCGCCTCATGCGGTGCATTCGGATCCGTCTGGTCGAGCAACTCTCCGCGCCCCATCTCCTTCGTCAACATCGTCGCCACATCCCATACCGGCACCACCGCATCCATCTTCGGACCAAAATTCCAACCCTCGCAGTATTCCGTAGGATTCTCCCACATCTTTTGCGCAAGCAACAGATACCCGCTCAACGGCTCCAACACATGCTGCCAAGGACGTACCGCATGACGATTGCGAATCTTAATCGGTTCGTTGGCTTCTATCGCACGGATGCAATCCGGAATGATCCGATCCTTTGCCCAATCACCACCACCAATCACGTTTCCGGCTCGCACACTGGCAATAGCCTTGCCATGTTTCTCATACGCAGCCGGATTCATGAAACTCCGTCTCCAGCTGCTGATAGCAATCTCGCATGCGCCCTTGCTACTGCTATATGGATCATAACCACCCATCGGCTCGTCCTCGGTGTACGCATGATTCGTCTCGCGGTTTTCATAGCACTTGTCCGTCGTGATCATCACTGCCACTTTCGCACTCTCGCAATGCCGAAATGCTTCCATCACGTTTATCGTTCCCATCACATTCGTCTGCCATGTATCCACCGGCTCGTCATAACTCAACCGCACCAATGGCTGCGCTGCGAGATGGAACACTATCTCCGGCTGGTACACATCAAATATCCGCTGCATGGCTGTTGCATCACGGATGTCTGCACGCAAATCTGCTTTGATTTTGCTGCCGATTTCGGAAAGTACGAAGTTATCCTTATCGGTGCTTGGCTCTAACGCCACACCAATCACCTCCGCGCCCATTTCGTGCAACCATATCGACAGCCAAGATCCTTTGAATCCCGTGTGTCCGGTGATTAAAACTCGCTTTCCAGCGTAAAACGATTTTAATATTTCAAAATTATGATTTATCATTTATGATTTAAGCAAAACTCTCTTATACTCTTTATCATCCAGTTCAGCATCTCCGGCTTCATGCCCGGATACACGCCAATCCAGAATCCGTTGTTCATCACGAAGTCAGTGTTCTTCAGTTCACCCACTACGCGATAACCTTCACCACTCTTGCGCATCTCATCGAATGCCGGATGCCGCAACAGATTACCGGCAAACAAATTACGCGTCTGAATCTTGCGACTCTCCAGGAATCCCGTCAACTCATTGCGTGTGAACCCAGCCTCCGGACGCACTGCAATCAGGAACCCGAACCAACTCGGGTTGCTACCCTCTTCCGGCTCCGGCATCATTAACTGCGGCAGGTCCTTCAGTCCATCATACAACGTCTGCCAGTTCTTCCTACGCGCCTCCACAATCCGATCCAGCTTTTCCAACTGCGCACAACCGATTGCCGCTTGCATGTCCGTGATCTTCAGGTTGAAGCCAAAATGACTATACACGTACTTATGGTCATATCCTTCCGGCAGTTCCCCGAACTTACCCGTGAAGCGCATCTTACATGTGTTATCCACGCCTCCGACGCACCAGCAGTCGCGTCCCCAGTCGCGGAACGAACGCACAATCTTATCCAGCAGCGGATCATCGGTATAGACAGCACCACCCTCACCCATCGTCATGTGATGCGGAGGATAGAAACTGCTCGTGCCGATATGCCCCCACGTACCTGTTTTCTTGGTCACAGCGTCAATCGTGTACTCCGAACCCAACGCGTCGCAGTTATCCTCAATCAACCACAAACAATGCTTGTCGCAGAATGCTTTTACTGCTTTGAGATCGAACGGATTGCCTAACGAATGTGCCAACATCACAGCCTTCACTTTCGGACTATACGCTGCCTCCAGTTGACTCTCGTCGATGTCAAACGTACTCGTCTTCACATCCACGAACACCGGTACCGCACCGAACTGAATAATAGGATTCACTGTCGTCGGAAATCCTGCAGCTACCGTGATCACCTCGTCACCACGTTTGATAGCACGTTCACCGAGTTTCGGAGATGTCAACGCATAGAACGCCAACAAGTTCGCACTACTTCCGGAGTTGGTCACCGCGCAATATTTCACGCCCAACCACTTTGCCAAACGTGTCTCGAACTTGTGTGCCCATGGTCCGGCAGTCAACCAAAAGTCCAACGACGAATCCACAAGATTCACCATCTCCTCATCGTCAAAGTACCGTCCTCCGTAGTTCACGAACGTCTTCCCCTCCTCAAACTCCGGCTTCACTTCATGCACCTCATGATAGTACTCTCGAGTTAAATCTAATATTTGCTTTTTCAGTTCTTCTTTACGTGTCATATCGTTCATTCTTTCATTCGTTCAGTCATTCACTCGTTATTTCCAGGGAGCATTTCCGGATGCCCACAGTGCTTCCAACTTCTCCTTTTCACGCAAGGTATCCATACATTGCCAGAAGCCTTCGTGCTTGTAGCAATCTAATTGTCCTTCTTTTGCCAACCGAGTCAACGGTTCACGCTCAAATACACAATCATCTCCTGTCAGATAGTCGAACACTTTCGGCTCCAGCACAAAGAACCCGCCGTTGATCCAGCCACTATCATCCTTATTCTTTTCACGGAACGACTGAATGTTCGTACCATCGAAGTCCATTATGCCGAACCTGCCCTCCGGCTGAACACCGGTCAGCGTAGCTATATGTCCTTCGGCCTTATGAAACGCTATCAACTTCTCTATATCCACATCACTTACACCATCACCATAAGTAAGACAGAATACCTCATCGCCTACATATTGCTGGATACGCTTCACACGTCCTCCTGTCATGGTGTTCAGTCCGGTGTCCACTACTGTCACCTTCCACGGCTCAGCATGCTGACTATGTACGATGATATCGCGTCCGTTAGTGAAGTCAAAGGTGATATCAGATGTGTGAATGAAATAGTTCGCAAACCACTCCTTAATCACATCCTGCTTATATCCGGCACAGATGATAAACTCATTGATGCCGAACTTGCTATACCATTTCATGATATGCCACAAGATTGGTTTCCCTCCGATTTCTATCATCGGCTTCGGCCTCAAATGACTTTCTTCACTAATGCGAGTTCCAAATCCACCCGCTAAAATTACTGCTTTCATTATTCAAATATTAATATTAGTGCATTCTATGAAGCAAAATTGCGCTATCCTGTAAACATATGGCAGGATATTTCTCCACATAGTGTTTTAAGGAATCCGTGAAAAAGCATTCATATGGATAATCCTTAGAATATCGCAACACCCAATCTGCGGATTGGATTTGTTGCATCGCTCTATTTTCATTTAATGTAAGAGGTGCACAATCATAACCTATTGTTGCTAAATTAGGAGGGAGCGTGTTTGTTAAAAAATATATAGGTGTCAGGCTCCCATGTACTATATATATCGTTTCATCAGTTCGCACATATTGCATAATGTCTTGCGCTAATTGTTCCTGGTGTTCTTTTTGTATCCCTTTTATATATTGTTTAAAAACCCGATTATTATATGTTTTATAGAATGACACCATTATAATCCATCCGACCATGATAAAAATAAAATATTTCCATTTTGATTTTTCTGTCAGATGCATCAACTCTACCATTAACAATATTGAAAACGGTAGAAGATATTGATAATAGTGTAATTGCCATCCAGTAAAATAAAAAATAAGAGAAAAACCTAATATTCCACAGTATATAAATATCAAGTATGGTAATCTATTTTGTTTATAGGCTTTTACTACAAACATCCAACCTACATATACTATAGGGCAAACCATATAGCAGAAGTAATTCAAATTCCCGAATATTGAAGACAATTTACTTGCGATTGATAATTCCAGACCTGCTTCTATTGCTGTCTGAGTGCCATATCCATTCAGTATAACATTATTGACGAACAAGTTGCCCCATATTAATAGGCATATAGCGATAGGTAGAATATATCCCAATATATAGGTAAAAATTTGCTGCTTGTTGCATTTTGATAAGAAAATCATTATGTATAGACATAGTACAAATGTCCCCAATCCGTATTGCTTAACTAAAAAAGAGCATGCTGATATGCTTCCTATCCATAGGAAGTGCCAGTAATTACGCTCTTTATACTTAAATAAGAGTACGCACGATAATAGACAAAATGTAATAGAGGGTATCTCGATTAATACATCATTTCCGTCTAACCAATGAGACATTAGCAAATAACACCACGCTGCTAAAATAGCATAATGCTTTTTGACGTTTGTTAGAGACAATAAACGGTATAACAAGTACGCATTAGATATTTGAAAAGCATACAACAAAATTAGATATGGCCAATATACTCCATTGGGGATATTAAATACAAATTTATAAAATGCTTCAATATAAAACCATAATGGAGGATATAAAAGTCGCAAATCTCGATATGGTATATAACCATCTGCTATTCGTTCTGCCATACATAGATAATAACCGGAGTCTTGCCCGATTCCCACACGTAAGACAGACCATATCATAGGGAGTAGAACGATAGCCCACATTAAAACACTAATTGTTATACGAAAATACTTATTCGCAAATAAGGATTTAATATTTCTCATAGTTATTCCTTGCATAATATCGATTGATATAGATTTTTATATTGTTCCGTCACGATATCTATCGTATAGTTATCCAACACTTTCTTTCGTGCATTCTTGCTCAATGCTCCATTTCCATTGTGTTGCAAACACCACTCTATCCCTTTTGCCAAATCTTTACTATCATGTTCCGCAGCCAAATATCCATTTTGCTTATGCTCTATCATATCACTATTACCTCCAATACCGAAAGCGACAACTGGTGTTCCGCAAGAAAGACTTTCCATAATAGCATTGGATAGGTTCTCTGTCAAAGACGGCACCACCATCACATCCGCTACGGTATATATGGCTGCTAATATACGACTATCATGGATATATCCGACAAAGGTTACATCAATATGTTCAAACTTCATGGGTAACTCTTGCGCATTAGCACCAAACACCATAAGTTGTGCATCAAATCCCTGATTATCCAATAATCGTAGTGCGGATAAAAGGCTTGCAAAGCCTTTTATCCTGTCCGTCGCAGCATTCATCGCTCCGAATAGGATCAAAGGCTTTGCAAGCCCTTTCTCCTGCGTCGCCTCGCTAAAAACGCGCCTAACCACCGCGTTTTCTTGACGCTCGGCAATAACTCGGATTTCGTCCTTAACTAATGGACGGAATAAGTCCGTATCGATGCAGTTTGGTATTACATGTACAGGAAATCTCCCTAACAAAGCACTCTTCTTTGCTGAGTTTCCCAACCATCTGCTTGGTGTTACGATATGAAGATTTAAATCCTTATACGCTTCCATCTTCTTTTCAAACACTTCATATGCCAAATCCCGCTCTTTACGCGACCCCAACATCGGACAGGCACCACAATGCGTTTGGTACTTCTCACAATCAAGGAAATAATGGCACACTCCGCAGAAAGGCCAAGAGTCATGCAGCGTCCAGACAATGGGCTTATGGATCTTTGCTAATTCGCAGATATCCAAGAAACGATTGTTTATCCAATGCAGATGCACGATATCGTAATCCATCTTCTGCAACGCGCCATGGATATCAGTATGCCGCAAATCGGACATAAAGACATTCTGTTTGGTGCGCTTGTATGGATACCACTTGAACAAGTGATACCGATTCTTGAATTTCTGAATTACCCATTTGAAAATATCAAGCAGCCAATTAGATGATGGAGTATAAGTGCTTAACGGAATAACATCCGGTGATTTAGAGTATTTATCCTTCACAAACATCCGTGCCTCTACACCACTCTGCTGCACACCACGCATGATGCGCATCGCTGCCCGCGCTGCGCCACCGGAAATGTCATTTGTATTAACGAATAAAATTCGCATGTTTAATGTATGATGTTTAATGTATGAAGTTTTATAAACGATAATGTGTCCATCAGCCAACCCCTTGATTTTCTTTTGGCGAAGCAATCTGCATCCATATCGCAATCGACACGCATGGATGCCGGATGCTGAAGCGGTAATATCGGATATACTTCTTTATCGCCACGTCCGTCATTCCAAGTAGTATGGGTGCCTTCGGCATCAAAACCGATATTGGATATAAGGTTCACAGCCGGATGAATCGTCAGCGCATTATTTCTAAACAGAAGGATCTGCATCTGATAGTCCCAATAGCTTTTCTTTGACTTATCCGCTTGTATCTCCTTTACTTTGAAGCAGCACCTGTTGTCTGAATTTCCATGCGTTTAGATCCAATAAGTCCAAATCAAACCCTTGCCAGGTACTTCTCCATGCTGCCCATGCTCCGGTTACCATGTAATGACTGAATCCGTACGAGCCCTCGCATCTCCAACGATCATGATAAAGAGTAGAGTTGATGAACTGCACTCGCGGATTATGTTTATATTTATTCAATAGTTCCTCACAGTATCCAAAGAAATCCGGATGCGGCAGACAGTCATCTTCCATGATGATACCCTGCTCCACGTTCTCAAAGAACCAAGTGATTCCGGCTTGCGGACCGGGACCACAGCCGAGGTTTTGTTTATGGTGTAAAGTGTATAGTGTAAAATTGGGGTGATTAACTGCATAAGCATCAGTTAACTCACTCACCACATCACGCACTTCTTGGCACTTGATGCGGTCGTTTTCATTTCCTTCACGTGCGCCGTCTTGGCAAACATAGATCGATTGAGGTTCTTGTTTTAGAATCTCCGTCAGTACGCGTCTTGTATGATCCGGACGGTTGAAGGTGATTAGTAATATAGGGGTTGTAAATGCCATCTTAATAATTATTACATTTTCTTCACGAACTCTGCAGGGTTTCCATACCAAAGTTCTCCTGACGGAATATCCTTTGTTACTACACTTCCTGCACCAATCATTGCATTCTCACCTATGGTCACGCCACACACGATTGTACTTCCTGCACCGACACTTGCACCTTTCTTGATAATAGTCGGTACAAGTTTCCAATTCGGATTCTTTGCACGAGGGTATTTATCATTCGTAAATGTTACATTGGCTCCGATTTGTACATTATCCTCTATCGTCACTCCATCCCACACTTGTACCCCACACTTGATAGTGACGTTATTACCAACCACTGCCTCATTCTCTATAAAGCAATGACTGCATATGTTACAGTTCTCCCCTATCTTCGCTTCTGGCAGCACTACGCAAAACTGCCAAATGTTTGTACTCTCCGGCACCTGTGCCTGACAATCAGCAAATCTGTGAATCATAATCCTTTGTATTTCAAAAACTCATCGTAATTACGGATGTAATCATTTTCATCATACTTCTCGGAAGCAAGACACATCAGCACCGCCCCATCGGAGAAGTTCACTAAGTCACGCCAAAGTCCGGGAGGTATAAGCAGTCCCTTCCATGGTCGATCCAACATGAACGACTTCTTATTTTGTCCATCGTCCATAATAACTTCCACACTTCCGCTTGTAGCGATGAGCAATTGTTGCAGTTCTTTATGTGCATGCGCTCCTCTCGCTACTTCCGGCACCATGTATAGATAATACACGCGTTTAATGTCAAACGGAATATCCAAGCCAGTCTCCACCACCGACAAATACCCTCTCGTATCAGAATATCGACGGATATCTACAATCCTGCAATCTTTTATAGTTTCTTCCTTCATAATCAGTAGATTTAAAGACTATTTAATCATATGATGTACATTTTTATATGTCTTATAGCCATAATAACATAGGCATGCTATCGGATAACCAAGCACTCGATTAGTTAGTATTTTTGCTTTCCAATTCAAATAACCTCTTTTAGATTTAACAAATTCACGGTTTTTCGCTAACAATCGATAGAACTCACGCTTATGGGCTATCGGTGTTCTTATCAAATCAAATGTAAAATTATTATATCGATGCTTTAGATGTCGGTATAAATTTGCAGATACATACACATCTATCTTCACCAAGTCATTATAGAAATCTTCCACCTCTTGTCCCACCATAAAAGCAAATTCATAGATTAGATCACCACGCTTTACAAAATTTTCCCAATATGTAATAGACAAAGCATTAATACGATAATTGTACAACATATCCTCTATAGATGCAACTGCATTTGCATAAACAATAGCTTTTAGCATAATAATTGTATCTTCATAATTCATACCATCTACACAACGAATATTCTGCCCTCGCCAATGCTCCGTCCGAAAAACAGCTCGCCATTCATATCCCAACATATACATGCAATAATCTCTGCTATCAAACTGTTGTTTTATCCACTCTAATCCTCGCATTGCTATAGATGGTTGCACCACAAGGCATTCAGTCTGCGTGGTCTCATCTTCATACACTCGACGGTAATTGAATACCAGTACATCTAAGTTATCTTTTTCCAACCTCTGCCATAGTCCATTCAAACAATTCTCCTCTATATAATCATCTTGCCCTAAGATCCAAATGTATTTTCCATAAGCAACCTCTACAAGCGTGTTTATATTTGTAGCTATCCGACTATTCACCTTATTCTTGATAAGGCGAAAATTGGGATATTGAGACTGATAATGCTCAATGATTTCTACAGAATGATCTTTTGAACAATCATCTACACAAACAATCTCATACTCCGAATGCGGAATATCTTGAGAAAGTAAACTTATGAACAAGCGTTCTAAATATCTCTCTCCATTATATATTGGAACTAATAATGAAAATTTCAACATACTTTCTCGATTTTTAATCCATCTATACATTCTCTATGGATTACACCATCATACGTATAATTGCTCATATCATCCATCAATACCGGAATCAAATTCATATTTCTCAATTCAATAATTTGTGCATTGGTTCGACGACCATACGTAAAGGCGTAAAAACCTATCTTATTCCTATATTCATTCAAAATTTCTTCAGCTGTATTCACATTCATTTTAAAATCTTCTAACGATAGTGAACTTACATCAATATGCGTCTTTCCATGAGACGATATCGTTACGATCTGTGGATATATATTTGTCAATTCTACTATATCCTGATAAGTCAATAATTTTTCTGTATTCCTCGCTTGATAATGCTTTCCATCCAAATATTCTGAATTGACAAACAATGTGACAGGTATCTCCTGTTCAGCCAACCATGGAATGATATTCTTCAGCGATGCCCATCCATCATCTGCTGTCAGCACCGCATATTTCTTACAACGTATCTTATCGTGCGTTAGTTTATGATATGCTTCTTCCAAAGAGATAAACGTATATTGCTCTTTCAAATGCATTATATTTTGCTTAAACTGATCTATCTGCGTCCAATCACACTCCCACATCGTAGAAGCATCAAACACATCACTAACCTGATGGAAACAAAAAACACGTATTGGTTGCAGACGCAACTTCATCCATTTCCGCTTTATTCTATTTAATACATCATACACCATACCCCACATCATACTAAGCGAAACTATCTCCATCTCCTAACTGCAATGAGTATTGCTTTATATCAGGCATTTCCAATAATGAAAGAGATATATTCTCATTCTCCATTTTCGGGAAATACAACCTCTCTCGCACGCGCTCAAATAAATATTGGTTCTCCGTTATAAATGTTTTTGGTCGTAATGCAATGATATAATTGATAATGGACTCAAATACCAATTCGCGCTTTTCATAGGTGTAATATAGATAGACCACGCTAAGTGAATTATCGCCTCTACGAAGCACATATACACCATGCAATTTTTCTTCTACATACACCTTTGCCACCTTGTATTCATAGATCTTCGCATCTGCACCAAAGACGCAGGCATTTTCACTTTTTCCAGCCTTGACAAATGGATACTCTATTATCCAATTCAGCATATCTCGTTCGCGAAGCCAAAGATCATTATTACGATGCGCTTGCATGAATGCATATACTTCATCATCTATACTCGATGCATATTGAATGGTATAATTGGCTTTCGATTGTTTCGACCAAGGATACAAGCATTTCTTTAGTTCCTGTGCACAATAAGCCAATTTTCCTTTAAATGTGGCTGTATTTATCTTTCCGTCCGAAAGATGATAACGTTTGGTATATGTTACTTGATAACCAAAATGATTAAATATCTCGACCGTCTCTCGCGCTCCCCATCTATCGTACGTCAGTTCCGGTTCATGAGCTTCCATCAACACCCCCATAACAATCATTCCGTAGCCTTTGCCAGTAAATTTCGGATAACAATACAACGTTGATGCCCACCATACGCGTTTACCATCCAACATATCGGGGAATGATGCAGTATAAGCAGCCAACTCTCCATCCTCGAAGATTGCTGCTACGATATCATCTTCATCCTTCACGTACGGATTATGCACAATCGCCCATGCACGAGTAGGAGCAATCATTTGCTCACTCAACCCATCTGCCGGATGATTATTCTCCAACCATTCCCGCAAATCCTTAATCGTGTATATTTTTAACTCAGGCATTATGCAATATGTTTAAGGGTAGCATCAATAACTGCACCCATGTTACGCAGTTGCAGTAACTCCATCATCTTAAACTTGAAGCCATACTTGTCCTCGATAGCCGTTAGGAACAGCATAAAACTCAAACTCGTCCATGTATCTACATCCGCGGCTCCCATGGCATCATTTATCACTAATTCCGGTTTGGCGAATATCTCTCTCGCTATTGCCTGGATCTCTTCTACTAATTGTTCTCTATTCATTGTAGTTTTTGTTTTAAGGCATTTCTATCTATTTTCTCGCTTTTGTTAAGCGGAAAACTCGGTTCATAAATGATTCGCGAAGGAATCATGTACGATGGCATCTTCGAGCGGAGATAGGCGATGAGTTCCTTGCTCTCTTCCGCTTGCGCTTCCACAAAGAGCGCGATCTCTGTCAGGTTCTGCGCGTTCTGAAATGCAATCGCTATCACGCGTCGTTCATTCTGATAAAACGTGCGTGCGTGATGCTCAATCTCTCCGAGTTCCACACGAAAACCCTGGATCTTCGCTTGTTGGTCAATGCGACCAGAATACATGATATTCCCGCTGTCATGCCAGTAGCACAAATCTCCCGTATGGTAGTACCGCACTCCATCGCGTACAAAGAACGAACTGGCATTCTTTTCCTTGTTCTTCCAATACCCCGGAGTCACTTGATCTCCTGCCACGCACAACTCACCCTTCTCCTGGCCTTCTACTAACGTTCCATCTTCGCGAATGATGATCGCTTGCACGTTCGCCAACGGTTTACCAATCGAGATGATGCCATTCAGACTCAAGTTCTCCCCTCCACGCGTCAACTTATAGTACGTGCAGTAAATCGTCGCTTCCGTCGGACCATAGAAATCGTATATCTCTGTGTTCTTCGCGCAACCATACCACGCTTCCATCAAATCCACCGGACAAGCCTCAGCCGTGAGGATACATGCCTTCATGCTGCTTGCGTCGAACTCCTCAAAGTACGGACGCAAATACGTCAGCATTGATGGTGCCATTGCACCAAACGTGACGCCTTGCTCCTGAATGAGTGATGCCGCATAGAGGTACTTCACTTGTCCGTAAGGTACAGTATAGACACATGCTCCACGCGTCAGTGCCACCAGATACGACTGCACACTCACATCGAACGTCAAATCAAACACCTGCATGCACCGATCGTCAGGAGTGATGTCGATGCCGGTCTTCCAGAACGAATCCATGAACGCAGCGATGTTCCTTCTCGTCAACTGCACACCTTTAGGTACGCCGGTGCTGCCACTCGTAAAGAGGATGTATGCCAAGTCATCCTCACTCGCCACTACCCAATCGTCAATCAGATCACTAGTGTACGGTGCGTCGCACGCATCCAAAACGTTCGAGCACCCCACTTGCTCTTTGATGGACGCAATCCGTTCCTCCGGCCATGACGGATGTAACGGCACGTATGCCTTGCCTTCCATCCATAGCGCAAAGATAGATGCATAGGTGTTTAGATCATCATGCAGTGCTAATCCCCATATCTGTTCGTTGTGGATTCCATTTCGGATCTCACCGCGGATAGCAGAAATGCGTTCTGCAAACTGACGATAGGTATAGTACGTGCCATCAATATAGAAGGCATATCTATCAGGATATTGTGCGATAGAATTTCGTACCGGTGTTAATATTTGTGATTTGAAATTGATCATTTCAAATAAAACCATTTACAAAAACAATAATAACGCATAGCCAGCCACACGCACCAACTCACATATTGACGTAAGCCAACGATGTGTCCCATTTTAGATGAATAAAACGTTCTTCGGTCATCTATTGATATATCTTTCATGTGTGCAAGTATTTGTCTATGGCATGTCCATGCGACATTACGTTGGGTCACATCTTCCCAACGAGGATCAACGGAGACCAACCATTTAACATTCGCTATCAATCGATATACCTGCTGCGATAGATAATACATAGTTTGGAGGGTGTATGCTTGACCCGTAGTAGAATCCGAACGACGACGTGATTTATAAATCGTATGCGGAATAAAACGAACACGCTTGGCATGAGCAAACATCAAGTATGCATAATCATCGTCTTCATATTGGACATGCTCCGCAAACCATATATTATTTTTTATCAATAAATCTTTATTAATAATACTTCGCCATACCACACAGCACCGAGATACAGGAGATTCATCTATCGGCAAATCAAAAGCATATTGAGAACCAGTACATATTCCGAAATCTTCAGTTGTGGTTAAATCATTGAACGGCATTTGCAATATATCCAAATCCTCTTTCTCTGCTTGCGCTAATAAAGATCCAACGCCATTAGGTAACAGATAGTCATCCGAGTCAACAAACCAGATATATTTCCCCTGTGCTTCGCGTAGTCCGGTATTGCGTGCTCCTCCTTGACGTTTGTTCTCCGTATGACAGATCAGCCGTAGCGTAGGATACTCTTTCTGCAACCGCTTCACAATCGCACGACTCCCATCCGGAGAACAGTCGTCAATGCATATCACCTCATATTCCGATTGCGGAATATCTTGGTTATATAGCGAACGGATACATTCTTCGATGTACTTCTCCACTCCATAAAACGGCACTATAAATGATAATCTGATCATTGTGTATTGTGTATGGTGTATAGTTTATGTCAACTTCTTACGTTCAAAACAATCAATCATGGAGAATTCAGATGCGTTATACACCTTCACTCCTTTCCATTGAGCATATCGATTCAACATATTGTATTCATAAAAAATCATATATAATTCGTATAATTTCTGCTCCATCGTACAGCCGAACGGTATCCCTTTGAGCTCCGATTCTGTTGGGATTGAACGGACATCGGCATTGTTATAGAAATGCGAATCAATCGTATAGAGCACATTATCTTTTTGTCCGACATACATATCTTTTAAGAATGAAGTATCAGCTCCAACCAGATATGTCTCCTCATACCCCCAATATATAGATATATATATACAATAGGTTAATACTGTATAGGATGGAGGACATACTCTATTCTCATCTAATGCAGGGAATAAGTCTTTATCCGGCTGAGGATACCATGTACCGCCATCACATAATACGGTAATATTCTTGTTCTTCTTAAATTCCTCAATAGCCCGCCATGATCTTAACTCTTTGGAAAGAACTATCGTCATTGGCCATGTTGTCTTAGTAATTATAGCATTTACACATGCGCGGAAATTTTCTTTATCCTTCGTCCAACAAGGATCTGTCATCACGTAATATGCAGGTTTTATCTGCTCAAACAACGATGTACGGGCACTAAAATTGACCATGACGCAATCAGCATCATGCAACTGCTGCTCATATAATTCAACTGTTTTTTGCAAAGAAGGTCCATTACCAATAATTATCATTCGCTTTCTTTTATGCTCAATTTTAGGCAGCGGATGATATATCGGTTGCTTTTTCGGGAACAAATGCTTCTTTACCGTATAATATACAGGTGGCACGAATAATTGTATGAATTCTTTTATTCCCATTTCTATTTTATATGCTCATATGTTTCACTAAATCTTGTGCTTTCTGATACTCACTCTTACTGCCAATATCTATCCAGGTACCTTTCAACGGATAACGAATAACTTTACTGTGATTCTTAACCAACATATCTATCATATCCGTAGCGTTAAAAAACTCTTCAGCCGGAATCCTATCTATCACTTCGCGATGTAGCATATAGATACCTGCATTTGCATAGTAGTTATATGTTGGCTTTTCTACGATACCTTTCACATCGTGTCCTTCTAAATCACAGATTCCGAACGGAATAGACACCGTATAAGGTACTGCTGCTATTGACATATCAGCCTTATTCTCGATGAAATGCAGGTACATATCCTCAAAGTCAATATCTGTGAAGAGATCCGAGTTCATCACCAGCACCACATCATTGTAAAATTCTTTAACCAATCGCACCGCTCCCATGGTTCCTAAGAATTTAGGTTCGCGTACGCATTCTATCTGTACTCCTTCATGCGGTTCTTTGTAGTGCGTTTCTAATTGCTCTGCTAAATAGTTTACCGTCACAGATATATTCTCTACGCCATAAGAAATCAGTCGATCCACATTGTGGTCAATGATCGCTTTATTTCCAACTGGCAATAGCGGTTTGGGAGTCGTCAGCGTCAACGGACGCAGGCGTTCTCCCTTGCCTCCTGCCATAATTACTGCATCAATCGGAAGCAACGATTTCTGCTTGCGCAGATTAATAATATCACATAAGCGCCCATCGGCATCCAAGACAGGTACTACAGGCAATTGTTGCTGACGGAACTGACGCAACTGCTCAATTTGGATATTTCCTATTTGCAAATAACGGAAGTTACAGAACATGATTTGCTCTACCGGTTCGTTCAGTTCGTGTCCGGCTATTAGTCCGCGACGGATATCTCCATCTGAAAGCGTAGCAATTACTTGTTGCTTTTCGTTCAACACAAATAACATCTGTGCTTCTCCGGAAACATCGTTAATACGTTGTAATGCTTCACGTATAGTCAACTTAGGCGATATACAATATTTATTTATCTCTTTCATGCCTGCTTAATTATTAAATTGGGTGATTCTCCAAATACAATAGAATTAGATGGAACATCTTGATTTTTCACAATTGCTCCAGCTCCAATTTGCACATTGTCTCCTATGGTACAGTTTCCTATGATAGCCGAATGCGCATACATGCGCACCCCCCCCCCTATTCGCGGATAACATAGTTGTCCTGTCCTATCTCTTACTCCACCTACAGTACAACCTTGATAGAAGAAGAACCCATCCGAATATGTTGCTCTTCCCATTATAGTTCCGATAGGATGCTCTGCACCAAATACATCAGGCAACTCGATGGCATAGAATAAATCAACGCTATTCATTATTTTATTCAAATAATACACCTTATCACACAGTCCCTCTCCTATATTATTTTTATATAGATAATGCGACAGGTAATAAAGGAATATCATATATTGCACGGAATGACATGGATCAAACTTCACATCATTCTCTCCGTACATATAGTATTTATTATTGGTCGACTTAAAATTCTTCTCACAACGCACCAATACTTCATCCATACATACAGATAAACATTTCTTATCTTCATCTGTCAGGATAAAGAAATTTTCAAGTTGTTTGATCAACTGCCTTAATATGTCTTCTTTAGATATTACTAAATACATCTTATTTCCAATTTTCTACTTTTTGATATACATCCATATACCCTTCTTTATTCTTCCAAAGGAACTGAGCAATTACTTGCATCAGGTCATAATCCTCTTCCGAATCAATATCCAAGATGCCGGTATCGAACATCACTACCGCATCGCAATTGGAATTAAAGAACGTTGTATGTTCCTTATTTCGAAGCGCATCCGGAGAATAGGCATAAATAGATGCATTCATATCATAAAACACAGGTGCTTCTTGACGCGTAGTAAAGTTCGATGGTATAGCCTTGCAGAAGAAGCCATTTTCTTCCTTCACCATATTAAAATATGGATTCCTGCGCGCATGCGTAACCGAACACACCACATCCACCTCCGGACGTTGAGCCTTACGCTCTATGGCACTTCGCACATCTTCTACAGTGCGAAGCGGAGAGGTTATATCCAAATCCACTATCATATCATACTTGATTCCATACATCTGCTCTGCACGATTGAGACAATCCAATATGACAGACACTTTCGCTACCTTATCTCCAGCAAGGCTCTCATCTCGATGAAGTATGCCAACCTCCAAAGATGATACCTGTTGCACTAAATCAATGAGAGGTTCGCTATCCGTGTTTAGTACAACGGAAATAGTATCATTTCCGGCATACTTTTCTTTATATAATGCTATGGCTGCCATTGAATACCACACCAATGGTTTTCCGCAAAACTCCCGTGCATTTTTACCCTTTACACCTTTTGAGCCTGCACGTCCGCATAATGTAAATAATATGTTCATATTGTTTCTCCTTTTGCTATTTTAAGCACTTGCACTGCATGTCTTGCACTGCTGTCTGTAACTATCTTCTTATCCACAATATCAAAGAAATGGGCAATTTCTTTCATTTGGAACGCATTGCGCTCTGCATCAAGTTGCAGTTGTTTTCCTGATTGCAAATAGGTGATTGAACCTTGTATAAGGTCACACCTAATTGTGTCATCCGGTAAGAAAATCTCTAACTGACGTATCGGTTTTCGCCCAAAATAATCCAAATGCACCTCTATACTTGTATTCTTCGTTTTGGCTATATATATAGCAATATCATCACTATCTATCTCAAGATTTGAAATCTTTGTTTGAATAGAGTGACTTTCTTCCGGCATTCCTAACAACCATGTCAAATAATCCCATTCATGAATAAGATCTATTCCGACTCCGCCACCCATATCACGATGAGCACTATAGCATTGGCGATAGTCTGTATTGGGACGCCATTCCGGCAAATAGCTTGAGCATATTGCACGGACAGCTATTGCATCTTTGCATAAACCATACTCATGAACATATTGTAACACCGGATTATACCGTAATGGACATGCTACGTAATTAGGAATAGCATCTAGTTGATCCAATAATTCAGCGTTAATATGGGTATCTCCGAATATTGGTTTCTCTATGAAAAATGCTTTAGTATGACCAATAAACTTTCTTATAGCATCTTCATGTAAAGATGTTGGGTTTGTGACAAAAATTATATCGTATTGTCGTTCATCTGTCAACGCCTCGCCATACAGATACTGCGCACGCACACCATCCGGCAAACTATCTTGCAACTTATGTCGATATAGATCAATTGCATATGTATCCCTACGTTTATCCAAGAAGACGCGTACATTATTCAAATGCCGCGTTCCGATGGAACCCAATCCCACAAATGCTATGTCGTAATGCTTACTCATGATTCTATCTTATCTATTGTTTGTAGGACATGAATATCTTTTTCAAAACTCCATTTAGCAGCATTTTTACCTTCCACACATTCAAAGAAGGCTTTAATTTCCTCCCTATATGGGTTCTCCGATATGAAAGCAGCATAACCTTCTTGATGCTCCGAAGCGTCCTCTAATGAAATATTCATTTCTTTTTTGTTTGTAATATCGTATTGCATCAAAGAATCAGGTGTTCCGTTCCATGTCAAATATACCTGTTCACCATACATCTCAAAATGCCGAACAGCCTTGCGAGCCATTACATCCACAGCCAAGATTCCCTTTGCTCCGGATTCATGCTCCACCAACATCAAGTAGTTATCGTTATAATTGATATTGAGTGAGGTATTTTTACCTTTTAGTAATTGCACATTTGTTATTTTCCCAAAGGCAGTTATTAACCACGGCATTTCAATCGCCATCAATTCTCTACAACCATTGGTTCTCCTATCGCCTATGAAATAGTTATTGTAACTCTCCCAAGGATGCCAATCCGGCAAATATTGTCCCACATGGTAATTATAATTCAATTTTTCACCTATTTCATGCGATGTTTGGATAATATATTCTTGCTCCTTTCGATAGAGGAAAGTCGATGACAAAAATAGCACTTTACCTTTCTCTTTTGCTAATTCTATATTCGAATCATATCTATCGCTTACCAGATTAATTTCTGTAAACACATGCAAATTATTCTCAAGGCATGTACGAATTATATCAGCATGTGATAATGGCGAAGTACAAACAAACGCACAATCAATCAGCTCCTGACATAAAGCATCGTCAATACTTGCATAGGTTGCGACCCCAAACTTCTCTTCTACTTCTTTGCAACGTTCCGCTTGTCCATCTACGCCACAAACGATCACATCGTCACGCTCCATTAGCAACCGAATACGACGTTTCCCCATCGACCCAAGGCCTATTACCAAAATATGTTTCTTTGCCTCACTCATAGATTATAAAATTCTTTTTTTATGATACCCTCCAATGGATACGTAGATATTACATCAAATATCGCTTGAGCGGTTCCTTTTTTCTCGTACGGGTTTTGCGTCTTGGAAGCAATAGCACGGAATTCCGGGGATAGGATATAATCCAAACCGACAGAGATAGATGCCTTATCTGTTGCGCAATTACATACCGATGTGGCGGCAATACGTCCATCTTGACGAGAACCGATATTCAATGTCGGAATATGAAATGATGGCGTTTCCAAAATTCCGCTTGACGAGTTGCCAACAACTGCTGTACAATATTTCATCACAGATAGGTAACGCTTCATACCTAATGATTTATAGGCGCGCACTCGATTAGTATGTTGCGTGGCATATTGCTCAATTGCCTCTGCAATCACTTGTCCACCGGTATCAGAGTTAGGCATCGTGAATATTACGTGCAGTTCTGGATGCTCATCTAATGCTTCAAACAATGCGTTAATATCATCTGATGGTTTGGAGCCGGACAATGTAACCGGATGATATGTTACAAGGACGGTTTGATCTGTGATTTCAAATTGCAAATCATGCTCTATCTCATCTTTGCTCATCAACGGCACTCGTTTTATATTTTCCACGCCTAATGCTCCGACATAAAAGACCCGCTCCGGTTGCTCTCCTAATTGGATGACTCGTTTGCGATATTCTTCAGTGGAAGTAAAATGCAGATGACTCATCTTAGTAATCGAATGGCGTATTGCGTCATCATATGCTCCAAATGTCAATTCACCACCATGTAAATGCGCCACAGGAATTTGTTTGATTAATGCCGCTTCGACTGCTGCCAATATTTCGTATCTGTCTCCTAGTACAACAATCAAATCCGGTTGTAACACATCATATGCCTCGACGAATCCTACAAGCGCACGGGACATAGCTTTAAGCGTAGTCGTACTATCATCAGCCCCACTCTCGTCTAACATCGGGACTTTGTAATCAATGGAGAAACCTGCTCCTTCTATCTCCTGATAAGTATTCCCATAACGCTCGGATAAGTGCATGTTGGTAGCAACCACTTGGAGTGTGGTTTGCTCGGATTGCTGAATAAGCCGCATCAAGCCGCTTAACAACCCATACTCAGCACGAGTACCTGTTATGACACAAATCTTTCTCATATTTCAATCAGTTCGTCTTCTTTGAAATCGCGAATAGCTTTTGTACCTATCACTTCTTCCCATCGCATCGGAGAAATACCCATACCGGGACGTTTAGTGGTTAGGTTTTCTTCCGTCAGGAATTCGCCTTTCTTGATTTCAGCAGCTGCGACAATACTCTTGCGTGCTATTGCCATATTCTTTGCTTCGCTTGCGCTCACATGCTTTTGTCCGTCTCCTAACGCTTGCTCTATATTGCATATGGCATCCACCATGGCTTTCAGTTCATTTGGTTCAAGCGAAGCCTTATGATCCGGACCGGGAAGAGTTCTATCTAATGTAAAATGTTTCTCTATAACTTCTGCTCCTAAAGCAACAGCTGCAATTGGCACTTCTATTCCTTTGGTATGATCAGAATAACCCACCTTTACACCGAACTTATCTCGCAATTGCAGCATGGCCTTCAGGTTTACATCTTGCATCGGTGTCGGGTATTCCGTATTGCAATGCAGAAGCGTTATTTGCTCTTTCGTCAAGCCATTTTTAAGTAATACATTGAGTGCCTGTTCTACATCGTCCATTGAGCACATTCCAGTGGACATGATAACCGGCTCACCATATTGTGCAATCTTCTTTAGATAGGGATAGTTGGTTATCTCCCCAGATGGAATCTTCCATAATCCGAGATTCAATGAATGTAAGTATTCAATGCTCTCAAGATCAAATGCCGTGGATAGGAATTTAACTCCCTTTTCTTTGCAATACGCTATCAGTTCTTCATGCTGTCTCGGTGTCAATTCCAATTTCTTTAACATCGCATACTGAGAATCATCTGCTGCATTGCGTTGCTGGTATTCGGCTTGTTTGGCGTCTTTGGTTACCAATTTTTCAGCCTTGAAAGTCTGGAACTTCACGTAGTCCACACCCGCAATCGCAGCTGCATCAATCAACTGCTTAGCCATTTCAATGGAACCATTATGGTTCACACCAGCTTCTGCTATGATAAGTGTATGATTCATTTTCTCACTACGCTCCCTGCCGGAATGATTGCGTTATCTATAACTGATATGCCATTATACAAGACCGAACCACTTCCTATAAAAACCTCGTCTCCTATTACACAATTGCCATTTACCATAACACCAGTCGAGATATGGCAGAAGTCTCCTATCTCGCAATCGTGCTCTATATTAGCCATGGTATTGATAATACAATTACGTCCTATCTTGGCTCCGGCATTCACAAACGCCTTATGCATCACCACCGTTCCTTCACCTATCGTTGCATACTTGCTGACATATGCATCACTTGCTACGATTGTCGCCAACTTACCTCCGGCTTGTTTAATCAATCCATCTAACTTCTGACGAATTGCCGGAGACTTTATCTGACCCACCGTAATCATAAACGCAGCCTTATCAACATACTGCGGAATATCATCGTCCACGCCGATGATTTCATAATCCAAGATGCGCGTACCGACTAATTCCGGTTTATCAAGTATACCTAGGATTGTGTACCCTGCACTCTCTGCCACATCAATAACAGACTTGCAGTGTCCTCCACCGCCTAATAATATGAGAGGTTTAGTTGGCATATTATTTATTTCGTTATCGTCTCGTATCTGTCCCGTAAGCGAGTCGTGACTACTGATTACCCACCTGATTCAATATAAAATTTTGCAATGTTTCCTTATCCGGTAGGGCGAGCATATACGTTGATACAAACAAATTGTTATCCATTCCCGCTAATGCATATTCTACCATTTTCTCGCCTTTTCGCGTGCAGAGCAAAATACCGATTGGAGGATTATCTCCCTCATTCATTTCGTTCTCTCTATAATAAGACACATACGCATTCAACTGGCTTAGATCTGCATGCTTAAACTCATCGTCTTTCAACTCTATAATCACATTGCAATGCAGGATCCTATTATAAAACACCAGATCCGCAAAGTAATACTCATCATCAATAATCATTCGTTTCTGTCGAGCCTCAAAACAGAAGCCTTTACCCATCTCCAGCAAGAACTCTTGCAAATGGGTAATAAGTGCGTTCTCTAAATCCGTTTCTGTAAACGCTTCCGGTCGTAAATCCAAGAACTCAAACGAAAATGGATCTTTGATAGTTAATGCCGGAGTAGTGTTTATCTCCGTTCGTTGCAATAATAACTCCGGTTTCTTGCTAACACCTGCACGGAAATACAGATTAGTTGCTATCTGACGACGCAACTCACGTACACTCCAACAACACTTGATGCACTCTGTTTCATAGAAGAACCGCGCCAACAGATCATCAACCGTCAATAGCTGGCGTATGTGCGCAAACGATAAACGGGATATAATCTCCTCTGCCGGTGTTACTAATTCGTCCGACAACGTTAGACTTTTTTGAGATTTATTCGACGCTATCGTAGAAATTGACGATTGGTGCAACGTTGTTGCACTTTTTTCATTTTCAAATTGGTGCAACGCTGTTGCACTTTTTCCTGCTAAATAAGATTGTATCTGCGGATAATTATTGTAGAATGCGCGAGACACTTTCAACAACGTCTCATTAATGCCACGCTTATTAATCCGCTCTGCCAGACGCTTCAACAACCTATCGCCATATTTGGCTCTATCGCTCCCATTCTGCTCATATTCCACGATATAGAAACCAATGATGTAGTTTCGGATAGTTGCGAAACGATTGATTGCCTTGACAGAAGAAGAATAAGCCGAGTTATGCACTTGCTCAACCAATTGTGTCAAATGCTCGAATGAGAAATTCTTTTCCTCACTCCAGTTCTTCGGCAAATCGTACCGCACTACTATGTTATCGTTACTATTTTTCATATGTTTTCTTTTCTGCGTGCAAAGTTACGAAAAATATTTGGATTATGCAAATATTACTTATAATAATTTCAAGATCTCGCACCTCACATACGATTTAACAGTTTCGAACCGATTTGCAGTGTCCTCCACCGCCTAATAATATGAGAGGTTTCTCGTTCATACGTACCATTTATTTATCTCTGCGTTTGCATCTTTCGGTATATCATTTGTATCCAAACGAGGCATGCAATATATCATATCTTTTTGCGTCAAATCTGCCAATGCCACCTTGGTAGTTAATCCCATCTTGCAATTGTAAGCCTTCAATATCTGCAATGTATCATCATTGTATGCCCCATACGGATAACACATTGTCCAATAGTTCATATTAACACCAACGGATTTCAAGAAATCCATACTTTTACAGATTTCACTTTCCTGTTTCTCTCGCGATAATGAATTAAGCCAATAATGATCATAACCGTGACTTCCTACATGCATACCGCATTGAACCATACATCGGATCTGTGCTTCTGACATATAGAGTTCTCTTGAAAAAGCATTCTCATCTATACCTATTATCCGTTGAAATAGTTCACTTGTCATCTCCTTACGCAGCTTTTCTGGCAATGCCACTTGCAATAATCTCTTTACAAAAATAATATCTTTATTATCAAATCGATTCGCCTCTGCTAATTTTGCATAATAGTCATCATACGATTGCAGATTCCATTTCTCTTGATTCTTTTCTAACAAGATTTTTATTTCATTCAATAGCGCAGGAAATTTTGCCTCATTAGTAGATGCCAAGATAAAATGTATCTTATTTACATCCAAAACCTCATGCAGCGTTAATGCTTTAATAGGAGCATAAAAACAACCTTGCACATGTTCTTGCATAAGTATCGGGAATACCGTTTGAAAATGGTCTTGGTAGGCATCATCAAAAGTCAACAATACTGGATGTGCAGGCAACTCGTCTACATGATTACTATGAAAAGCATCAATTACATCCTCCATTTTCACGAAGTTATAATGCTTCTTTAGGAAATGCAACTGCTCAACAAACATCTCCGTTTGCAGTCCTTTAATTTCAGGATAACGCGAATTGTATAAATCCCGAACATAATGATACATTACTATGGTTAGATTCTTACTCATATTCTTTGCATTAACACATCGGACCTGCCAACGTGTTCCATTTAACTAATCGATCAATCAAAATGATTCCGTCCCACGGCATCTCGAAGTTGAGCATGCGTCCTATCAACGGGAAACGCATCGCTCCCATCTCTGCAGCTGCAGAAGCAAACGCCCCTACTCGCTCACTCACACCGGACACTCCAATCGTCTGGACATCCTCGTTCACGTACTGCAACGCATCCCAGATATCATCCACCACGTGCACAAAAATCACACGCGAGTACACCGGTTTATGCGCCTTCGGATCTTCATCCAAAAGGATAGTGTACGACATCATTTCCGAGCCATATACCTTTCCGCAGAAGTCATAGACGCTGCGTATCGAATGAATCGCACTCACCTGTTCAGCCGACATGGCCGGTTTCGGAATCTGCAACTCTGTCTTACGCATCGCCTCCGTCAGTAACTCGCAGAATTGTTCCGGAGATACTGCTCCGTTTCGCTCAATATACACGTTATGCGGAGAAGCACATCCTGTTTGGTCGAATATGGACACATCTACTGCGACACGACGCGCCAGTTTGCGTGCTTCTTGCTCATCCTGCAAATCCTCACGCGCAATGACAGCCATGGAGAGTTTCGGACCGAAGATAACCGTCTCTGCATCATACCGAGATGGATAGGAAGCCACTGTTTCAACTGCTTCTCGCCCACCCCACGCGATACGAACATCTGCGGATGCAGACATCTGTCGTGCTACATCATCAGCTGTTCTCGGGAAATAAATGACAGCTATCGTCTTCAACAAATCTTCTCCTTTGATCACATGACCATCTGTACATGTATATTCCAATCCCTCAAATGCCGTTAATAACAAGCGGAATACCCCCTCATCATTCTTCGATACTTTCAGCAGGTTGCAGTTCTTTGTCAATATCGCCTGTACCAATGCAAACAGGCCTAATATCTGCACGTTCCCTGCTAACCAATGACAAACCAAACCTCGTGCACTTGCACGCATTAGGTGTTTCTCGCTATCCGGCATGGATAGCCAACCATCAGCATATCGGATATTACCTCGCAGTCCTAAATTAGCTACACGGCGAAGATTATTCTCAGCGCACCAAGTAGAAAGGAATAGTAATCCTTTATCTTTGAGTATCTGATATTTAGGTTCGCTCATCCATCGCTTAGCAGCCATGTCTATCAACCCTATCAATCCTTCTACCGGTTGCTCTCGTAACCAAACCTGCGCGTCTCGCAAAGAGGTAATTATCTCTTTTAATTGCTCTTTAGGTTCAGTAGTGGTTAACTTTTCTCCATGATATGACTGCACATCCAGACTATCAACTCTTGACTCTTCACTGGTAGCTCGTGTAGCGAACGTTAACTTATTAGCCAGAATATCTCCGCAACCGCGAATCTCTGCCTTCTTCAATCGCCCAGTTACCACAAAGCGTGTACCTTCTCGCCCGCATGGACATGGCTCATCAATCACATATCCCAAGTCATCCGTCAGCACGGCATTACCCGGATACGAATGCGGCACAGGTGTTATGAACTCCAACATTCCCTCTTGTCCGGCAGGAAGCACCTCACGCGTCTGCGCGTCACGCACCAGCACGCGAACATAATTACTTGTATGCTTGCAGCCACACGGACAATCCGGATAATTCAATCCCATCTGCTCCGTGAAACCATAGATATCCACCACGTCAGTCGGTTCGATACCAAAACTCTCCGACAACTGCTGATTAAATAGTCGCTTCTCCACTTTCTCGCTCTCCAGCTTCTTCCAACCACCGATATGGATGATCTTCGAACCCTTCGGCAGATGCAACTGCACATCCGCTGCTTGCAGCGCTTTCAGCACTTGTGAATACAAGATATACGTGAAACCGAACACCACTACCGGTTGCTCTTCCGGCAACGAACGCAGGTATTCCTGCATCGCTTCCACATCGAAATACGACACTCGTTTCTCGTTCGCTTTCAGGAAATACGCAGCCTTGCTCGCAAAGTTCAGATACCCCGTTATCGCAGCAAAACGTGCTCCTAACAATGCCTTGAACTCCGATCGGGGATCGATGTCCATCACCAGGAACGGCTTGCGTTCACGACCAATCACCTCCTGCATCACTTTCACCATCGCTTTTGCTTGACGACGTGATGTCTCTTTGTCCACCACAATCGTACTCGGTGTGCCGGACGTAGCCGATGACTGTAACCGCAGCCGGATATCCTCTATCGGCACCGATGCCAATGAAAATCCCAACTCTTTGAACACACTCACCGCTACCGGAGGTATCTGCCGGATGTCCGTCAGTGGTTCATGCGGATTAAATCCCTTCCGCTCACAGAACTGCCGATACGCTTCGTTATGGTCGTAATGGAACTGCAACTCTTCTTGCAGAGCCTCCATAAACATAGCGTCCGCTTCCGCACTCTGCTCATACGGTGGCATTCCTAACAACTCCGCTGTCTTATATTCTTTTTCTTCTGTCATACTTCTTTTAATTGTAGCCGCTGTATCTTTCCGGAACTTGTTTTCGGAATCTCAGCGATGCGCTGTATCTTCTTCGGCCATTTATAGTTCTCCAACTGCGGCTTGATGATCTCCATGATCTCCGCATCCGTGATCGGTTCTTTCTCCACGATAAACGCTTCGACAACTTCTCCCATCACCTTATCCGGCATCGCGAAACATGCACTCTCCTTGATCTGCGGAATCGCATTGAGCACATCCTCTACCTCCATCGGACTAACTTTTTCACCTCCCACATTAATCATCTCCTTGATACGTCCTTTAATGTAGATATGCCTATCCTCGTCCATCCATCCGCAGTCTCCCGTTCGGAAATAGTCCCCGTGGAAATCCTGTGCAATCCGTTCCGAAGACTCGTTCCAATAGCTCTTGGTCACATGCTCTCCCTTCACGCAGATCTCTCCGTTAATAATCCGAATATCCACGTTCGGAGCAGCCTTTCCGATGGAACTCAAATTCTCCGCATATTCATGAAACTCCATGAACGCGCTACGCGAAGCCTCTGTTAAGCCATAGTGCATGCATATTCGTGTACATGGAAGCCATTCCATCAGCATCTTCTTGTCCTCGATGCTCATGAACGAACTGCCAATCTCGATGTACTTCAATTGGTTTGCATAATTGCGGATCTTATCGCGACTCATCATCTTCAGGTATGCCCAACTGGCAGGAACCATTCCGAATCCGGTCACGTGATATTCGTCCAGCGCAGCAAAGAACCGCTTCACGTTGGCAAACGTTCCAAGCAGCACGATTGTACCACCTTTCGACAGTACGCACCGCAAGCGTCCCAGTCCGAACGAGTGACTCACCGGCAATGCCAACATCTCTACATCCTCCGCTTCGTTTCCGATATACGCATTGATGTTCCGAGCCGATGCCGCGATATTCTCATGCGTCAGCACCACCCCTTTCGGTGCTCCCGTCGTTCCCGTCGTGAACATGATGTCTGCGGCATCTCCAATCTCCAATGTACAATCTCCAATTACCAATCTTTCGATATACTCCCGTCTTGCGGGTTTTGTATCCGGATCAATCGGCACGCAGATGCCTCCTGCCAGATGCGTTCCGAAATATTGGTAAACGAATTCTGCATTTCCGGCAGCAGCCAAGATGATGCGTTTCCCTTTATGGAACGTCGCATCATCCTGCAATCGCTTTGCCTCCTCGCAGCATCGTTCCCATAGTTCGCCATAGCGCACCACGGAATCCTTGCATATCAGCGCCACCTTCTCCGGTATCCGCTGTGCATTGAGTTCTATTTGCTGTTCAATAGTCAGCATTACATCTTTGCCTCTACTGCCTTCACGATGTCGTTAACATCTTCGATCTCCATCATGTCTTCCGGCTCGAACATAATATCGAACTCAGATTCCATACCTTGAAGAATAGCCAACTGACCCATACTATCCCAAGCAGGGAAATCGCCAATGGCGCTATTTAGCGTTACATCACTTACCGGCACGTCGCAAACCTCTGCGACAACTTGCATTACTTTTTCTTGTGTACTCATATCTTGTTTCAATTTATTCTTATTTAACTCCACCATCAACGCGAACTACTTGTCCGTTGATAAACGATGCATCATCCGAAGCCAAGAAGAAATACGTCTTTGCGATTTCTTCCGGTGTAGCCAAACGCTGCATAATCGATAGGTTCTCCATCGAAGCCTTCGCCTTATCCCCCATTGCATCTGCAAACGGAGTCTGCGTCAAACCCGGAGCAACTGCATTCACGCGGATCTTAGACGATGCCAATTCTTTCGCAAGCACCTTTGTAAACAATATCATCGATGCTTTCGTTGCTCCATATACCGAATTCCCAATCTCTCCGTCAATACCGGCAATGGATGCCGCATTGAGTATAACACCCGTACCATCCTTTGCGATACTACTCAGCAATCCCTGCGTAATCTGCATCTGCGCAAAGTAGTTCACTTGGAATACTTTCTTTGCATCACTCATCCGCGTGAACGGCAGAATTGCCAAATGCGGCATAGCGGCATTATTGATAAGCACATTGATTTTAAGCTTCAATGCACGTATCTCAGCGATTCCGGCTTTGATGGTTTCCTCATCCGACAAGTCGAAATATATCGGATGGAACTTATCGCCATACTGCGCTTTCAGATCTTTTAAAAACGCATCATAAGATTCCGATTGCACAAGACTGCACAATATCATCTCGGCTCCAGCCGCTGCAAACAACTTGGTGATTGCTCTACCTATGCCACCATCGGCACCTGTTAAACAAACGACTTTATTTTCGAATTGATTCATAACTCTCCCTATTTGTTAATCTTCATAATATTCTTTATTATCGCAATTAGGTCTATCTTGATCACCATCTCCTTTAAATATTATTAGAGATCTATCCGATTTCATATGTGTGTATGCTAAATCTATATTTCTCTTTTCAAAGGGTGCGAAATAATCCGGAATGATAGTCTCTCCACCTACCTGCTCGAAACCTAATGTAATGAAATAATCAGATGGTACACCATGATTCCAACAGTCAATATACTCGGCCTTTTCTTGTACTAACAACTTTTGCAAATTTGACAAAATACTACTCTGGAATTCAGCATTTCCCATCATATCTACTATCCGTAGACAAGAATGCGTTCCCACACGTTGCTTGCGAATGACTATGATAAGTTGTAGTTCTCCCAAATCATATACGCCAAGAAAACGGTAGTCATAAATAGGATGACATTTGTAACGATTTCTAAAATAACATATGTTTTTGTACGGATTAAGACTATTAGTAATCTTCTCGCACTTCTCTATGTCAATATATCTAGTCTCAATTTTTGTATCACTATTGTATTGCTTCTTAATTGGAGATATGGCTATGTGATATGCATCAATGAACGGATTTGCGACATAATAATGCATCAATTGGCCTACTTCGTATCCCAGTTGCTTATATAACTTCTTAGCTATATCGCTAATACCAATTGTCGCATACATTCCTTTTTCTTCTCGAATGATATATCGGAGTAATGCTATCCCTAATCCGATACATTCAGGAGTTTCTTTAGTCTTCCATATTGCGCCCCATAATACTTTTGGCAATTGATGTGTTGAATCATATTTATGCGTTGAAATATAACCAAAAACAGAATCAATCTCACCTGTTGTATTATTTATAGCGACCACAAACGAATAATAATTGTCCAACTTATGCTGGAAATTAAACACTACATCTGATGTAGCGATAATATGATTCTCTCTCCAATGATTATTGATAAATCTCCTAAATTCTTCTCGATCTTGAGGCTGATAATATCGTATGGTATGGTTCATTTTTATGTAATCTAAAAAGGGTTATATCTTATAAACGTACACTACTCGGGATATTCACTACTCTATCCGCAAACATCTGCGTGTTCGTCAGTCCGTCCGTCTCGCAATTCTCAAACATCGGTAAGCGGTTCATCAACTCCCAAATCGGACGAGTCATCACACCATGATCATTCGTAAATTGCAAGAACTCCTGCTGTGCTTCCCTATTCGGCAAAAGCACCGCATTCAGCCAGTAATTCGAACGGCAGTTTTCCGGCTCTACAAAGAACTCCACACCATCCACCTTAGCGAAATACTCCTTGTATGCCGCAGCCGTTTGACGCTTGTCCTCGATGAACTGATCCAGGTTCTCCAGCTGCGCACACCCCAATGCCGCATTGATATTCGGCATTCGATAGTTATAGCCGATATGGTCGTGCCGGAACTCCCAACGGTGTGGCACTTTCGCTTGCGTCGTCAAGTGTTTCGCCAACTTACCCAACTCCTCATCCATAAACAGCAACATACCTCCACCACCGGTAGTAATCGTCTTATTGCCATTGAAACTCAGCGCACCAACCTTACCAAACGTACCCGTATGCTTGCCCTTATACAAGCTACCGATACTCTCCGCAGCATCTTCCACCAACGCGATATGGTACTCCTCGCAGACTGCCAACAGCTCCTCAATCCGCACCGGATGACCAAACGTATGCATCGGCACACATGCCTTCACTCTCCGGCCGGTACGCTTGTTATAGCATACTTCATCGCGTACTTCTGCATTTTTCGCAAGCCATTCCTTCACTGCCTCCGGACTCAGACCCATCGTCGTCATATCCACATCCAGGAACACCGGATGCGCACCGATATAACTCAGTGCATTACAAGTCGCGATGAACGTCAAAGCTTGTGTCAGCACCTCATCATTACGCTCCACGCCACTCAGCATCAATGCCATATGCAGCGCATTCGTTCCGTTCACGCACACCACCGCTTTTTTCGCACCGGTATAACGCGCCATGTCCTCTTCGAACCGATCCACGAACTTACCCACGCTACTCACAAACGTCGAGTCAATGCACTCGTTCAGGTACTTTTTCTCATTCCCCACGAACTTCGGCACACTCAGCGGCACAAACTCCTCCGAACCATAAAGCTCATGAATAAAGTCAACTATCTTTTGATATTTCATATCAATAATGTTTTAATGATGCGAATGATGCGATCATCATTCATCCTACATTTTGGAATCAAGATTCTTTCCTTTTTCCTCATGCTCAAAAGTTGGGATAAATCCTTTTATAGCCTCTACGACTTCTGCCTTCGTAAACTCCGGCTTAGCGAATATCTGCTCCAGTTCCCCGAACAACTTATCCACCTCTGCCATCGTATGCCGTTGCGATTTCTCGACAACTCCAAGACTCTTGAACCGCTCCATATTCAGTTCTTCTCCCTCCACATAAAACTCCTCATACGCTTTCTCTCCGGTGGTGTTACTTCCTGAATAGACGACTGGCCAAGGCTCTGATTTATGATTTATGGTTTCAATATTCAAATTTACTGCATATTGCTTAGCTTCTTCGTCCGTTGCACATATATGCTTCTGCAAACCGTTCTCTTTAACGAACAAATCACAGATGTCTGAAAATTTCATCATCTGCTCCTCGCCGAGTTTCGGGAAGAAGATCTCCCCACTCTTGCCCAGCACACACGCCAACAAGCATATCTGTCCACTCTCTTCCGGAGACACGAAATACCGCTTCACGTCATTCGGTGCTGTCAAAGGCTGACGTTTCTGCAACCGGTGCATCCACCCGTCCGGCAACGAACCGTTCGAGAATGCCACATTCGCAAACCGTGCTGTAGTAATATTGAACTCACACGAATATGCCATGATCAGGTCCTCCAAGATTCGCTTGCTTGCCCCCATGATATTCACCGGATTGGCTGCCTTGTCCGTACTCACGCAGAAGAAATGACTCGGCTTATGTATCATCATCAGGTCCATCAACTTCTTCGCCTTGATATCGTTATTCTCTATCAACGCTTGCACCGAGTACTTATCGCGCTCCGAACGCACATGCTTGTGTGCCGAGAAGTTCGCCACAATATCGAAACCCTTCTCCTCACGGAATATCCGCTCGAATATCGCACTCGCAAAATCCAAGGTGTACGTCCTGTAATCCTCAGGCACCTTGATATCCGCACTACTCCGCAAGTCACGCGTCAACTCAGCTAATCCGTTCTCATTCAGATCCACCACTATCAACTGCTTTGGTTCAAACCGCAGCAACGCCTTGATAAACGACGACCCAATCGATCCTGCACCACCAATCACACACACTCGTTTTCCCTCAATCTCCGCTTTCAACTGCTCCTTGTTTGCTTCGATATCCGCAGCGAACATACTCACCGGACGGTGGGTGATATATTCCGATATGAACTTACTTAAATTAAACATGCTCATTAAATAAAAAACAGTATTATTCCACTAGTAATAATCGCTATACCTATCCATTTACGAACCGATATTCGCTCTTTCAGTATCATAATCGACAGCACCGGAACAAACAGGTAACTCAGTGATTCCAAGGTCGAAACCTCTTTCGCCTTAATGCCGTTATGCATCGCATAAAGGTCCATCAGCAATGCCGAGAAGATTAGTGCATATCCCGTTATCACACGCCAGTTCACATATTGACGCACAAACGATGCCTCCGTATCTGCTGAACTGCATTTGAGCAATATTTGCGCAAAAGCAGAAATCACCACTCCTACTATGACAACCACATAATACATAATACATAATCCATCATACATCAAACATCTTTATCGTCTTTCGCAAATACAATCAGACCTATTATAATCACCACACTGCCAATGATATTCCACATGGTGATACGCTCCCCCATAATCAGAAAGGATAACATCAGTACGAAAATCAAACTCGTACCCTTGAACATATACGCCACCGACAAGTCCACATGCTTCAGTATCTGTTGCCAACAGATAGCATATAGTGCCAAGATTCCGATCACGGTTCCCAGTCCTATCCAGAAATGCCACGATAGCATATCCTGATGCGACGTCAGTTCTGCTGCCACCGGTTCAAACGCATATAGCAGATAAATCAGCAACAGCGCCAAGACATGTTTATATGTTATTCCCTCACTTTTCACTATCAACTCCGGTGTTGATTTCATCCATTACGATAAACATCGGTCGCTCTTTCACTTGCTCAAAGATCTTACCTATATAAAGACCAAGTATTCCCATCATGAAGAGCAAGATACCCGTAGCGAACCATATCGAGAATATCGTTGATGTATAGCCTCGTACGATTGCCATATCAAAGAAATAGGCTACTACGTTATACACCGCCATCAGGAATGCTACCGACGACAAGATAAAGCCCATTATCACTGCTATGATCAACGGCTTGGTACTATTCGAGATAATTGTATCAAACGCCAATTTAATCAGCTTCGATAACGTATAAGATGTTTCACCTTCTGCTCGAGCATCATGCTGAATTTCAACAGCTGTACTCTTAAAGCCTAAATAAGAGATTAAAAAACCAAATGAGCGGGAAACCTCACGCATATTGTTATATGCGGCAATCACTCTACCGCTATAGAGACCAAACTCCGCAATCGATTCATCCGTTTTACTATCAGCCATCCAATCGTAAACACGATGGAACCAAGCACTCGTTTTTGTTTTCCACCACCCGAACTGCTTCTTTACGCGTCGTGCATACACGATGTCAAAACCCTCTTGTGCTTTATAATAGAGAGCAGGAAGATCCTCCGGACGATTCTGCAAATCACAATCCATCACTACCACATACTTACCCTTCGCATACTTGCATCCTGCTGTGATAGCATTCTGTTGTCCGCAGTTGCGTGCCAAATTAAGACCTACCACATGCTTGTCATCCTTTGCAAAACGTACAATCTCTTCCCATGTATTATCCGGAGAACAATCGTTCACCAAGATCACCTCATAGTTGGTTGTGATAGGCGACAGACTATTATGCAACCGCTCCAGTAACTGAGGAATCATGGATGCTCCGCAATATTCAGGAATAACAACCGATATTTCTCTCTTATACTCCATAATATGCTTTGATTTTGTCAATGATGTACGTTTGATCTTCGTCCGTCAAGTCATAAAACAAAGGGAGACGCACCAAACAATCTGTATATCGGTCGCTCTGAGGCAACTCACGTCCGTCATGTTTATCTTTAAAGTACTCACTCTTGTGCAAACTCAGATAATGGAATACCGCACCTATACCTTGCTCTTTCAGATAGTTCATAAACGCCGTACGTTTCTCCAAGTTCTCAAACACCATATAGAACATATGACCGTTATTCGTCGCATACTCCGGCACGTCCGGCATCGTGAAATAACCCTTCTCCGCCAGCGGCTTCATAGCCTCATAATAGCGATTCCATATCTGAATACGTTTAGCTTGGATATCATCGACGTTCTCCAACTGTGCCCAAAGGAAAGCAGCATTGATCTCAGCAGGCAAGAAACTTGATCCCTTATCTACCCATCCGTATTTATTCACCGCACCTCTAAAGAACTCAGCCCGATTCGTACCTTTCTCCCATAGTATCTCGGCACGATGAATAAATTGCTCATCATTGATAACCAGCAAGCCACCCTCTCCACCGGCAGTGATGTTCTTCGTCTCATGGAAACTAAATGCCGCAAGGTGGCCTATCGAGCCTAATGGTGATTGGTGATTGGTGATTGGTGATTGGTAATAGCTATCTAACGAATGAGCTGCGTCCTCTACGACAAGCAGATTATGCTTCTCTGCTATCGCCATAATCTTGTCCATATCACACGCAATGCCGGCATAGTGGACAGGGACTATGACTTTCGTTCTCGGCGTGATGAGTGATTCTAACGACTCTGCATCCAAGTTCGGATTGCGTTGCATACTATCCGCAAACACGATCTTAGCTCCTTCCCGCACAAATGCCAATGCTGTACTCACGAACGTATAACTCGGAATGATAACCTCGTCCCCAGGCTGGATATTGCATAACATGGCACACATCTCCAGTGCGTCTGTACCGGATGTAGTCAGAAGACATTTCTTAAAACCATAACGCGTTTCAAAGAAATGCTGACACTTCTTGGTAAACTCGCCATTACCGCACAACTTATGGTTTTCCACCGCTGTCTGTGCAATATATTCCAGTTCTTTTCCAGTAAGATGGGCTTGATTAAAATTAATCATATTTCTTCTTGATTTTTGATTGTACACAACGCTTGTTCACGAACATAAAAAGTCCGTTGCAATCGGTCGAAATACTTATTCCTGTTTAAATAATAATCCTTAACATTGAGAAGCACTTGTTTATCAAACTTATACTGATTTGATTCTACGATGATAAAATTAGTAGTATCAGCAATAATCGCATCTGCTTGATTATACGCCAATGTAAGAACAGTTGAATCGGCACCATTATAATCGTTAACAATAAAACAATGATCCTGTTTGCCTGTAGCACGATAATATAATCCTGCATATGTATAAAATCGGACTGAATTCATCGGATCATGCTTATCTATTACCCAGACCATCCCTGGATTCAATTCGTGATTCGCGAAATACAACGATACTGCATCGTTTTTCTGCGATTCCTGGATTGCAACGTAATACTGTGAAATAGCACCTATCATAAAAACAGACACAATTCCGCTAAAAGCAATCTTACGCATCTTATCGTTTTTGCAGCATATACAAACCAATGCGCACAATAACAAAGGAGCAGCCATTTGCAGCAAGATCGCATGTCTGTCCTCCATCGTGAAATAAGTTGGTACATCTCCTACAAGATTATATGCCGTTATGCCACATACGAAGATAAATGCACTACTAATCAGTAGCGGGACAAACCGCTCCTCTTGATTATCGTCCTCGTTGTTTTTAATAAGTCGATATAGCACATATGTCAAAACTGCAAACAAAATAACTGCGGTTATCGAGCCACACACTGCCGAAGCATTATCTATCCAATACCCGAATGTGTTCAGCACCGAGTTCAACAGGCTGATGGGATAGTCCAATGTCTTGCGTAACGAAAAACTGTTATAATCCGCTGCCGCATAACTACCTATCGGTTTGAAGTACAACTGCTTTATCGCCCAGAATGCTAAACAAGGAATAAAATAGATTACCATCTTTAGAGTTTTTGCCACATATTCCTTCGCATATACAAAACTCCAATTAGCATTCTCGCTTGTTGCAAGATACGCCACTAAGAGTATCACGCCAAAGATAAGTACTATCGTGGAAGGCAGGAACATGGATGCCAAAAACTGCACCATGAAGAATAACACATACCGCAACACATGGAACTTCGGTTGGTTACAAAGCAACAACAATATTGCTATCAGCTCCAACATAAACCCAAGGTTGTAGGAGAAGCAAATCATCGCCATATGTGCAAATCCCAACGGATAAGCTGCAAATAGCAGCGAACTATACCACTGCGTAGATTCCGATAGCGGCATGTGCTTTAAAATGGCTCGGAACAAAAACACATTCGCCAAGCCAATCACAAACAGCAGCGTATGGTACAACAATACCGTATGAGGCAATTGTTGCATAAAGCAATGTAAGTATCCAGTCCATGGCATGCCATTACCAATATATTGCTCCAATATAGCTTCCTTCGATGCATTTAAAATCGTCAGATCATCCCAAAAAACTCCATGCACCAAGAAGATAAGTGCATTGGCAATGATATAGACAAAAACTACGATACTATTATTAAAACTATTTGTCATCACTATTATTTTACAAATTCCCAGTCCAACAAGGTACTATAGGCTCCCAATCGGGTATCCGCACGATCCGTCTTATAATCATGCACTTCAATCGTAGCAAAGAACATAGGAGATTCCACATTAAAACCTGTAGTACTAAAATGACTCGTAAAATTCAGACCTGCCAAGTATGAACCTCCTGCCAAGGTGCGTTTCGGGAAACGAATACGAACCTTTGATTCTCCAAACGGCAAAGTCTCCAGTTTATTGCGAATCACATCATTGCTATCCGACACCCATACCGGCGATTCATCTGCCGCACGGCAAAAATGGAAATAGCCATAGATGCCAGGGATACGCTCTCGTACCAAGAATGTCATTTCCAAAATGATATCCTCGTCGCAAGAGAATGTCTGGCGCATTTGACCGTTCTCATCTTGGAACTCTGCATGCAACATCTGGAAGGGTTTGACCGGATCAATCGTCGGACGATCATAGAATGCAGGCATGTCCACTATGTGCGTAGATTTCATGTATTCATCTACCACATAGTTGATTTCCCCTGTTACTTTCATCTGTCCGTTCTCCAACAAGATACCATGCTTGCATAATTGACGGATGGAACCCATGTTATGACTTACAAAAAGCACTGTTCTTCCTTCTCCACTACTTACATCCTGCATTTTCCCTATCGCTTTTTTTTGGAATTCGGCATCACCGACAGCGAGGACTTCATCCACAACGAGAATCTCCGGATCAAGGAAGGCTGCCACGGCAAAGCCCAGACGGACTGTCATACCTGAACTGTAACGTTTGACAGGGGTGTCAATATATCTCTCACAGCCAGAGAAATCTATGATCTCATCCAATTTAGACTGGATCTCTGCGCGGGTCATGCCCAAGATGGCACCGTTCATGAAGATATTCTCACGACCTGTCATCTCTCCGTGGAAGCCGGTGCCGACCTCAAGAAGAGAACCAATACGACCGTGTGCCCGAATGGTTCCGGTAGTGGGACCCGTGACACGGCTCAGCAGTTTCAGCAGCGTCGATTTGCCGGCGCCGTTCTTACCGATGATGCCGACAACGTCACCTTGCTCCACCTTGAAATCAATGTCACGGAGAGCCCAGACGTATTCGGAGTTACCCTTCGAAGCGCGATCATTGGTTTCACCGATCTTGAGATAGGGATCCTCCTTGCCCAAGACGTTGGTTATCCAGAAGCGGCGGATATCGTGAGATAATGTTTTGGTGGACACAAGACCCAAGCGGTACTGCTTGGACACGTGTTCAAATTCAATTGCTATATTACTCATTTTTGTGTTTTGTTATCCAATTTTTAGTGCAATGTCTTGTTCCTCTCGTGTGTATATGTACGCGTACACACGCACACAAAGATTGCGGCTGCAAAAGTACAAAAAAAATCCCATATATGCAAATATATATGGGAAAATCGTTCAAAAATGTTTATTTTGCAACCAAAATCGCCGATTTTGCAGGATGTCAGTATTTTATTTAAACCGATTTACACACGTCACGACATACTCGATCTGCTCCTGTGTCATGCAGGGACTAATAGGCAACGACAGTTCGGCATCGGCAAGGAACTCGGTGACAGGGAGGGAAAGCCTACCCCCGTCCCCTCCCTGGAAGGAGGGGTGTTTTGCATAGCACTCTTGCTTGTGCGGAGCAATGGGATAATGGATAACGGTACCTATCTCTTTTTCTGCCAGATAGTCGTGCAGTGCATCCCGCAACGAGCCTACCTCATGATGTTCTACGGACGTCCACTGGAAGTCCGATCGAGCAGAGCTCTTCACCCGTGAAGGGAAGGAGTTCTTTACCAAGATCGGGAAGAGATGGTAGACGTTATTCTCGTCAGGAAGTTGTTCAGGTAGTTCGATGAGCGGATTCGAGATATGCGCATAGTAGTACGCCGCCACTTCCTGACGACGCTTGATATCTTCGTCCAGATACTTCAGTTTGACATCCAGAATGGCAGCCTGAATCTCGTCCAAACGGCTGTTTCGTCCGGCATATTTGAAGACATATTTGCGTTGGGAGCCATAGTTCGCAAGGGCACGCACCGCCGCAGCCAGTTCCGGATCATTGGTCGTCACCGCTCCGGCATCGCCCAACGCGCCGAGATTCTTACCAGGGTAGAACGAGTGCCCCGCCGCATCGCCAATCGAGCCCGTGTGAATAAGCCTACCCCCTGCCCCTCCCTTAAAGGAGGGGAGGTTGGATGCGACCACTTTAATCTTTGCAATAACTGCATCAGGACTACACAGCAACTCCTCATTTGTAAATCGCAACTCTGTATATCCCAAATGCTGCAAATGTGCCGTACGTTGTTCGTCGTACTCTTTCTGCTGCGAATCATTATGATAGCCTCCATCTAATTCTATTACCAAGCCTTTATCAAGGCATATAAAATCCACGATATAATCTAAAATGATGTGCTGACGTCTGAAGTGCAAGCCGAGATTATTCCCTTTCAGCAAGCTCCACATAATCTCCTCAGCCTCAGGCGGAGTCTTGCGATTGGCTATCGCATTTTGTTTCAACAAATCGTACTGTGTAGAATCTGCCGTATGAGTCCCCCATACACTCGCGAAACAATCATTTCCTCTTCCCTTTAGGGAGGAGTCAGAGGTAGGCTTCCAATAACATCCATGTGCCTGCGCATTGTCCTCGATGAGCTTGAGGTTGTATTTCTTGCACAACTCCGCGATCTTGTCCGTCATGGCATTCCTGCCGTACAGATGCACGATGCATATCGCTTTCGTCCGCTCCGTGATAGCCGCCTCAATCAACGAATCATCGATCTCCAGCGTCTCCCTGCGCGGCTCGATAGGAACCGGTTTGAGACCATTCTCCGTGATGCCTAAGATCGTGGCAATGTAGGTGTTAGCCGGAACGATCACCTCGTCTCCGGGCTGCATCACACCCAATTCGATATAGGCGCGGAAAATCCATATCAGTGCGTCCAGACCGTTTGCACAACCAATGCAGTAAGGCGAACCGATATACGCCGCATAATGCTGCTCAAACGCCTCATTCTCTTTGCCTTGCAGATACCATCCGCTATCTATCACGCGTCGCGCCGCCTCACGGATCTCCTCTCCGTGCATGGCTGTCACGTCATGTAAACTCAAAAAAGGAACTGTCATAATCTTTCTTCTATAACCTTTGAGGCTACAAAGGTACTGCTTTTTTGTCACATATGCAAATATATGCGGAGAAAAGTGCAAAATAGTTTTGTTTTGCCCTCAAAACGGCTGTTTTTCACATAGACATACACACGCACGCACACGCGAATATAATTAAGGAGTACGTCATCAGCATTTCAGGACCAGGATATCATCTATGCGGGTGGTATAAGCGGGACTCTTGGCGCCCACATCGTACAGTTCCGCTGCCTGCTCCGTAGATAAATCTTTGGGAGCCAGTTCAGGAAAACCTACGGGAAGTCCTATGTCCCAAAGTCTACCCGAACTCACGCATGGGTACAAAGGATTTTCTTACTTATCTAACTCAGCGACGATGTTTGGCTCGAAGTCTTTGGGCTCGGCTACGGGGGCAAAGCGCTGGATGGTCATGCCGTCACGGGAAATGAGGAACTTGGTGAAGTTCCATAGGATGTCGCTGTCTTTCTCCACACTCTTACTGATACGCTTGAGCATGGCGTGTGTTGCTTTTGCTTTGAGTCCGTTGTACTCCTCGGTCGGAGCCTGTGCCTTGAGAAACTCGAAGACAGGGTTCGCGTTTGCACCGTTGACATCCGATTTCGCCATGAGCGGGAAGGTCACGCCGTGGTTGAGACGGCAGAACTCTTCAATCTGCTCGTCGCTGCCCGGTTCCTGGTTGGCAAACTGGTCGCAGGGGAAGCCAAGAATTACGAAGCCCCGGTCTTTGTATTTCTTGTACAGTTCCTCCAGCCCGTCGTATTGCGGGGTAAAGCCGCACTTGGAAGCGGTATTGACAATAAGAATCACCTGACCTTTGTAGTCCGCGAGATTCACTTCTTTGCCTCTGTTGGAGAGGGCTTTAAAATCATAAATTGTTGCCATAATTATAAAGATTAGTTGTAGTTATTTGCGACATTCAGCCGCAATGGGAAAGAGGGGGATAGGATTATAAACTATCGTTTAAGATCGCTTTGATATCTTCCGGAGTGAGGTCGAGGTAGCCGGCGGGATAGATGACGGTTGTAGAGACGATGTCGTCTATCATATCCGGCGTAGCGCCTATCTCGGAAATGGTGAGCGGAAGACCTATTTCGAGCATCCAGTTACGGAGCGCTTCGAGACCTTCTTCGGCAGTATTGACGCCCCATACGTTACGGGCAAAGCGTTCGAACTTGGCATAGCCGTTTTTCATCGCACGGCGGTAGTACGCCATAGACACGGAAGCCAGGCAATATCCATGCGGCGCGTGGGTCCAGGCGCCGAGCGAGTGACCGATCATATGTACCATCCAATCTTCGGATTTGCCGCATTTAATGAGCGTATTGAGCGCCCAGGTAGCTGTCCACATAATGTTGGAACGCGCTTCGTAGTCCTGCGGGTTCTTAACCGCCGCACGCGAAGCCACGATCAGCGAACGCATTAGTCCTTCGGAGATATAATCGCTGGTATTGTCGTCAAAATCACTGAAATACTGTTCAAAGATATGGTTCATGATGTCGTAGATACCAGCTTTCATCTGGTCGAGCGGCACGGTCATAGTAAACCGCGGGTTGAGGATAGCGAACTTAGGCATCAGACGGCTGTCGAAGACATGACCGAGTTTGTTGCTGTTAGCCGCGTCTGTTATTACCGCACCTCCGTTCATCTCGGAGCCCGTTCCAGCCATTGTGAGAATACAGCCTATGGGCAGGATCCGCTGGTCCTTAGGCGGCTGTTTGCCTTCTACCCAGAACTCATTCCAGTAGTCGCCCTCGAAATTGACCGAAGCCGCTACTCCTTTGGAGTAGTCGCACACGCTGCCACCACCCAGCGATAGGATCCACTCTACTTTATTCTCACGGGCGATGCGAATGCCTTCGTCCAGTTTCTCCAGCGTGGGGTTCGACATCACACCGGGGTTCTCAATGATCGTTTTGCCGCCTTCACGCAGGATGGCGACCACCCGGTCGTAGATGCCGTTCCGCTTGACACTACCGCTGCCATAGTTGAGCAATACGGTGTTGCCATAGTTCGTCAACTCGTCTTTGAGTTTGTCCAAAGACGCTTCACCAAAATAAAGTCTGGTGGGATTGTAGTACGTGAAATTGCCTTGCATACTAATTATTTATTGTACGTTTAACGGAATGAGTTAGTCATTCTCGCTCATGTTCTTGATAAACAGATCGACCAGCCGTTTGGTAATGTACGTATGACGTACGGCATGGCGTGCCTTGTCAGCGACATTGGTCGCGGGAGCCTGCTCAGCGGATACCTGTTCCACCTGTTGCTCGCGTTTGTCCATCTTCGTGCGCAGGCGCTCGGGCGCGTGTTTATAAAAGAAGGTATAGCAGGGAACAGCCGCCTTCATGATATACGGCGTGAGGAAAGTCGTCACGACACTGGACGCTACGATAATGGGATAAAGCGCAGGATGCGTGACATTCAAACTATTACCCAAAGCAGCAATGATGAAGGAGAACTCACCGATCTGGACAAAAGAGAAACCGGTTTGCATGGCATCCTTCATCGTCTCTCCGCCCCACCAGCAACCCAAGGTACCAAAGACGATCATGCCGATGATGATCACCGAACAAACCAGCAGGATGCTGGGCCAGTACTCCAGCAAGGAGGAGGGGTTGATCATCATACCGACAGAGACGAAGAAGATCGCGGCAAAGACATTCTTGAGCGGCGTCATCATTTTTTCTATACGATGGGACTCAACCGTTTCGGCGAGGATCGTACCCATGACAAACGCACCGAGGGCGCTACTGAATCCGGCTTCCTCCGCCGTCAGAACCATTCCGAGGCAGAGACCCAAGGCGAGGATGATCAGCGTCTCGTCATTGAGGTATTTCTTCACCTTGCGCAGAAGTGTAGGTATAATCAGAATACCAAAGACAAACCATATGACGAGGGTGAGTGCCAGAACCCCCACTTTCTTGAGCAATTCCACGCCTTCAAACTGGTGTTTGATTGCAATACTGGAGAGCAATACCATGAGTACCACCGCCACCACGTCCTCGATGATGAGAATACTCGTGGCACCTTTGACAAAGCGCTCTTTGCTTAGTCCCGCTTCGTCCACCGCTTTCATGACGATGGTCGTACTGGACATACAGAGCATGCCGGCAAGGAACAGGGCGTTCAACATATCCATCTCCGCCCATTTCCCTACTCCGAAGCCCAAGAGCATCATACCTCCGATGATGGTTAGCGCTCCTATCGCCGCCACCTTGCCGCTGGCAATGAGGTTCTTGATGCGGAACTCCAGACCGATACAGAAGAGCACAAAGAGGACGCCGATGTTCCCCCATGCTTCTACGTTGTGCGCATCCACCCAGGATCCGCCAAACAGATTCGGTCCCACCAAGACGCCGGCAACAATGTATCCCAATACCACCGGCTGTTTCATTAATTTGAACAACAGGCTGACAATACCTGCCGTAATCATTAAAATGTAAAGATCGTGTACCATATATTATTTTTTATCAATTATGTCAGAACGGATATCCTATACCGAAATTGAGCCGCATGGCGTCCAACGCGGAGGGGATATTGAAATAAGTGTTTATAGGCTGCGAGGTGTCGGGTTTCCACTCCTTGGTGTACTTATAGTTGAGGAAAGGCGCATGTATGGCGACACCCAGATCGAGGCGTATTACCAAACCGTCCAGGTCGAGCCGCAAGCCGGCTCCGGTGCCCAAGGCTATCTGCCGTGCAAAATCCGGATTGTTCATAATGCCGTCATACAGTTCCTCGCGCAGTTGCAGTTTCTCCATATAATCCGTTATCCCTGCAGCTTTAAACAAGTCCGCGGTACTATACCAGTTCCACACGTTTCCCGCATCGAGGAAAGCAGCTCCATACAGTTTCCATACAATGGGGAAGCGCAATTCGAAGTTCGCCTCCAGTTTTATATCCCCTGCATGGAAGAAGTTCTGGTTGTATTTGTCGGAATAGAAGTTACCGGGTCCGTAGGCATAAGGCGAGCACGCCCTCATTCCGTTAGGTCCTCCGGCATAGAAGGCTTCGGAGAGAGGCGATTCGACCGAGTTGCCCAGCGGTATGTTCGCTCCGGCAAACAAGCGCGTAGCGATGCATACACGATCCGTGATATTGAACTTGTTACGCAATTCGGCGTTCAGTTTGACAAACTGGTTGAAGGTGATAGAACCCAGCGGTTTGTCCGTATCATTCCATTTGTATCCAAACAGGCAATAAATGGCGTTGATGAGGTTTCCCGACTCCTTGACACCCACCTCGAACATGGTATTGACCGCCCTTTTGGCGCGATAGTCGCTGTAGGTAAAGGTGTAACCGACAGAAGGTACGAACTCGGGACTCGCCAGCACTTTCATGAGTTGGGGGTACTCCGCCGCCTTGTTCATGAGGCTATCCGACTCCGCTTTGACACGCACTACAGAGAGCGAGAAAGGCGTGAAGGCATGTGTGATATAGGGCGAGGACTTGATAAAATAGGTGAACGAGCCCGACACCTTATGCACACCGTATCCGCCAGCGATATTCTCATACTGATAGCCCAGCATATAGCGTGTGTCACCATCCGGGTTGTTGTCCCCGACCCAATGGAGATAGGGGAAGACCAGCGCCGTATTGACACCGAGTTTATAGGTATCCGTTTTCTTGGGATCGCCCGGGTGGCGGTTCCGTAACGCCCAATAATAAGCGCTATTCCCCTTGACGGAGAACGTCTCGCCTTTGCCCAAGAGGTTTTTAATGGAATGGGTCAGAGTCAAGTTGGGTCCGAGACTATTGTTCGACCGCCACGCGATATCCGCATCGGCAGACAGCCCGTAGGTTCTGGACGATTTGTGCCATTCTTTCTTGGCACGTACGCCGATACCGTATTTGAACAGATCTCCTTCGAGGATATTGTTATAATCGCGCTGTGCAAAGGCGCGGAGCGACACATTCCCCTCTTTGGTCAGTTTGTAATCGGCAGAGAGGTTGCTGAGCAAACCGCTGGTCTTGTTGACCTCGGGGTTATCGGTCAAGGTGGAACCGACGGTTATACGGAAACGGTCATTGAAGAACGACTTGCTAATGGCGATATTCATGTCGTTGGTCGTACCGCCGATATGCTCCGTCTGGGCAGTACTGAGATCTATATCCACAAACTTGCCCATTTTGGAATTCGCCATGGCTGCATTCAGGCGGCTGTTGATGATGGACGAGAGTGCATATCCACCGCGCTGCGCCGCCACGTTGCTTTCTCCGACGTACATGCCGGTAGCCAGGAGGGTGGCAGCCAGCCCTTCGCGTGTCTCTTCGTCCACCGATGCAAGTTCCCGGGTAATGGTCTCGTCGTCGGGTGCTTCGAGGAAGAAACCTATTGAACTGAGTCCAATGGAGTCCACTACCCCATTCACCCGCACACCCGTGCGGAAGTCCACGCGGCGCGTCTCTTCGTCCTGGGACTCCACGTCCGCTTTCACTTTCTGCGACGCGGAGACATCCAGAAGGGTCTGACCGACAGATCCGTTGAATGTCACGCGACTACCTGAGTCCACATGGAAAGGCATGATAGGATACGCTTTGGGCGAATAGCGGATGAAACCGTCATCGACGTTGAGTTGTCCTCCAAGGTTGAGTTCCCCTTCCGCTGTGCCGTAACGCACGTTAACCGTTCCGCGCGGCTTGACCTGCGCGAGGTTCTTCTTGTCTATGGGATAGGTAATGTCCGTCGTGGGCAGAACCGTGACATCGACATCGGCGACGATGCTGTCCAAGGGACCTGTCACGGTTCCGCGGATATCGGTAGCCAAGTCGCCATAGACAGGAATAGGACCATTCTTCTCCAGTTTCGCCGGCGCGAAACTATCCGCCTCGATGGTGATGTCCAGGCGCATACTATTGAGGTCTAATCCTCCTGTCAGCGCAATAAACGTGCTATCCGCTCCGTAAATAGGCAACCCGTTGAAGTCCACCTTGTTATGCTTCATTACTATCGGCGTCTCCCCCAAACCGAGTTGAACGTTGTAGGGTTTGTACAAGGCGGCTACTTTGAGCGGCAAGACTTCCGCAGAGAGGTCTATCTGTTCCGGCAAGCCGTCTATTGTGGCTTGCGCCCGTATGATACCTTTCAGATCCAAGTCCGCCATCTTGATGATGCTATCCGCCAGTTCCAAGGGGATATCATCCATCTGCACATCCGCGCGCAAGGCGTTCGTATAATTGTCAGAACGCGCGAGAGACAAATTGACCATGCGGCTCCCCAAATCCATCTCCCCGAAGGTCAGGTCGTCCATCGTCAGACAGCCGGTTCCATTCAAGTCGTTTCCTTTCCGCTCCAGATCGAGCCATATGTCCGCATCTGTTTTGAGTCCGTGCAACGACATTGCGCCATCCGTCAGTTTGCTGTCAGCGGAAAGGGAAGCGAGGGTCGTTCCTTCCTGCATCCGGATCCGCAGGGAAGCCTTTGCGGCAGGAATACGAAGCACGGATGACGAATCCGCCTGATTTGCACTCTCCGGGACAGAGGCATTGAGCGTCACGTCCGTGCGGGCACTATCGGACGAGAGGGACAAAGCTACCTCGTTGATGTCCAGCCCCTGCTTTTCGATAAGATGCTGCACAGGACTACCATGACGGAGAGCGATATTTGCCTTGAGGTCGGGAATCAGATGACGCAGGGTGTCCAGTTTGGTCAAGTCAGCAAGAGAAGTAATCGGCGTGATGACAGAGGAGTCGCTAACCGCAGCCAACAAGGGTTGTATATGCTCCACCAGTTTGAGCACGTGCATAGGAGATGCCACATCAACGGAGAGTCCTTCTGTCTCCAAGTCGAGCGAGGTGGCGGAATCCGTTGCGAAGTGCATATTGAGGTTCTGCGCCCGGAAGTCTTCGCCTGCCACGTGCGCTTTAACATTATGCATCTCGGTACGATAGTCTATGCCTATCCGGTCTATCGTCATAAAATCCTTTACGCGGAACATGTGTTCTGTCTGCGCCAACACCTGCATACTGTCTGCGTTCATGGCAAAGGGCAGATGCAAGGATCCTTCCACAGCGCGGTTTTCCAAAGCGGCATCGAGTCTCATACCGGACACATCGATATTGTCGTATATGGCATCGGTCAGGTGCATTTTCACTCTTGAACGCATCGCACGTGAGTCGGGGTTCAGTCCCTTTCCCTCGGCATCTATCTGCCCCGCCACGATGACACGTGTGTTATCCTGCAGGAAAGGTGCCAGATTCACTTTATCCACATCCACATGCAGGTCGTAGGCTTCATCGTCAATGTCGTAACAGCCTCTCAGCCGCGCTTTGGATCCCCGGAAATCGGCATCGCCCATGACATCGACCCGCATGGTCTCCAAGTTCATTTCAGTAGTAGCAAGATACGCTTTTGCGCCCAACTCGTCGGAACGTGCATGCAGCCCGCGGCTGGTAATAAGCTGGCTGTTCAGATCGACACATGCATCTCCGTAGAGCGTATCAAACGGCAGGTACAGCTCCCCTATCGTCAGGGACGTGCCTCCCGCCTCCAGACGACGTGCGTCATAGAGGTTATTGCCCACATCCGCCTGCACATTTGTAGCCAGGCGCCCGGCACGCACATGCAGCCCTAACGGAGTGAGGGCAAAATGCATATTGCGCATTTCGCCATCCGGGACCTCAAACGCCATGAGCATAGGCACCGTGTCCACGGGATCCGGCACAGTGTCTTCGGCGGTAGAGCGCAGGTCTATACCGACGTAGGCATCGTACAAACGCAAGCCATGCAGGGGATACTGCCCTTTCGCGATAATGAGTTCGGGGCTGGAGACGTCCAGATGACCGACCAAGGCATCAATACCCACCGCCTCTATGAGGCTATCGGAGTGGAAGGTGGTCCGATCCAGCAGGAGACGGTTTACGGCTATCGGGATATCGGTCAAGGTACTTTGTTGCTGCGCCGTGTCATTGGCAGCCAGTTCAGACGTCAGAAGTTTAGCCCAAAGACGCAAGGAATGCACATACACCAAGGTGTCCTGCCCGCGATGACCGATATAAAGGCTGTCTATGTCCAGTAGCAAAGGCAGATCCGTTTCGCTTTTGTATGCGCGGTAGAGCGTCCAAGGCGAAAGGCGGATAAAGACAGGAAAACTATCCTGATTCTGAGGAGGTAACGAATCGCCCAGCAGCAACGACAAGTCCCCCAAATCCATATCCATGTCTGTCTTTTCTCGTGCGATGACCAGGCCTTTCTCCACCACCGCCGTCTGTAAGGAAGGTACATAGAGGACACATGTTACTGCCACCAACAGTAACAGCAACACTCCCAATACGATGCCGGCTACAGCAAGGGGAACTTTCCAAAACAGGGACTTATATCTCATCAAAAGCTCTTCTGGATACCGAATTTGAGACCGTATAATCCTGGCGTGAACTGGTTGGCAACCAAGTTGCGCAACTTGCCGGAGAAGATTATGACATCGTTGGTGTATTCATTATAGCGCTTACCGGTTGCCGGATCCACCTTGCAGAAGGTAGTACCGCTATAGCCCGCCGACAGAATGGAAAAGAAGATCTGGAACGAACGCTTGCGGCTGAACTGATAGGTGACGACAGGCGATACCTGCGCGCCATAGATTATACTGTGTCTCAGCCCGTCATAGTCCGTTCCGGCAACGACTCCGTCCGCCACTCGCGGAAACTCCATTCCTGCGTACAAATGCGCTTCGAGCCAGATACCCACCTTGCCGTCAAAGAGCGTCTTGAGACGGTAACGGACATAAGGCGTGACATTCCACGTGCCCAATTGAACGCGCAACTCCTCCGACACCTTGCTTCCGTCAAGTGCCTCATAGTAATAGGTGTTGTACGAGTCCTGATAGCTGCCCCCGAAGCGGAATCCGAGATACAGCCTCTCTTTGAGCCGCCATCCGAGTTCAGGTTCCAAGGCAAACGACCATCCGTTCTCCTTGCGGCTGGCACGCGAGTCGTGGTGGAAATAGATGTCAAAATTATACCCGTAATAGAGTTTCTTTTTCCATTCAGGAAGCGAATCGTTTGCGAGCAACACATCGGTAGTGTCCTGTGGGGTGTCTATCGTCCGCGTCTCGGCGGCGATCGTAGCCACCGAAGCCAAGCCTTCCGCAATATGGTCATCACTCTGTGCCATCATCGCAACAGTACCGAATAAAGCCAAGCCGGCAAGAAAATATTTCTTTAACATCATAATACGGTTCATATAGGACATACTACTATGCATCCAGGGTGCAAAGTTACAATTTTTTTTTGATATGAGCAAATAAAAATTGTATTTTTATCGATTTCACTATTGTTTGGCGTGCTTATGCCTATAGTGAGATCAGGTGTTGCGTTCGAGTGACCGTCGGATTGATCCCGTCTTAGTCTCGTCTCTGTCTCGACATCGTCTCGGCTTTGTCTCGGTCAAACCGGAGAAAGTCACGTAGACCGGAAAATGAAATTCTTGGCGGGACATCGCCAAGGACTAAACCGAAGAGTGAGAAGGGAGAATGAAGGAGAAATAGCACAATTATGCTACAAAAACGAAGAAAAACGAAAAAAAATACAAAAATATTTGCGTATGTAAAAAAATTGTAGTATCTTTGCAGGCTTTTTTGATTAGAATGCGTAAAAACGGACTTATCATATTATTGTTCGCGTGCCTGTTGACGAGTTGCGGCGAGTACCAGCGATTGTTGAAATCCCGCGATCCGGAGGAGAAATACCAGGCGGCGTTGCGTTATTTCAACGACAAGCAGTATGTCAAGTCCCAGACCCTGTTGGACGACGTGTCTTCGTACTACAAAGGCACGGAGCGTTCGGAGGATATTTTAGCCTATCTTGCCCGCAGTTACATGGGTCAGAAAGCCTATGAGTCCGCAACGGAGTACTATCAGGCATATGTGCGCAACTACCCGAAAGGCAAGTACTCGACCGAAGCGCATTTCCAGGTAGGTCATTGCCAGTATCTGGATTCGCCCGATGCGCGTCTGGATCAGACGACGACCCGTAATGCGATAGAGGCGTTTACAGTTTTCGTGGAGCTCTATCCCGAGAGCCCGTACGCCGAGCAAGCGTACGAAGAGATGGGCGAGTTGTATGACAAGTTGGCGCTGAAGGAGTTACTGAGCGCCAAGTTGTATTACAACCTCGGTACGTATTTGGGCAACAACTACCTGAGTTGCGAGATTGTGGCAAAGAATGCGCTCAAAGACTATCCGAGCAATTCGTACCAGGAGGATTTCAACTGGCTCATCCTGCAAGCCAAATACGCCCAGATGATCAATTCGATCGAGGAGAAGAAAATGGAGCGTGCCCGCGACACGCAGGACGAGTACTATAATTTTATCACCGAGTATCCCAGTTCGAAGCACCGCAAGGAAGCGGACAAGATGTTAGTACAGGTGAAGAAAATCACGAAAGAGTGAAGGAAGGTACAAAGGGACAAGGTACAAGGGACAAAGGGACAAGGTACAAGGGACAAAGTACAAAGTACAAAGGAAATTAATGATAATTGAAAATTGAAGATATAATTATGGATTACAAAAGTTCAAAAGCCCCAAAGAACACGGTAACACGTGACATCAACCAGTTGACAGAGCCGGTAGGCAACGTGTATGAGACGGTCGCTATCATCGCCAAACGCGCGAACCAGATCAGCATAGGTATCAAGCGTGAGTTGGATGCCAAACTGCAAGACTTCTCTATTCCTCAGGACAACCTCGAAGAGACGTTCGAGAACAAAGAGCAAATCGAGATCAGCCGCCAGTACGAGCGTCTTCCAAAGCCGACTCTGATGGCTACGCAGGAGTTCATCGACGGCGAACTCGTTTATCGTTCGGGCAACCGCGACGAGGCGTTGAAATAATAAATGAGTTTGCGGGACAAACACATTTTGGTGGGAATAAGCGGCGGGATCGCCGCTTATAAAATCCCCGAGCTGATCCGCTCGCTCGTCAAAGAGGGCGCAGAAGTACGCGTGACGACCACTCGTCACGCGTTAGAGTTTGTAACGGAACTGACGTTACAGACAGTCTCGGGTCATCCCGTCTATTCGGATGTGTTTGCCGCCATCAACGCCCATGCGACGGAGCATATCTCTCTGCCGGAATGGTGTGACATGATGGTAGTCGCTCCGGCGACGGCGAACGTATTAGGCAAGATGGCTTCGGGCATCGCGGACGACGCTCTGACGACGACGCTGTGTTCGTGCGCCGCCCGCAAGCCTATTGTGCTCGTTCCGGCGATGAACGACAAGATGTGGGAATGTCCTGCGACGCAGCAAGCCATCCGCACATTGCGTTCGTGGGAGAGGATACGTATCGTAGAACCGGCTGAAGGTCCGTTAGCCTGCGGCACGAGCGGCAAAGGCCGAATGCCGGAAGTCGAAGTGATCCAAGAAGCCATCGAGCATGCTTTGACGCCAAAGACGATGCAGGGGCAGCAGGTGCTCATTACCGCAGGGGGCACGGTCGAACCGATTGATCCTGTGCGCTTTGTGAGCAACCGTTCCACCGGTAAGATGGGCGTAGCGTTAGCTCACGCATGTGCCCGCCGCGGGGCGGAGGTGACCCTTGTATGCGGTTCAATGAGCATTCATCCGCTGGATCCGTTCGGAACCATCCACCGTATCGACGCTTTGTCCGCGCGTGAGATGTACGCGGTATGTACGGCAGTATGGCCCCGGATGGACAAAGCCATCCTATGCGCCGCCGTGGCGGATTTCACCCCTGCTGAGCCTGCCGGGGAGAAGATCAAGAAACAGCATGGTCAGACGGAGATGCTTCTCCGCATGACGACCACCAAGGACATCGCCCGCGCGTTGGGAGAAAGCAAACAGGCACACCAGCAACTGATCGGTTTTGCCTTGGAGACGGAGCATGAAAAAGAAAATGCGCTCCGCAAATTAGAGCGCAAACATATGGACGCTATCGTCCTTAATTCGCTACGCAACGAGGGTGCTGGTTTCGGAACCGACACCAACTGCGTAACCATCTATAGTGCCGACGGAAAGTCGTTCGAATTGCCTTTGCAATCCAAAACGACCATCGCAGAAGGTATAATTGATTTTCTTATTTGAAAATTCCGAAGATTCCTTTGCGTTTGGGTTCGCCCTCCGCAGCAGCAGGTTCTCCTTCCGCTTCGGGAGTCCACTCCTGGCGCTGCTCGATTTCGCCCAACTGGCTCTTTACGTAGGCAATGACATCCTCGAGTCCTTCTGTAAAATGCGCAAAATCCTCCTTGTAGAGGAACACTTTGTGTTTCTCAAAGGAAGGTGCTTCCTCGCCCTCCGCCTGCCGACGTTTGCTCTCCGTGATACAGAGATAGAGATCATTGTTCCGCGCCTTGCGCACATCGAGATAGTAGATACGTTTCCCTGCTTTGACCGAACGGCTGTAAACGATTTCCTGTTCGCGTCTCTCTTCCGATTTGTTTTCCATCTTACACCAATTTTATAAAAAACGCTGCAAAGTTAGTAAAATTTTTCCATTTATCCAAATAAATGCGAAATATTTTTGCATTTATTATAACAAATACAACTAAATTGAAGATTTTGCTTGCATATATGCATTTTTTTTCGTAACTTTGCGCGATTTTTAGAGATTAATGCCAATATCGTCATGATAAACAGAACTATGGTACGCACGCGAGTGGTTCAAACGCTATTCGCGTATTACAAAAATTCCGACAAAACAGTAACTACGGCGCGTCGCGAGCTGCGCAAGAGTTTTGCCGACACGTATGATTTATATTTTATGCTGTTGGAGTTCGTCAACGAGTTGACGGCTTATGCGCAGAACCAGCTGGAAGGTCAGGCAGGCCGTGCCCGTGCAACGCACGCATCGTGGACCGCCAACCGCCGGTTTGTAGAAAACCGTCTTGCCCAGCAGTTGTTTGACAATCGCGCCCTGCGTCACCGTATCCAGGAGCAGCAGCTGAGCTGGGAGAACGCCAAGCCGGCTATCATCGACATCTATCACCAACTGGCAGACAGCGATTTCTACCGCAAGTACATGGAGGCGGAGAAATGCAGTTACGAGGACGACAAGCGCATCTGGCGCCAGATTTACCAGTACCTGTTAGCAGAAAGCGACGTGCTGAGCGATGCATTGGAGGAGTTAGAAGTGGTGTTGGACAAGTCCAACTGGACAACGGATGCAGACATCTGTATCAGTTATGTCATCAAGACCATCAAACGGTTCAAAGAGGATTCGGATGCCGACATGCCGCTACTGGAGATGTTCGACAACAACGAAGAGGAGGCGTTTGCGATCAAGCTGTTAGAGAAAGCGATTGAGGGTCACGCGCAGTACGAGGAGCTGATCAACACGCACCTCAAAGGCTGGGACGCGGACCGTATCGCGTATATGGACCGCGTGCTGTTAGAGGTGGCATTGGCGGAGATATTAGAGTTCGAAGATATTCCGCTGACGATATCGCTCAACGAGTACATCGAGCTGACAAAAGAGTATTCGGGCGAGAAGAGCTACATGTTCGTGAACGGTATATTGACAGAGATTCTGCGCGAGATGAAGAACAGCGGGACGTTCTTCAAGGCGTTAGCAGTGAAGTAATTGACAATTGGACGTAATTGGTAACTAATTAAAATTTATAATATGATGTTGAATTTGATTTTATTGCAGGCTGAAGGCGCTGCACAGCAAGGAAGTCAATGGTCTTTCTGGATCATGATGATTTTGATTTTCGTAGTGTTCTATTTCTTTATGATCCGTCCCCAGACGAAGAAGCAGAAAGAATTGCAGGAGAAACGCCTGAACATGAAAAAAGGCGACAAGGTAGTAACCGCCGGCGGTATCTACGGAGAGATCAAAGAGGTACAGGAGACCGCATTCCTCATCACGATCTCGAAGGATGTCACCATCAAAGTAAGCAAAGACAGCGTCTTCGAAGACGCTTCGGACGCTCAACCGACCGAGAAGTAATTGAATTCTGAACGCCCCACAAAACGCGCCCGCTGGAGAGATGTACTGACGTATCTGTTCTTCGTTCTTTTCGCCGGGCTGGTCTGGTTCGGACATGCCATGCAATCCGAACGCACTACGCGCGTGCCCGTACTTATACAATATACGGGCAAGCCGGGTTCGATCGGCACAGGCGATCCGGGTCTTCCGGACACGGTGATGATCGCGGTGCGTGATGCGGGTGCGCGTCTGAACAGTTACCACAAGGATCCGCTTCACCTGACGATCGATCTGAGGCAGTACATCCACGGCGACAAAGGCACAATCCATGTGCCTTCCGACGTATTGCGACGCAGTATCAGCAATCTGCTGCAAGGAACAAGCAGCCTGATCGAGACCCATCCGGAAGAGATCTCCTGTCCGTATTTCACAGAGCAGGAGAAATGTGTTCCGGTCGCATTAGCCGGTTCCTTCATTCCGACCGCAGAATATCAGACAGTGGGTCAGCCTGTACTGAGCTGTACCCGTATCAAGATTTACGGTCAGGACAAAGTGCTGCAAACCATCGACACGCTCTATACCGAGGCGGCAGAACGAACCAACCTGAGCGACACGACCGTGCTCCGCGAAGCGTTAGTGCTGCCCCCCGGCGTGCGTGCCGAGGAAGACAGTATCACCGTACAAATCATCTGCGAGCGTTTTACCGAGAAGAAATTCATCATCCCGTTACAAGCCGTGGGAGTGCCGAATGGCTACCACATCCGGCTGTTCCCGAACGAAGTGGAAGTGAGTGTGCGTATCGGCATGTCGCATTTCGCACAACTGAACCCGACGGACGTGCAAGCGCTATGCTACTATTCGCCCGAGAGGCGGGACAAACTCAATGTAGAAATACATTATACGAACCCCCATATCACTTTCGCCTGGGCCTATCCCGGCGTAGTGGAATTTATCTTAGAACAATGAGAGCAATTCAAATGGTCGACCTGCAGTCCCAATACCAACGCATCAAAGCGGATATCGACGCAGGCATACAGGAAGTAATTGATTCGGCGGCTTTTGTGAAAGGTCAGAAAGTGGCTGATTTCCAGGCGCACCTGGAGGCATACACCGGAGCCAGGCATGTGATCAACGTCGGCAACGGCACCGATGCGCTCCAGATAGCCCTGATGGGTCTGGGTCTTCAGCCGGGTGACGAAGTCATCACGCCGACCTTCACGTTTATCGCTACCGCCGAAGTGGTGGCGCTGTTGGGTCTGACGCCCGTGGTGGTGGATGTGGACTGGGAGACGATGAACATGGATGTCGAGTCTGTCCGCCGCGCAATTACTCCGCGTACCAAAGCCATTGTGCCGGTTCATCTGTTCGGCCAGTGCGCCAACATGGAAGGAATCATGGCATTAGCCAAGGAGCATTCCCTGTATGTAGTAGAAGACGCATGCCAGGCTATCGGCGCCCGATACACGTTCTCCAACGGGGATACCAAACAGGCAGGAACGATGGGACATATCGGCTGCACGTCTTTCTTCCCCTCGAAGAATCTCGGTTGCTACGGAGACGGCGGTGCCATCTTCACCAATGACGACGATTTAGCGGCTCGCATGCGCGCTATCGCCAACCACGGAATGGTCGTCCGTTACCATCATGACATGATCGGTGTCAACAGCCGTCTGGACAGTATTCAGGCAGCGGTGCTGGATGCCAAACTGCCTCATTTAGATGCGTATATCGCAGCCCGTCAACGTGCGGCAGCCTATTACGACCAGGCGTTCGGCAACAATGACAAACTGCTTGTTCCGGGACGCGAAGCCCATTCGACGCATGTCTTCCACCAGTACACGCTGCGCGTAGTCGGCGCCGACCGTGACCGCCTGCGTGAAGGCTTGGCAGCGAAAGGTATTCCGGCGATGATATACTACCCTGTCCCACTCCACCAGCAGAAAGCGTACCTCGATCCGCGCTACAAAGACGGCGATTTCCCCGTTGCGGAACGGCTGGCTTCGTGCGTGCTTTCTCTCCCGATGCACACGGAACTGGACGAGGAACAGCTGGCTTATATCACAGAGAACGTGAATCAATTGACAATTAAGAATTAAGAATTGATGCAAAAAGCAGGACTTCAACAAACGCTGACACAGACGACGAAGTTGACAGCAGCGCAGATACAGGTGATTCGTATGCTCGAACTGCCTTCTATTGAGTTGAGTCAACGCATCAACGAGGAGTTACAGGATAACCCGGCGTTGGAAGAAGGAGCGGAAGACCGTTCACTTGACCCGAACGAGACGTATGACGAGTTCGACGAAGGGTACATGCCGGATGACGGATACGATGACGGTCGTCAGCGGGATCCGCTGCAGAACGACGATTTCAACTACGAGCAGTACGTGTCGGACGACGAGACGCCGAGTTACATGACCTCCAGTCCGTACAGCCCTGCGGATGAGGATCGGAGAGAAGTGCCTATCATCGGCGGCAGCAGTCTGATGGAAGAGCTCAAGTCGCAGATTTACCTGACGAACATGACCAAGCCCCAGCGGCACATTGCCAAATGGGTATTGGGCAATATCGATGACGACGGATACCTGCGCCGTACGATAGAGCAATTAGTGGACGATCTCATGTTCCAGGAGCAGATCACGGTGACAGACGAAGAGATGGCGTCTATCGTGGAGCAGATCAAGGAGTTTGACCCGCCCGGCATCGCCAGCGCCAACCTGCAGGAGTGTCTGCTGACGCAACTGAACCGCAAGCCCCAGACGCACTCCGTCGTACTGGCGAAGAAGATTCTCGACAAGCATTTCGAACGCTTTTCCAAGCATCAGTTCAACCGGATCATCGAACGTTTAGGTTGCTCTGAAGAAGAATGGCAGGCGGCGGTACAGGAGATCCTGCATCTCAACCAGAAACCCGCTAACGCTTTTACCGGTTCGGTATATGAAACCCAGCGCGAGACCATCATCCCGGACTTCACGATAGAGGAGCGGGACGATGAGTTATTCGTCATTCTCAATACGGGCGACATCCCCGAACTGCATGTCAGTCGCGAGTATCAGGAGATGCTAAGCACCTACAGTCATATGCCGCGGAACAAAGAGACCCGTGAGGCAAAACTGTTCATCCGCCAGAAGATAGACGCCGCCCGCAGTTTTATCGACGCCATCCAACAACGCAACGAGACGCTGATAAAGACGATGACAGCCATCCTGAAGTTCCAATACGACTTCTTCCTGGACGGCGAACCGATCAGCCTCAAGCCGATGGTACTCCAGGATATCGCCAACATTACCGGCTACGATGCATCCACCATCTCCCGCGTGGCGAACAGCAAGTATGTGGAGACACGGTTCGGCATCTTCCCGCTCAAGTATTTCTTCTCCGAATCGATGCTAAATGCCGAGGGCGATGAGGTCTCGACGCGAGAGATAAAGAAGATTCTGAAAGAGGTGATAGACGGTGAAGACAAGCGAAATCCGCTGACAGACGACCAGTTAGTCACCGTATTGTCCACACACGGATATCACATTGCCCGGCGCACCGTTGCCAAATACCGCGACCAGTTAGGCGTTCCCGTAGCACGTTTGCGCAAGACCTTATGAGAAACGTATCAGACATAGCAGCCAACATACTCAGCGTCCTTTTCTATCCGCTGTTCATCCCGACCTACGGGATGATATTCTTCTGTCGGGCGTATTCAATGCATGCCACTCCGCTGCCGCTCGTCTGGCAACTGGTAGCCATCTTCGGCACGTTCGCCCTGACCTGCGCTATCCCCATTTCCGCCATCTGGATCATGGTACGCAAAGGAGATATCAAAGACATGCAGATCGAAAACATGCACGAACGGACAATACCCTATCTATACACGCTGTTCGGATTTGGATGCTGGAGTTATTTCCTGTTCTCGATCCTGCACGCGCCGCTGAGTATCAGTATGATAAGCGTCGGAGCGACTGTCGCTATCGGTTTGATCGCGCTTATCAACCGCTGGTGGAAGATCAGCGCTCACCTAACGGGAACAGGGGGTTTCGTCGGCGGACTGATGGCATATTGTCTGAGCATCGGGGCTATCCCGACCATCGGCACGATGACGCTGTTCTTTGGTCTGTCGCTGCTGATGATGTGGGCACGCCTGCGGCTGAACGCCCACACGGACAGCCAGGTGAGTGCGGGATGGCTGCTCGGCATGATTTGCACGTTTATTCCTTATTATATAGCATTGTATGCAGCATAGGCTCCGGACATATCTCCTTGCCGGCTGTCTGGCGATCGTGCTGTCAGCGGGCGCTCAGGAACTGAGTTCCAACGCACGGATAGCACTTCTCACCTGCGCGCCGGGAGAAGAGTTATACGCACGCTACGGTCATACGGCAGTACGGGTGCTGGACGAGGAGAACGACATTGATATCGTGTTCAACTACGGTATCTTTGACTTTGAAACCGAGCATTTCTATTGGAAATTCATGCGCGGCGAGACATGGTACGAGTTAGGCGCCGCGCCTTACCGGTGGTTCATGCACGAGTACGGACTGACGCAGCGTCCGGTCTATGAGCAATGGCTCAACTTCACTCCGGAACAATGTCAGGCGCTATGGGAAGCGTTACTGGAGAACTACCGGCCGGAGAACCGCAAGTACCTGTATAACTTTGTCTTCGACAACTGCGCCACACGGCCGTATTACATGATCACCCGTATCTTCTGCGGGAACAATGCCGAAGGCGAATGGTCCGAGTATAAAGGCGCGGAAGGCAAAACCTATCGCACATTCATTCAGCACTATACCCCCAAAGGCAGTTGGGCGGATTTCGGTATCAACCTGCTCTTCGGTCCCAAAGCCGACCAGACCATGCATGGCGAAGAACGGCTGTTCTTACCCGAAGAACTGATGTTCTATATGAGCCAGGCACGTACTGCCGACGCCGTGATGGTTCAAAGCGAACAGATCGCACCGTTTGAGATACAAGCCGTACCCTGGTACAAGACCTGGTATTTCGGTATCGCACTATATGCCCTGCTCATTGCCGGCATCAGTTACTACGATCGCCGTCGCGGACGCTGGTCCCGGGGCGTGGAAGTGGCGGTCGGCATCCCGTATGTGCTGCTACTGCTGTTAGTTGCATTTCTAACCTTCTTTTCCTGCCATCCCCTCGTCGGTTTCGGCTGGAGACTCCTCATTATTCCGTTGATACATCTATGCGCAAGACTTATCTATATTATCCGTTGATCCTGCTTCTTTGTTCGCTTGCCACGTTCGCTGCTCCGCGTCTGACGGTAGTAGCCGTTGTGGACGGTCTGACGGCAGAGAACCTGTCCGCCTTACGTCCGTACTGGCAGCAAGGCGGTTTACGCACGATGAGCGAGGAAGCCTACCAGACCACGATAGCTTATCCGCATCTGGTGTATGGAGGCAACGAGACGACCGCCACCCTCATGACAGGCACGACACCCGACAGGCACGGTTATACCATGGACTCTTATTTTCTGCGTCGTGACCGACAGGTTCACTCCATGTTAGAGGACAAAGAAGTACGTGGCATCGGTACATCCTCCCGCGTCTCGCCGCAAGCGCTGCTGGCACAGACGATGACCGACCGGATGCGGCTCCGTTATCCGCAAGCCAAGATATACGCTATCGGTCAGACCCCCGAGACGAGCGTGGTGTTAGCCGGACACGCCGCTAACGCCTGCTGCTGGATAGACAGCGAGACCAGACAATGGGTGGCGACCGCCGCATACAGCGAAGGACTGCCTTCCGCCGCGTTTGACCAGAACAAAGACAACAAGATAGAAACGCTTTGCGCCAGGATGTGGACACCGCGCATGGATATCCCCGCGTACATGTGCCCGACGGAGTACGAGCGCAAGAAAGGGTTCAGTTACGAAGTGGGCAAAGTGCTGCTGCAGGCTCCCGAAGCGAACACACTCGTCATCGAACTGGCACTGGATATACAGAAAAGCGAGCAGTTGGGCAAAGACGCGTCGCCGGACATGCTGATGCTCCAGTTGCACACCCTCAGCCCGAATGCCGCTTCCGATTATATCACCAGTGCGGAGCAGGAAGACCTGTACCTGCGGCTCAACCAGGATTTAGGATTCCTCATGGAGCAGTTGGACAAACGTATCGGTCGCACGAACTATCAGGTACTGGTAGTCGGTCGTCCGCGTCTGGGCACCGACAGCCAGCGGTTGAGCGATATCCATATGCCGGTACAGCGTTTCAACGCCGACCGTGCAGCCGCGCTGACAGGCACCTATCTGATGGCGCTATACGGACACGAACGATGGGTAGACGGAGCCTACGGACAGTCCATTTATCTCAACCGCACACTCATCGAACAGAAACGGCTCAACCAGGAGACCATAGAACGGCAGGTGGCGAATTTCCTGATGGACTTTGAAGGCGTGCAAATCGCCATGCCCCATTACGAGATCTTACGTTATCCGCTGTTAGGCAGCACGCTCTGCAAAAAACATACCGGCGATGTCGTCTTTATGCTGCAACCCGGATGGCAACTCATGTACAACGAGAAGACGCCTGTGGACCGTGTCATCGACGAGAATCCCGCCTCGCCCCTACTCCTCTGGAGCGGAACCATCCGTCCCATGCCGCAAAATCACATTGACGCCACCGATGTGGTACAATTGATAATTGAGAATTGAAAATTAAAGCGTAAAACATATGATTTTTCACGAGATTAAAGTTCATTACGAGCGCCAGACGGGAGAAGAAAACCCCGGCAAAGTAAAAGAGATCTACCTCATTGACGGCGCAGTTAATTTTTCGGACGCAGAGAACTGCCTGATGACCGAACTCAAACCGTTCATTTTCGGCGACTGCGAAGTGCAGAGCTGCAAACGCAGCCAGTTCTTTGAGGTTTTCCCCAATGAAGAAGGAGCCTACTGGTACAAAGCACGCGTGGAAATGATCACCATCGACGGCGAGAAAGAAACCCGCAAGAGCGTACCTGTACTCGTTCAGGCGAACATGCTGGACGATGCGGTCTTCGCGCTCAAACAGGCGATGAACAGTTATGACTGCGAACTCATCTCTATCGCCAAGACGCCGATTGTGGACATCCTTCACGCCGTTCATTAAGTGAATGCAGTTTGATATCCGCGCCATACTACGGGCTAAAGCACCCAATGCCAGGATACCCGGATTTATCATCCGGTATCTGGAGCATATCACGCACATCAAAGAGATGAACGCGTTTCTGAGCAGGCATCCGGACCTGCGAGACTATGACTTCATCCGGATGACCCTCTCCGAGGAACTGGGTTGCACCGCCTCTATCGAAGGCGCGGAGAACATTCCTTCTTCCGACCAGCCTGTCATCTTCGTCTCCAACCACCCTCTCGGCGGACTCGATGGCATGATCATCGCACAGATGATTCATGACAGCAGGATGCCGAAAGACCCAGCGACCAGTCCGGCAAGCGAACGGCCTCTCAAGGTCATTGTGAACGAACTGCTCATGTATATGGAGCCTATCAACAGCTTGTGGGCGCCAGTCAACAAAGTCGGACGGCTGACGCGCGAGCAGGCGGAGCAGCAACAGCGGATGTGGGAATCGGGAACAGACGTGCTCACCTTCCCTGCAGGCGCATGCAGCCGGCTCCAGCGTATCGACGGTAAATGGCGGATACAGGACCTTGAATGGCAGAAGAACTTCGTCCAGCGTGCCCGCGAGTACCACCGGGATATCGTGCCTATCTACTTTGAAGGACAGAACAGCCGCTTCTTTTACATGCTCGCGCTGATACGCAAAATACTGCACATAAAACTCAATATAGAGATGCTGTACCTGGTGGATGAGATGTACGGCGCACGCGGCAAACATTTCCGTGTACACGTGCTTCCGCCCATTCCCTATACCACCCTGGACAACAGCCGAACGCCCAAAGAGTGGGCACAAGAGGTAAAGTTGAAAGTTGAAAGTTTAAAGTTGAAAGAACATGCAACCGATCATACCACCTGTTGAAACATCCGTACTGGAAAGCGAACTGGCAGGTCACCTGCTTCGACCATCCAACAAAGCGGATAATTTGATTTATGACATCACGGCGCATGAGTGTCCGAACGTGATGCGTGAGATAGCCCGCCTGCGTGAGATCAGTTATCGCGACGGAGGAGGAGCTACAGGCAAAGAGATGGACATGGACGAAATGGACGTCATGCCCAGACCCTACCACCAACTCATTGTGTGGGATCCGGAACATAAGCAAATCATCGGAGGATACCGCTATCTGTTAGGCTCGGAGGCGGAACTGAGACCGAACGAGGCAGGCGAGCTACAGCCTTTTATCACCTCGGCTCACCTGTTCCATTACTCGGAGCGTTTTATCCGCGAGTTCCTGCCCAATACCATCGAGTTCGGACGCGCATTCGTGCAACCCATGTACCAGACCCGCGAAATGGGTGTCAAAGCGCTCTTTGCGCTGGATAACATATGGGACGGCATCGGAGCACTGATGCACAATCACCCCTCGCTGAGATGGATGATCGGCAAAGTGACCATCTATCCAGACTACAACACCACCGCCCGCGAACTGATATATGCCTACCTCAACCGCTATCATCGCGGGGAAGAAGGGTTGTTCGCGCCCTACAAACCCTTCCGTCCGGCGTCCGGCATGGAACTGCCGTTTGCCGGCGATGACAAACAGGAGAACTACCATATTCTCCAGCGTGCCGTACGGGAACAGGGAACGGTCATTCCGCCTATGTTCTCCGCCTACCTCAACCTGACCAACGAACTGCAGTTCTTCGGCAATGCCGTCAATGACGAGCTGGCAAACGTGTACGAAAGCGGCATCATGGTCGATCTGGAGACCGTCTATCCCGAGAAAAAAGAACGCTATATAACCCCATACACCGAATGGCTGGCACAACAATGACCGATAATTGTCCGTTTTCAACGATACCATCCCATTTAAACAAGGTACGTGCGCATATCCCCGCGCACGTCACGCTCGTGTGTGTAAGCAAGTTCCAACCGACAGAAGCCATACGTGCCGCCTACGAGGCCGGAGAAAGGCATTTCGGAGAGAGCCGCGTGCAGGAACTGAAGCAGAAAGCCGCACAACTGCCGTCAGATATATACTGGCATTTCATCGGACATCTGCAAACCAACAAAGTGCGGGACCTGATGAAACTGCGTCCGTATCTGATCCATTCTGTGGACTCTGAACGGTTGCTGCAAGACATCAACGACGAAGCGGGCAGAACCGGCATTGTACAAGACGTACTGCTGGAAGTACACGTTGCCCGCGAAGAGACCAAGACGGGTTTCTCAACGGAAGAACTATCCGCCATCTGCCGGCAGTTGTCCGCGTTTCCGAATGTACGCATACGCGGGCTGATGACCATGGCGACGAACACCGAGGATGAAACGGAGATAAGAAGGTGTTTTACCCAAACAGCAAGTTTGGTTCGCCATCTGACAGACGTTTCCGATCTGCCATCCGGTAACGAAGCCGTTCTTTCCATGGGTATGTCTGACGACTATACCATCGCCATCGAATGCGGCAGTAACATGGTCCGTATCGGAAGTACCATCTTCGGAGAAAGAACCCGTTCCGCCGGAACCCGTATGCCCAAAGCCGTTTTCTTTGACCAGGACGGGGTGCTCTACAACTCCATGCCCTATCACGCCGAGTCGTGGGCATGGGCGATGACAAAACACGGACTGCCATATACCGCCATCGAGTGCTACCGCAACGAAGGACGCACGAGTACCGGGGTTATTCAGGAGCATCATCAGCAGATGTACGGCACCGATGCTACACCCGAACTCATTCAAGCCATTTATAAGGACAAGACCGACCATTTCACCCAAATGACAGGCGGTTTTCCGGGCATCATACCCGACGTGGACAAAGTGCTGCAATACCTGCACGACAACGGTATCGAATGCTGGGTGGTCACCGGCTCGGGACAACGGGACCTTATCAACGCCCTCAACAAAACCTTCCATAACGTCTTCAAAGGCATCATTTCGTCCTTCGATTGTACCAAAGGCAAACCCGATCCCGAACCCTATCTCAAAGCGTGGGAACGGTGCGGCTTTGCCAAAGAAGAATGTATGGTAGTTGAAAACGCACCTTTGGGCGTGCGTGCCGCGAAAGCCGCAGGGTTGTTCGCCTGCGCCGTCAATACAGGCATCCTGCCGGACTCCGATCTCGAAGCCGAGCATGCCGACCTCGTCCTGCCCGACATGAACGCCCTGCTGGAATGGTTCAAAACGCGTGACCGATAAGACTGCCATTTTGTCAGAAGTAGCGCGTTTGGCGCATTGTTTGTAGGAGTATGGGTAAAAGAAACTAACTAAACAACATACAACTATGAACAACAACCATTCCAACAACGAAAACTTGCAAAAGTTTGCCATCAACCTCTGCGAGCGGGCTCGCGAAGGCAAATTGGATCCCGTCATCGGGCGGGATGACGAAATCAGGCGGGTTCTGCAAATCCTGAGCCGCCGAACGAAGAACAACCCTATCCTCATCGGTGAACCGGGTGTCGGCAAGACGGCTATCGCCGAAGGGCTGGCGCACCGTATCGTGCGCGGAGACGTGCCGGAGAACCTGAAAAAGAAACAGATCTACTCCCTCGACATGGGTGCGCTCATTGCGGGTGCCAAGTATCAGGGCGAGTTTGAGGAGCGACTCAAAGGCGTCGTCAACGAAGTGGTAGCCGCATCCGGGGAGATCATCCTCTTCATTGACGAGATACACACGCTGGTCGGCGCAGGCAAGTCGAGCGGTGCCATGGACGCTGCCAACATCCTCAAACCGGCGCTGGCGCGCGGGGATCTGAGAGCCATCGGTGCCACGACACTGGACGAGTACCAGAAATACTTCGAGACCGACAAGGCACTCGAACGACGGTTCCAGAAAGTAATGGTCGATGAGCCGGACGAGGCAGCGACCATCTCTATCCTCCGTGGACTGAAAGAACGTTATGAGACTCACCACAAGGTGCGTATCAAAGACGATGCCATCATCGCAGCCGTCACACTCTCTGCACGTTATATAACCGACCGTTTCCTGCCGGACAAGGCGATAGACCTCGTCGATGAAGCCGCCGCCAAACTGCGGCTGGAGGTCGATTCAAAACCGGAAGAGATCGATACCCTGGACAGACAGATCAAGCAGTTGGAGATCGAGCGCGAAGCGATCAAGCGCGACAAGAACGAAGCCAAGCTTGGCGAGATAGAGAAGCAACTCAAGGAACTCAAAGCCCAGTCGGAGGAACTGAATGCGCGGTGGAACAAAGAGAAAGGCTACGTAGCGACCATCCAGAACGAGAAAGCGCGTATCGAAATCCTCAAGCATCAGGCGGAGGTAGCGGAGCGCGAAGGCGACTACGGCAAAGTGGCGGAGATACGGTACAGCCAGGTTCCTGCCGCGGAGGCGAATATCAAGAACGCGCAAGAAGCGCTGCATGCCATCAGCGACCAGACCCTGATCAAAGAGGAAGTCGATGAAGACGACATCGCCGAAGTTGTTGCCCGCTGGACGGGTATTCCGGTAGCGAAGATGATGCAGTCGGAGCGCGACAAACTGCTGCATCTGGAGGAAGAACTGCACCAGCGCGTCATCGGTCAGGATGCGGCTATCGAAGCCGTCAGCGATGCGATCCGCCGCAGCCGTGCCGGTCTGCAGGATCCCAAACGACCCATCGGAAGCTTCATCTTCCTCGGTACGACCGGCGTAGGAAAGACCGAGCTGGCGAAAGCCCTCGCGGACTACTTGTTCGACGACGAGAACATGATGACGCGTATCGACATGAGCGAGTATCAGGAGAAGTTCAGCGCGACCCGGCTCATCGGTGCGCCTCCGGGATACGTAGGATACGATGAAGGCGGACAACTGACCGAAGCGATTCGACGCAAGCCCTACTCCGTCGTCCTGTTCGACGAGATAGAGAAAGCGCACCCGGATGTATTCAACGTGCTGCTGCAAGTGCTTGACGACGGACGTCTGACGGACAACAAAGGACGGGTGGTCAACTTCAAGAACACGCTCATTATCATGACGTCCAACCTGACGGAAGAGCAGTTACGGGCAAGTGTCCGTCCTGAGTTCATCAACCGTATTGACGAGATCATCCACTTCAGCGAACTGAGCGAGGACGACATCAAAGCGGTGGTCGGACTACAAGTGAGCCGCATCCACAAGATGCTCGAAGCGCAAGGAATAGACCTGCGGGTCACGGACGATGCCATCCGCTATATTGCCAAAGAAGGATACGATCCGCAGTTCGGTGCACGGCCGGTCAAGAGAGCCTTGCAACGACTGGTGCTCAACGAACTGAGCAAAGCCATCATCGGAGGCAAAGTGGACCAGACAAAACCCGTCATCGTCGAATTGGCGGACGGAGAACTCAAGTTCCGGAACTGAGACTATTGACCAACAAAAAAGCGAGCCGTGTGCTCGCTTTTTTGTTACATCTCCCATTGGTCGAGTGTAGCGGTCAGTTCATCAAAAGTCCTAGCTTTTGCTTTCTCCCGCACAGCTGCGATCTGTCCGTTCACTTCACTGTCATACGTCGGTGCTTCCACATCGCGTATCACACCGAGTGCAACGGGCAGTTCGTCCTTTGCCTCACTTTGTACATCGACGAAGCGTTCCTGCCCCATGAGCGCCAACAGACGATGAAGCGTCGGGTCGGACTGATGCGCGTCATGCACTAACACACGCGCGTCATCCGCCGGAACGACCACGATACGCGGAACAAAAGTCTGCGGGTCGATATCAACGGCAAGACCCTTGTCTTTGTTGGCACCAAAAATCATTTTCTCGCCATGCGTGAGCACGATACTGTGCTCCGCACGCTGCTCGCGGTCCGCGATCCACGCGTGCGTACCGTTATTGAAAATGACGCAGTTGACCAGGCACTCCACAATGGAGCAGCCTTTGTGCTGCTGCGCCGCCACCAGACAATTGACCGTCGTCGGCATATCCACATCCAGCGTACGCGCAAAGAACGTGCCGCGTGCGCCCAATACCAGTTCGGCAGGAATGAACGGGCGTTCAACCGTTCCGAACGGGGACGATTTGGATACAAAACCCTTGGGGCTCGTCGGAGAATACTGACCTTTGGTCAGACCATAGATGCGGTTGTTGAACATGCAGACGTTCAGGTCCACGTTACGGCGTATCTCATGGATAAAATGGTTTCCGCCGATAGCCAGGCAGTCGCCGTCGCCGGACATCTGCCAAACGGTCAGCTCGGGATGGCTCGTCTTGACACCTGTAGCGACTGCACCGCCGCGACCGTGGATGGTATTGAATCCGTAGGTGTTCAGGTAGTGAGGCATACGGCTCGAACAGCCGATACCGCTGACTACTGCCACATTATGCGGCGCTATGCCTATCTGCGCCATGGCTTTCTGCAACGCCATACAGATAGCGTGGTCACCGCAGCCCGGACAAAAACGTACGTATTGATCTGATTTGAATTCACTTGCTTCCATAATTACCCCTTTCAATTTTCACCTTTCACATTTCTTACGATCCGTTCAACGGCAAACGGCTGTCCCTGATTCTCGTTATATTGCTCAATAGGCAGTTCGGGGAACTGCGAACGAAGATAAGCGGCAAACTGACCCGTATTCAATTCGCACACCACGATGCGTTTGTATTGGCTCAGCACCTCGCGGGTGTTCTTCGGTAGCGGATGGATATAATTGAACTGCACCAGGTCGCATCCCAACTGGTTCGCCGCGGCATGCAGATGTCCTTCCGTACTGCCCCATCCGACGAGCACCAGTTCTCTCCCTCGGGAGGGCTGGGGAGAGGTTATTACCTTTAACTCCGGTATCTGCTCTGCGATCTGCTCTATCTTGTGCTTGCGCGCCAGAACCATCTGCTCGTGATTCTCGGGGTTCGTGGAGATAGTGCCGCGTTCGGCATCGCGCTCCAGTCCCATGTTACGGTGCTGATACCCTTCCATGCCCGGATAAGCCCAGTAGCGCACACCACGCTCGTCACGCAACGCCGGATTGAAATGTCCTTTGAGCTCTTCGGGCACGCTTTGCGGGTGAATAGCAGGCAGTTCCGCCAGCTTGGGAATACGCCACAACGCCGTTCCGTTCGCCAGATACGTATCCGTCAGCAGAACCACCGGAGTCATGTTCTCCAAGGCGATACGGCAGGCTTCATAGGCAAAATTGAAACAGTTGGCGGACGACGAAGCCGCTAACACAACTACCGGACATTCGCCGTTACGACCGTACATCGCCTGCATCAGATCCGTTTGCTCCGTCTTGGTCGGCAGTCCGGTCGAGGGACCGCCACGCTGTACGTCAATAACCACCAGCGGCAGTTCCGCCATCACAGCCAGACCGATCGCCTCACTCTTCAGACTCAGACCCGGACCGCTTGTGCTCGTACAGGCCAGGTCTCCGGCAAACGCCGCACCGATAGCCGTACAGGCGCCGGCGATCTCGTCCTCCACCTGAATAGCCATCACGTTCATATCTTTCCTGCCTGCCAACTCATGCAAGATATCCGTAGCGGGCGTGATAGGATACGAACCTAAGAACAGATGCTTGCCGGCTTTCTCCGCCGCTGCTATCAGTCCCCACGCCGTCGCCTTGTTGCCGGCGATAGAGGTGTAAACACCCTTCCCTTCAGGGGAGGGCTTGGAAGAGGCTTCTAATCTGAATCGGTTCACCGACAGCGCGAGGTTCTGACCGTAGTTATAACCGTCCACCATCACTTTGGTGTTCGGTGCCACCAGCGCCGGTTTCTTCTTGAACTTGTCTTCCAACAGGTGGATTGCCTTGTCCATCGGTTCGTCGAACAACCAGCAGATCAGACCCAGCGCGAACATGTTACGGCTCTTGAGCATGGATTTGTTATCCAGACCCGACTCCTTCAGCGCCTCTTTGGTCAGCGTCGTCAGCGCTACCGGAACAATCTGAACCGACTCCGGGATATCCAGTTCGGTAAACGGATTGGTCGTATGGTACTGCGCTTTCTCCAGATCCTTGTCCGTCAGCGCATCGGTATCCACAATCACCACCGCGTGACGGTGGTACAATGCAAACGACTCATCATAATGCGCCTGAGGATGATTGAAATGGCTGCCCAGGGTACACACCTTGAGGGCGGCTGCGTTCATCGCCACAATCACATCTGCTTTGTCGCCCGGCGTATAGACCTCGGCGCCTAACTCTACTTGAAAACCGCTCACTCCTCCGAGTGTGCCTTGCGGAGCACGTATCTCCGCGGGAAAATCCGGTAAGGTGGAGATTTCATGCCCTAACTCGGCACCCAACTGGGCAAACAAGTTGCCCGTCAACTGCATGCCGTCGCCCGAATCTCCACAAAAACGAACTACTACGTTTTTTCTCATTGCTTGTGCAATTAGTATTTTTTGGTATGTATTTTAAATTTTTATGCAAAGGTACTGCTTTTTTTCGACATGTGCAAATTTTATCGCAGAAAAATAGACGAACACTTGCATATGTCAAATTATTTTTGTAATTTTGCACGCTTTTTGTGTAAAATGCTAAAATTCTAAATAATAAAATGGATAAGTGTTATAATCCTACTGACATTGAAGCCCGCTGGTACCAATATTGGCTGGACAACGGGCTTTTTCACAGCGAACCGGACGGTCGCGAACCGTTTACCATCGTTATTCCGCCGCCCAACGTAACGGGTGTGCTGCATATGGGTCACGTGCTCAACGAGACGATTCAGGATATCCTCGTGCGCCGGGCACGCCTCGAAGGCAAGAACGCCTGCTGGGTGCCGGGTACCGACCACGCCTCGATTGCAACCGAAGCAAAGGTCATCAAGCGCCTTAAGGAGCAGGGAATCAACAAATCCGACCTCACCCGCGGGCAGTTCCTCAAACATGCATGGGACTGGACCGACGAGCACGGAGGTATCATCCTCAAGCAGCTCCGCAAACTCGGTTGTTCCTGCGACTGGGACCGCACCTCTTTCACCATGGACGAGACCCGTTCGCGCGCGGTCATCAAGGTCTTCTGCGACCTGTATAACAAAGGACTCATCTACCGTGGTCTGCGGATGGTCAACTGGGATCCCGAGCGGCAGACTGCCCTCTCCGACGAGGAGGTCATCTATCACGAGGAGCACAGCAAGTTCTACTACCTGCGCTATGAAGTGGTCGAGGAGCCCGGCAAATACGCCATTGTGGCGACGACCCGTCCGGAGACCATCTTCGGTGATATCGCCGTCTGCATCAACCCCAAAGAGGAGAAGAACCAATGGCTCAAAGGCAAGCACGTACGCGTACCGGGCGTAGGACGCGTGATTCCTATTATTGAAGACCGTTACGTCGAGATCGGTTTCGGTACCGGCTGCCTCAAAGTGACACCGGCGCATGATGTGAACGACTACATGTTAGGTCAGAAATACAACCTCAAGACCATCGATATCTTCACGCCGGACGCACATCTGAACATGGACACGATGGAAGAGGAACTGCAGCCGAACGTACGCAAGTACCACGGAATGGACCGGTTCGAATGCCGCAAGCAGATCGTTGAAGACCTCAAGGCGCTCAACCTCGTGGAGAAGATCGAAGACTACGACAACAAGGTCGGTTACTCCGAGCGTACCAACGTACCTATCGAGCCGCGGTTGAGTCTCCAGTGGTTCGTCAGGATGAAGCACTTTGCCGACATCGCCCTGCCGCCGGTAATGAACGACGACATCGTCTTCTATCCCGCCAAGTACAAGAACACCTACCGCAACTGGCTGGAGAACATCAAAGACTGGTGTATCAGCCGCCAGCTCTGGTGGGGGCACCGTATTCCCGCATACTACGATGCCGACTTGCTCGCCGAGACAGGTCTCGAGAACTACCCGGATGACAAGATCATCGTATCCGAGACGAAACCCGAAGGCAACTACGTCCAAGACGAAGGTGCTCTCGACACCTGGTTCAGCTCATGGCTCTGGCCTATCTCGCTCTTCAACGGTATCGAGGAACCCGACAACAAAGAGATTCAATACTACTACCCCACCGCCGACCTCGTAACGGGTCCGGATATCATCTTCTTCTGGGTGGCACGTATGATCATGGCGGGCTACGAGTACCAAGGCAAGATGCCGTTCAAACATGTCTATTTCACCGGTATCGTGCGCGACAAACTCGGACGCAAGATGTCCAAATCGCTCGGCAACAGTCCCGACCCGCTCGACCTCATCGAGCGTTACGGCGCAGACGGAGTCCGCATGGGTATCCTGCTCTCTGCTCCCGCAGGAAACGATATCCTCTATGATGACGCACTCTGCGAGCAGGGACGTAACTTCTGCAACAAGATCTGGAACTGTTTCCGTATGGTCAAAGGTCTGGAAGTAGCAGAAATCGAGCAACCGGAGACCAGCAAATATGCCATCAACTGGTTCGAAGCCAAGCTTGGCGAGACCGAAGCCGAGATAGCCGACCTCTTCAGCAAATACCGTTTGTCCGAAGCCCTTATGGAGATCTACAAACTGTACTGCGACGAGTTCAGCGGATGGTATCTGGAGATGATCAAACCGGGCTACCAGCAACCGATCGACAAAGCGACCTACGAAGCCACGCTCGCGTTCTTCGACCGTCTGCTCCGTGTCCTCCATCCGTTCATGCCGTTCATCACGGAAGAGCTCTGGCAAAACCTCTACGACCGCAAGCCGGGCGAGAGCATTATGGTGGCAAATCAGACTAACGAGACACAATCGAGAGAGAATCGAGACGAGACGATCTTGAGAGAAACAGCATACCTGAAACAGATCATCACCGAGATCCGTGCGGTGCGTGCGTCGAAAAACATCCCGCAGAAAGAGCGCCTTACGCTCATCTCGCCGGAGCCCCTCAACGCTTTGGTTGAAAAATTGGCTAACGTGGAAATCACCAATGACCAATCACCATTGACCAATGGCTCCAACGCCGCCAAGTTCATCGTTGGCACGACCGAGTTCGCCATCCCGATGGATCAGTTCATCAACGTGGAGGAGGAACTCAAGAAACTGGAAGCCGATCTCGCACACCAGCAAGGTTTCCTCCGCGGCGTCATGGCAAAACTCTCCAACGAACGCTTTGTAGCAAACGCCAAACCCGAAATTGTCGAGTTGGAACGCAAAAAGAAAGCGGATGCCGAAGCGCGTATAGCGGCTCTGGAGCAGACGATAGCGGCTCTCAAAGCATAAGAACGGACATCGGTCCAACAAAAAAGCGCCCGAAAGGACGCTTTTTTTCATATCAATGGGAGAATGATATCAATACAACGCTTTGTCATACACCTCATCCGCTGCATCCGAACCGGCGAGACGCTCGATCAGACAGAACGCAAAATCCGCACTCAGACCCGGTCCTTTCGCCGTGATCACATTCTTCGACTCTACCACGAGTCCGCCGACATAACTCTCGCCGAGAGCTTTCTGGAAACCGGGATAACACGTAGCCTGCTTGCCTTTGAGAATACCCAACTTACCGAGCACGGACGGAGCGGCGCAGATGGCGGCTATCAGTTTGTCGGCTTTGTTATGCTCAACGAGCAGTTCGCACAACGCGGAACAATCACCGAGTTTGGTCGAACCACCCGGCAGAATAAGCATCTCAGCATCCGAGAAATCAATTTTTTCAATCACTCCGTCTGCTTCGACTGCGATGTTATGCGCACCGAGTACCATGGGATTTCCGGTCACGGAGACCGTAGTGACTGCGATGTTCGCACGACGAAGTAAATCAATCGTAGTGATCGCTTCGATTTCTTCGAAGCCATTGTCGAGGAAAAGATAATTCATAAATTAACAATTAAAAATTAAAAATTACAAAATGTAAAATTAATTAAATTTAAAATTATATGTGATTGTTCCTATCTGATCTTGGTCGCCCTCCGTGAACTTGGCTTTTTTCGCCGCATCGAGAGCGAGTTGTATGGTTTGTTTGTCGGATACGGTTCCGCCTTTATGCACAGCTGAAATAACCTGTCCGGCTGCATTGACACGTATCTCCACAATAACTCTTCCTTCCTGATTAAAGGTGTTGGCGGGTTGAGGCAAAGTACCTTTTATACCGCGCCCGGCAAGTGACCACGAACCGTTTCCTGTGGAACCATGCCCGATGGGATTTCCTTTCTGTCCGTTTCCTTGTCCGTCTCCTGAACCCGTGGTATTATCGGTATTTCCGAAGAGCGAACCTAATTTGTTGGCATTCGCGATGGCTTCCGCCTCTTTGGCTTTGCGCTCTGCTTCGGCAGCTTCACGGGCTATGCGCTCCGCTTCCTGACGCACTTTCTCTTCCTTCTCACGCTTGATACGCTCGGCTTCCGCCTGCTGGCGTTCACGCTCTTTGCGCTCCTGCTCACGACGGAGTGCCAGCGCTTCCTCGTCCTCCTGCGTCATCAAGTCGTTGTCCGAAAGAGCGGCTACCGCTTCCGGAGCTGCCGGTTCGGGAGAGGGTAACGGCACCGCCTCCGACTGCTCCGGCATATAACCGCCGGCTTCCTGCACCTCGCCGAACGCCACTTCAACGCCTTCCTCTTGCTCCGGAGCCACAGCAAACAACCGCAGCAGCCACAGCAAAAGGAACACCAGCACCATAAACACTATCGTGCCGATCGTTGCAACAATATGTCGTTCCTGTTTCTTAGTCACAAAAAATTTTATATACTCACTATCGTTTCGTAGCCACGACCAGTTTCATATGGTGCTGATTCGCAATGTCGAGCACGCGAACCACCTCTTTGTAAGCAACATCTTCATCAGCATGCAGGGCGATATACATCGTGGTGTCCGCCTGCTGCACACGACTCAGATAGCCCTCCAAATTATCCGGATCCACCGGCACGGGTTTATCCTTGCCCAGCGCCACGAAATAGTTGCCCAAGTTGTCTATTGACACTTTCGCCACCTGCGGACGGGATGCTTTCTGTGCCCGCGAAGTAGGAAGGTTGATTTTGATATCGTTGGGTGAAGACATAGTGGATGCCATCACGAAGAAGAGCAATAACAGGAACACCAGATCCGTCATCGAACTCATCGCGAAGGTCGCTTCTACCCTATTGCGTTTCTTAAGAGACATAAAATGATTTACAATTTTACAATTTACGATTTTACGATTTATGGACGATTTATTGTTATTTACGATTTAACGGAGAATCGAACAATTTTTCAATTGAACAATCATTCGTCCAATCGTCATTCGTCCAATCGTCAATTGATCTATGCCGGTTCATTCAGCAGATCCATGAACTCCATCGTGCGGCTCTCGAGCAGACGAACAACGCGGTCGATACGCGAAACGAGGAAGTTATAGGCGAACATCGCCAGAATACCCACGATCAAACCGCCGATAGTGGTCACCATCGCCTGGTACATACCGGTTGAGAGCGCCGACATCTCGATGATACCTCCGGAGGTCTGCGCCATGTTATAGAAAGTCTGCACCATACCGAGAACGGTGCCGAGGAAACCGAGCATCGGAGCTCCGGCAGCGATAGTAGCCATGATGACAAGACCTTTCTCCAGACGTCCCACCTCCAGGTTTCCTACGTTCTCGACCGCCACCTGTACATCCTGCATCGGGCGACCGATACGCGTGATACCTTTTTCTATCATATGCGCCGAAGGCGTGTCCGTTTGCTTGCACAGGTTCAGGGCACTGTCGATCTTCCCGTCATGGATATAATCGCGGATACGGTCCATGAACGATTTGTCTTCGCGTGTCGCCTGCTTGAGCACCACCAGGCGCTCAATAAAAATATAACATGCGCCGGCGAGCAGTAATGCCAGCAGAATCATGATCCATCCGCCGTACTGCGCCATCTGCCACAGATTAATAGACTCCTGAACAGGCTCCGCCGCCTGGTTGATTGTTTCCTCTGCCAAAGCAAGGGTGTCAATTTGTAAAAGCATACAGATTATTTACGATTTAACGATTTACAATGCATGTTACGATTTATTTTTTCAGGCACTCGAGGTACTCCTGAATGGTTTCCTGAATACCGAGATAGAGCGCGTCACAGACTATGGCATGTCCAATGCTCACCTCAGCTGTCCACGGGAACGCCTGAATGAACGGCTTGAGGTTCTTGAGGTTCAGGTCATGCCCTGCGTTCAAACCCAAGCCCAACTCATGCGCTTTCATCGCCGCCGGACGATATGTGTCAATGGCTTTCTGCGGATCCGATTCGAACATCTCGGCATAGGGACCCGTATACAGCTCCACCCGGTCGGCACCGGTACGCAGCGCGTACTCGACCATGACAGGGTCTGCATCCACAAAAATGCTCACGCGGATACGGGAGGCGTGCAACTGGTTCACTACCCCTTTGAGAAAATCCAGATGCCGGCGCGTGTCCCATCCGTGGTTGGAAGTCAGCTGGTTCGGGGCATCGGGCACCAGGGTCACCTGGGTCGGACGGATATCCGTCACCAGCGCCAGAAACTCATCCGTCGGGTTGCCCTCCACGTTGAGTTCGGTCGTCACCATTGACTTGAGCTGGTACACATCTTCCTTGCGGATATGGCGCTCGTCAGGACGAGGGTGTACCGTTATTCCCTGGGCTCCGAACAACTCACAATCGACTGCAAAACGCTGCACATCAGGCATATTGCCGCCACGCGCATTTCGCAAGGTTGCTACCTTGTTGATATTTACACTTAACTTCGTCATAGTGATAAAATCATTTCTTATCCCATGCAGGAACGATAAATTTCTATTTTCGGGTGCAAAGGTACTACTTTTTTTTGATATATGCAAGTGTCACACGTTTTTTTATCTAAAAAAAGCGCCCGAAAGCGCTTTTTCTTATCTTCTGGTAGCCGAACCGCCTCCGCGGCTTCCACCTCCGTGGCTTCCGCCTCCGCCTCCACCTCTGCTGGCTCCGGATGAGGAGGAACCTCCGCCCGAACGCGTGCTTACGCCGGAATAAGTGCCTGTGCGTGCACCGCCCGAAGTGCCGGAACTGCTGATGCGGTTGGATGTGGTGCTGCTGGTGCGCGTTGCCGTATTGGTACTACGGGTAGCCGTGCCACTGTTCGTACTACGGGTCGCCGTTTGGGTATTCGTACTACGGGTAGCCGTATTGGTGCTACGTGTTGCCGTATTGGTACTGCGGGTCGCCGTATTCGTACTACGTGTAGTCGTTGCCGTATTGGTGCTCCTCGTTGCAGTATTGGTACTGCGGGTTGCCGTATTGGTGCTCCGTGTAGCCGTATTGGTACTACGTGTAGCCGTTTGGGTGTTCGTGCTGCGCGTTACCGACTCCGTGCTGCGGGTTGCTTGCGAGCGGGAAGCAGCGGTGTTGGTACTGCCGAACGTACGACCGGTGGTGGCTGACTGACGGGTGCTTTCGCCTCGTTGGCTCGTGTTGCCGTTGAGCGGACGGATCGTGTTACCGCCTTCCGTCTGACGGGTAGCGCCACGGGCGGTGCTGGTGCGGCGGATCTCGCGGGCGTTCGTCATGCCGGCATTGCGGCGGGTGAATGAACGGTCGGGATGAACAACTGCGTAGTCTCTGCGGGTAACGTGCTGGTGCAGGTCATGATAGCCTGTATGCACGTGGTGACCGGGACGGAAAGAGCAGTGGTGGTGATGATGGTGATGCCATGCGTAGCAGTGATGCCAGTACCAGTCGTGTGCCCAGCAGTTGTGAACGTACCACCAGTTAGGATAATATCCCCAATACCAGGGCGAGTTCCATGCGTACCAGGAGGGGCTCCAGAACCAGTCGTATATGACAGGACGATAGACGTAAACGGGTTCGATGATGTAATCCGTACCATATACGTATTCGTCGCCTACTATCTGAACGGTCACGTTGTTGCTCTCATCTTTCTGGACGTATATCGATGCCACATCCTGATAGATGTCTTTGGCGAGGATCGCTTGCAGTACGACGAGGCGGCTGTTGCCTTCTCCCGTCTCCACTACGCGCAAGTAGTCGACTTGTCCGTCTCCGTTGAGATCCAAATTACAGAACGCGCTATCCGGGTTATTCAGCATCGTCTCGAACTCTTCCAGGTTCTTAGCGTCCGCAAATAGCTTAGCTACAACCTTCAGGTCCAGTCCCTCGGAGATATCCGAACTGTTGGCGGAAACGGTGATCGTTTCGTTTGCCCATAACGCCGTACTCATGAGTGCGAGCGTCATCAGAAGTGTAGTTAGTCGTTTCATAACCGTATTGTTTTAAATTGTTCTCCGGTATCCCGGTATGTTGTTATACCGGTATCCCGTTACCTGTTCCATTCAAATACCGTGCCAAAATGGTCATACCAGCTTCAAATCGTGGTGCATTTTTTCTTTTTTCGTCCGCATGTAGCGTTCGTTCCAGCGGTTCGGTTGAATCTCAATCGGCACATTCTCAACGATTTCGATGCCATAACTCTCCAATCCTACGCGTTTGACGGGATTATTGGTCATCAGCCGCAGCTTGCATGCTTTCATCTCTTTGAGAATCTGCGCACCGACGCCGTAGTCGCGTTCGTCGGGACGGAAACCGAGGTGTACATTCGCCTCTACCGTATCCTCGCCCTGTTCCTGCAGCTTGTACGCACGTATCTTGTTCATCAGTCCGATGCCGCGTCCCTCCTGGTTCATATAGACGAGAATCCCTTTCCCTTCGGCTTCGATCATCTGCATGGCTTTGGTCAGCTGTTCGCCGCACTCGCACCGCTGCGAGCCGAAAATGTCCCCGGTCATGCAACTGGAGTGTACCCGGCACAACACGGGTTCGTCTTCCGTCCATTCGCCTTTGGTCAGCACCACATGCTCCAGTCCCGTCGTCAGGTCGCGGAAAGGCGTGAGCATGAATTCGCCGTGCGCGGTAGGCAGGAAGACGGTATCGCCGCGCTCGATGAGGATGTTGGAGATCGTTTGAGGTTGTTTGAGATCGTTTGATCCCGTCTGACCGTCTCCGGCGGACGAACGCTCGTTTTCCAGACGGTAGGCTATCAGATCCTTGATGGTGATGATCTTGAGTCCGAACTCGCGTGCCACCTCCTGCAACTGCGGCATGCGTGCCATCGTGCCGTCGGCATTCATGATCTCGATGAGCGCCGCAGCGGGATACAGACCTGCCAGACGGGCAAGATCCACTCCGGCTTCCGTGTGTCCGGCACGTTGCAGCACGCCGCCCATGCGGGCATAGAGCGGGTTGATGTGTCCGGGACGCCCGAAAGTCTCGGGACGCGAAGCGGGATCCGCCAAGGCACGGATGGTAGCGGCACGATCCGCCGCCGACACACCCGTCGTGCACCCCTCCAACTTATCCACCGTCACCGTGAAAGGCGTGCCGAGCATCGAGGTGTTGTTCGCCACCTGGTGCATCAGATCCAACTCGGCGCAACGCTGCTCCGTGATCGGACAGCACAACACACCACGACCGTGCTGCAGCATGAAATTGACTTTCTCCGGCGTTATTTTCTCCGCCGCAATGATGAAGTCGCCTTCGTTCTCGCGGTCCTCGTCATCCACCACTATCACAAACTTTCCTTCGCGAAAGTCCTCTAATGCTTCTTGTATTGTATTGATTTTCATAATTAAACCTTAATGTTTGAGCCCTTTGATGCGCGCCATCGCCTTTTTGTACTGTATCACCCATGCTTCGGGGTTGAAGAGCGGCGAATCGGTCGCGGCTTTGTACGTAAGGAAGATGCCGGTGGGCAGCAAAACGAACGAACTGAGCCACATGCCTGCCCAACACGGCCATATGGCTTCGCGTGCCATCTTGTATCCAGTATTGTCTATAATATAATATATAATGAATAGGATGACCGATATAACCACCGGTGCTCCCAGTCCGCCTTTCCGTATGATGGCACCCAGCGGAGCGCCGATGAAAAAGAAGACCAGACAGGCAAAGGCGAGCGTGAACTTGCGGTGCAGCTCGATCTCATGTTTGCGTATATAGCGCTCGGAGTCCTCCAGCATGATGGAGTTGTACTCGATCTGGTCTTTGTAGTTCTTCGCGCGGTCGATCGCCGTCGTATAGACCCGCTGCATGGTGGTGACCGATGCCTCCGCCCACAGGCTGTCGAGGTTGTACGTCCTCCGTTCGTCCTCCGTCAGCGACCCAGGGACAAGGATCGTTTCTTTTCTGTTCTCCCGTCCGAAATAGCGTTCCCCTATCAACCGGCTGCTCTGGTCACGGCTCCGTTCGTGCGACAATTCCTGCACGGAGTCGATCGAGTGCATCAGCTGCGACACGTTCTTGCTCACATGCTGGTCGTCCAGAATGGACTCGTCGTACCGGTTGAAGTTGGTCGCAAAATCAATGACGATGCGCTTGTGGCTGAACGTCTCGCGCCGGTACGGGATGCTCTTGGTGGATCCGGTGGCGCGCTGCTGTTTCTTGTTCAGGTTCTCAAACGCTTCGCCCTGCACGAGGTCGAGCATCAGGAACCGCTTGTCGGCACTCGAACTCAGACGACCTGTATCCGCCACCATCACTTTGGCATTTTCGAAACCCGCCGAGTAGTCGTAGATCATGATGTTGAGCAACTCGCCGCGCGGCGTCTTGTCACGCACATAGATATGATAGCCGCTTATCTCGTCGTAGAACTCGCCTACCGGTATCTGCAGTTCGGGACTCTTCTGCCTCAAAGAGAAGATGAGCGCCCACAGCTTGACCTGCGATTTAGGGAGCACGTTATTGCTGAAATAGAACGCCCCGACGCTCAGGAGCGCCACCGCTACCGCCAACGGACGCAGGATGCGGAACAGCGAGATGCCGGCTGCCTTCATCGCCGTCAGTTCGAATTTCTCCGCCAAGTTACCGAACGCGATGAGCGAACTGAGCAGAATAGCCAAAGGGAGCGCCAGCGGTACCACCGACGCCGTGGCATACACGAAGAACTCCGCCAGAACGGACAAACCGATACCTTTGCCCACCAGATCGTTCACATGCATCCACATGAACTGCATCAGCAGGATAAAGATGGCAATAAAAAACGTGGCAAAGAACAACCACAGGAAGTTCTTCAGCAGATATATGTCTATTTTCCTGACCAACTATCCTTTCAGGTTCTCGCTCACGAAGATGAGCGGTAGCAGATCCGCCGCCGAGTCGAACACATACACGGCGTCCTCTCCGTAGAGGAGCACCTCCATCTTGTTGCCGTAGCGGTGCTCCGTTTCGAGCATCACCTGTCGGCACGCGCCGCAGGGCGAACCGGGCTCCTTGGTGAAATGTCCGTCGGTATAACACGCGATCGCCAGTTTGGTCACCGGCTGCTCGGGGTACTGCGCACCCGCTGCAAACAGCGCTACGCGCTCCGCACACAAGCCGCTCGGATACGCCGCATTCTCCTGGTTGCAACCGCGGATCACCTCGCCGTTACCCAACAGCACCGCTGCGCCTACATGGAAACCGCTGTACGGACAGTAACTGCGCTCCGTCTGATCCTTGGCGATACGGAGCAGAGACTGCTGCTCCTCACTCAACTCGTCCCATGCGTACACCCGCATCGTCGCTGACAAATGGTATTCTTTCATAGTAATTTTATATTTGGGCTGCAAAGATACTACTTTTTTTTGAAATTTACAAAAAAATTGCAATAAAATTTGCATATTTGCAAAAAAAGCCGTACCTTTGCACGCTTTTTGATGAAAAACGTACCTTGTAAATCGTCAAATCGCACATTTCTTGCGGTGTTAGCACATCGGTAGTGCATCGGCTTCCCAAGCCGAGGAGGCGGGTTCGATTCCCGTACACCGCTCCCAGCAGGTCGGTCTATCGCTGCATGCAGAGGAAAGTCCGGGCAGCACAGAGCACCACAACGGTTAACCGCCGTCAGGCAGTAATGTTTGGTCACCGCTACAGAGACGAGAAATGTGAAACGGGCACACTGTGGGCTGCAATTCCAAGTAAACCGGCGTTTGAGCGTTGCTCGCGCAAGCCGGAGGGTAGGAAGCGAGAGAAGCACGTGGTAACACGCGGCTCGAGATGAATGATAGACACTGCTTCGGCAGTACAGAACCCGGCTTACAGACCTGCTACCCCATTTGGTATGAATAAATTTTCCAAACTCGTTCATTTTATCCGCTACGACATGTGGCGCGTGACAGCGGCGGAGTACGACGGATTCTTGCAGCGTCTCGGTTACAAGATGATTCGTACGCTCGTGCTCGTCGTGCGCGGTTTCACCAGCAAGCAGCTCAACGACAAAGCCAAGAGCCTCACCTACTCGCTCATCTTCGCCATCATTCCTATCCTGGCGATGATTCTGGCGATAGCCAAAGGGTTCGGCGTGGCGGATGTGATCGAGCGGCAGCTCAACGCCTCGTTCCTCGGAGAGACGAACATGGTGCCGACCATCATGTCGATGGTGGAGCGCTATCTGGAAACGGCGCAGGGGGGTGTCTTCCTCGGAATCGGTATCCTCATACTCCTATGGGCGGTCTATTCGTTCTTCCAGTCGGTCGAAGCGGCGTTCAACCGCATATGGAACGTACACAAATCCCGCTCTATCTTGCGGCAGGTCACCACTTATATAGCAATCGTCGTGCTCATTCCCGTCCTCATCGTCTGCAGCGCCGGTATCAACATCTTCGTCCATTCGACGGTGGAGAGCATCGGGCACGTCGAGCAGCTGCATGATCTGTTCCATCGGGGCGGAACACGCATGCTCCAGTTCGCCATCTGCTGGATCCTGTTTACGTGGATGTATATTGCCATCCCGAACACCAAAGTGCGGTTCATGCCCGCTCTCATACCGGGCGTGCTCATGGGTACCCTCTTCCAGCTGCTCCAGATGCTGTCGGTCTATCTGATTGCACTACTCAGCCGGACCAGCATCGTCTATGGTGCCTTCGCGTCCATACCCATCCTCATGACATGGCTGCAATACACCAGCCTGCTCATCCTCATCGGAGCCGAGATGAGTTATGCCATCCAGAACAACGAAGAGTTCGAATACGAGCATGATATGAACCATATGTCGCGGCGGTACAAAGATTTTGTGATGCTGTACCTGTTGTCGGTCATCATCCGCCGTTTCGAAGCGGATGAACCGCCGCTGACCGCACATAACCTGGCGGCGCACGACCATCTGCCGATCCGGCTCGTTAACCAGCTGCTCGCACGGCTGGTTGAGACGGGACTGCTGCGGGAGGTCTTTACGGAGAACGAAGAGGACAAGACCTACCAGCCTGCCCTGGACACGCATACCATCAGCGTCGGGATGGTCCTCAGCCGCATCGACCGGCAGGGCGCGGAGGAGTTTCTGCAGAACCCGTCCCCGGAGATGCAACGGTTCTGGGAGCAGTACCTCCGTCTCAAATCCTCCCCCCAACCCCTCGATCAGATCCGCATCGATGAGATGTAAAAAATCGCACCCTAAAGGATGCGATTTTTTGTCCTTTGTACATTGTACATTGTCACTTTGTACCTCCCCTCCTCCCCTTGAGGGGTGGAGAACTGCCTTGACTTGGCAGTTCGAACGGCAGGAGTAGTGGGGAGCGTCACTCCAACCAGACACGGGAGGGGTTGTAAATCCGGTGCAAAATTAGTATAAAAATCGGAGACGACCAAATAATCGTCTCCGTGAATCTCATTCCGCTGAGATTTTTGCCAAATCGCACCCCGCATAGTCGGATAAATCCAATACTTCGGTGATGAAAAGCCAATCGCGGTTGTACAATTTGTTGCGGTACTTGCGGCTATCGGCACTTGGTGCGACAGGTTCTTTGCCAATTGTTGTTTACTGATTCGTTGCATAAAAAGGTCGTTTGTCAGGTGAATGTCGGTTAGATTTCCCGTGAATGTCTCGGTAGTGTGGCAGAAAAACGTCGAGGATGCGGACGATGATCTGCTGGTCGGAGAGGTGGGGTTCGGCGGCGGTGATGCGGTCGTAATGGTACTTGACCTTGGCGAAGATCTTCTTGCGGTCTCGCGCCGCCTCGTCGATCCACTCGTAGCGGCTTTGGATCTGCGCGACGGTTCGGGAGATGACGGCGAACCTGCGTCGGCTGGCGCGCTCTTGGGGCGTGAGGGGTGCGGTTCGCCGGGTTGGGAGGTAGCGGTACAAGCCGACCTTGCCGCTTTTGTAGGTCTTGAAAATCATGTTGCCTACTTTGCCGGAGATGGATTGGAGCTCTAGTTCAGTATCGAGTCGCCCAAGGTATACCCCTGCCCGATCAACCATTCGCGTGCCGCCAGCAGGGCGTCGATAGAAGCGCGCGCATTCGCCTCGGCGAAGCAGTAAGCCTGAATACGGTCACCCGTCGCACCAAAACCCTCGTAGTCGGCACTCACCACCGCCATTCCTTTGCTCAGACCTATGGTCTGCAAGTCGAACACGTCACCCTCACTCGGCGCCTCATCCGAGCGCATAATCGAATAATGGCTGCACATCGCCATCTTGCCGATTTGCTTGCTCGCTTTGGGGGCAGCAGGCAAAGACAATACCGCCGACATCACACAGGGCTTACCGGCATGATCGACGGTAGGATACGTAAACACATAGTCGAAATGCGAACTGTTATCCACGCTGTCCACCACCAGCAAACCCCTGTCCGGCTTGACAAACGTGATACTGTCCGGATCTTCTATCAGCGCATGACCGTTCGTTCTTCCACACGTACGTCTGCGCGGATAAAAATGAAAGATGAAAATTAAAAGTTGAAAGAAATAAGAATATTAAAAGTGAAAGGATTATGCGTCTCATATTTATTCTATAATTTTTAATGTTTCATTCTTAGCCAATTACCAATCACCATTCACCCTTTGCCCTTGTACATTATACATTGTCCCTTTGTACCTTATATAGAGTTGTCCGTTCCGGATAATTTTCTCCCATCCATTTTGGGAGGGCTTGGAGGTAGGCTCCACCCCACCCGCCGAACTGCTTTCGTCAAACACAATCGCCTGGTAGTCATACTTGTACATGGGTGCAGGTTCTCCGTCCAAGGCGGAGATAAGTACGATGCTGTCCGGGGTAAAGACCACTTTGCGCAAACTGTTTTGAGCCACTTCGCTCTCTGAACCAGCTATCGGTACAAACCGCAACACGCGGATCGTCTCAGCATGAAGTCCCATCGTAAGGATGCAACTCATAATTGCTATGAATAATTTTTTGTTCATTAACTGAAATTTTGTGCAAAGGTACTACATTTTTTTATACTTGCAAGGATTTAAGGATAAAAAATTGCATAGATCATCCCATGACCACATCGAGAACCATCATCAGCACAAAGCCCAGCGAAAAACCGATGGTACTGAGGTTCGAGTGGGTGCCGTTGGAGGCTTCGGGGATGAGTTCTTCGACGACCACATAGATCATTGCACCTGCTGCAAAAGCCAGCAGATACGGCATGGCGGGCAGGAAAAGGGATGCCAGCAGGATGATCAGCAAACCGCCTACGGGTTCGACCACGCCGCTTAACGAACCGATAAGGAAGGATTTCCAACGGCTGTTCCCTGCTGCCCGCATGGGCATGGAGATAATGGCGCCTTCGGGGATGTTCTGGATCGCGATACCGATAGACATTGCTAGTGCGCCCATGAGCGAGATGTCCGCTTGTCCGTCTTGTGTACCGGCAAAGACGACACCGACCGCCATGCCTTCCGGCAGGTTGTGAATGGTGACCGCCAAAGCAAGCATCGCGGTGCGCGAGAGGCGGGCTTTGAGACCTTCGGGCTTGTTACTGCCGACATGCAAGTGTGGGGTCAGTTCATCGATGAGCAGCAGGAAACCCATGCCTAACAAAAAGCCCACAGCCGCCGGTACGACTTGCATCGCACCTTCGCCGTGAGACATGTCGATAGACGGGATGAGCAGCGACTAGACGGACGCCGCGACCATCACACCCGACGCAAAGCCGAGTAAGGCCTTCTGCAGGCGCTCGGGCATGTCGCGTTTCATAAAGAACACGAACGCTGCCCCGATCATAGTGCCCAACAGAGGGATCAGCAGACCAATGAGAATATTGACCATTTATCAGAGAGTTTTCTCAATAAACGCCCGTAAGTCTGCAAGGTCTTGCTGGTTCGGATGACCGGAATGGAGAGGCCCCATCGAACCTTTGCAGGTGAACGAACGCTCGTCGCACCGGATACCTTTCGCTTCCAGCATCTTACGCATCTGCGGTACCGGTGAGTCGATGATAGCACACGAACCAAAGCACACTACATTCTTCACCAGTTCCGGCTTGAGTGTGTCGATGAACTGACCAATGGCTCCGTTGACTTTACCAAGGAAGACACCGGCTCCGAGATAGAGTGTATCCACCGGTTCGGACAAAGGTACCGCTACCGTTTCCGGTTTGGCTTTCACCACTTCGCCTACTACTTTTGCCATCTGTTCGGAATGACCGAACTTACTAAAATAACGAACTGCGTATTTCATATACTTATTGATTTAACATTTGTTCTACTTCTTCGCGATGTTCCCACAATGCGCAACCGCCGGAATGTTCGCCGCCTACCAGATGCACCTCGCGCAGACGCTGGAAAAGAAGCGATTGCAAGGCTCCTTTGACACCCAGCGTGAGCACGTTGCTGTCGCTATAGGGCGAGAACGGGCATGGTTCGGCACTACCGTCAGGACCGATATGGAAGAATCCGCGTCCTGCTGCCAAGCAACCGCCCATGTGCTTCTCGTCACCCGGGAAAGAGATGATGATCACATCGTGATAGCGTTCACGCTGATGCGCTTGCACGGCTTCCATCTGTTCCAAATCGGCATCGCCGAAAGCCAGATGTTCTGTTCCGGGCTCGGTAGGCACATACTCGACATAGATAATGAGTTTGCAACCGAGGTCGCGCAAGTGATCCACATACTCGTCGGATGTGACCAGTGCGAAATTTTCCGTCGTGACGGTGATGCTGACACCAAAGAACAGTTTTTCTGCGTGCAGGCTCTCAACAGACATCATTGCGCGACGGTAGATACCTGCGCCACGCCGTGTGTCCGTGCCATGCTCCGCACCTTCGATGCTGATGACGGGAATAAGATTGAGATGCTCTTTCAAGAAAGCGATATATGAGGGACCGATGAGTGTACCATTCGTGAAGGTCGGGAAAATCATATCCTCCACTTCCGCTACTTTCTCCAAGATATCTTTCCGCATCATCGGTTCTCCTCCTGCCAGCAGGGCAAAGTTGATACCCAGCGATGCGGCTTCGGAGAAGATGCCGCGCCATTGTTCCGGCGTGAGTGTCGGACGCTGGCTTTTACCGGGGTCATCGGCTATACCGTTGGCACGGGCATAGCAACCTTTGCAAGAAAGGTTACATTCGGTGGAGATACTGCAAATAAGGAAAGGCGGAACATCAATCCCCGTTTCCTTCGCCACGCTCTTACGCCTACTTTCCGATTTGAGGAAAATCTGTTGCAAGCGGAAGACTGTTTTTGCCTCGCGCGGGTTGCCTAACACATTGCGGTAGGCTTTCTCCATGATACGGCGGATGGCTCCGCTCATATATCCTTGTAAATCCATAACTAGTATCTCTTATGCCGGATAAAATAAGGGGAAGAGCCGAGACCTTCCCCCGACAAAGAAATTCATTTGCCTGCGATTGTGGCGCAGGGTTCTTAGTTAGCCGGAGCCCACTTGCAACGCACCGGTGAAACGATTGCACCTTCTTTCTTGAGTTCTGCAAACGCTTTGTCCACTTCCTTGCGGTCGATGCCTGTGATCTCCGCAATCTATACTCGCTCCTTCATAATAGTAAATAGATTTATTGTTATTTTGCCAATTCGGCTACGATGTTAGCTTCGAAGTCTTTGGGTTCTGCTACCGGCGCAAAGCGCTGGATGGTCTTGCCGTCTTTGGAAACGAGGAACTTGGTGAAGTTCCAGAGGATATCGCTCTCTTTCTCTACGCTCTTGCTGATACGCTTGAGCATAGCGTGTGCCGCTTTGGCTTTGAGACCTTTGTATTCCTCGGTTGGCGCTTGCGTCTTGAGGTACTCAAAGACGGGATTGGCGTTCGCGCCGTTGACATCACTCTTGGCCATCAGCGGGAAGGTTACACCGTGGTTGAGGCGGCAGAACTCTTCGATCTGCTCATCGCTACCCGGTTCCTGGTTCGCGAACTGGTCGCACGGGAAGCCTAAGATGACGAAGCCCTGGTCTTTATATTTCTTGTATAGCTCCTCCAGACCGTCGTACTGCGGCGTGAAACCACATTTGGAGGCGGTGTTGACGATAAGAATCACTTGACCATGATAGTCCGCGAGGTTTATTTCTTTGCCTCTATTAGAGAGGACCTTAAAATCATAAATTGTTGCCATATTGTTTTCTGTTTTAGTTGTATATGATGTAAGTATTAGCACGGTGCATGCCGTCCAAAGCATGCACCGTAGGGTGCGAATGATGTCCATATTACATCATTGCCATTAAGAAGTTATCGTACCCTATACGGTCGATGAGTTTGAGGTACTGAGCCTCCCATTCCATATGCTCTTTCTCGCCGTCGATCCATTTGAGGATGAGTTTCTTGGTGGGGTAATCATCGTTGAACGCCTCTGCCAACTCGCTCAATTCCTTAACGGCATCAGCCTGATAGTCCGACTCAATCTGTTGCTTCGGATCGTCATAGAACGGGAACTCGATGGTCTTCATAGCCTCTTGGAGGTCTGCGGGTTTGCAACCCAATTCAACGAGACGGTTGAGTACTTCTTCTGCCTCGTCCCACTCTTCTTCGGCTTCGGCTTTCCATTTGTCAGCCAACTTGTTCCAACCGTTCAGACGGTCGTACGCCGAAAAAGCGAAATGTTGCTTACTGTTACCAAACCATACTGCGCCCAGATAGGCGAATGCTTTTAATGCTTCTTGCTTGTTCATAATTTTAAAATTTTTGAGGGTTATTTATTAAGCTTTTTTAGTTCTTCAATCAGTTTGTCGAGCGACGGAATCATCTGCAAGATCTCTTCCATTTCACTTTCCGGCATCATCACCGCTTTGCGCATGTTTTCCGGGATATACTGAGCCTGTTCGTAGAGCGCTTTACCTTGTTTAGTGAGCGCGACTATGCGCTGGCGCGTGTCCTCTTTACCACGTGTACGCGTGATGAGTCCGGCTTTCTCCATGCGTTGCAAGAGCGGCGTCATCGTGTTCGTGTCGAGCATCAACCGCTTGCCGATGTCGCATACCGGTTGTTTGTCCTGTTCCCAAAGTACCAGCAGCACCAAGTACTGCGGATAGGTGATGCCCAGCGGATCCAGATACGGGTGATACGCGCCCATCATCAGCCGCGCTGCGGAGTACAGACGGAAACAAAATTGGTTCTCTAATTTCAGTTGCTCGTTATCCATTCTTTTGATTTTTATATTGGTGAACAAGCGCGATATATCGTTCACGATGCAAAATTACAAAAAAATATTTTAATATCGCAAGCGACATAACTATTTTCTTAATAATAGCATATTTTATCTTAAAAAAACAACCGCTAACGATAGTGCTGATGGAGGGAAACAAGGCAGCGATCTGACGAGAAAGTAATCGTAATGACCGAAACGGGCAGATTCCATCCGGCAACTGACCGGGCGGCAAAACAGGAAAATCGCCCAATTCGGGTGTTTTTTCTGTCAAATCCTTGCGTATGTCAGAAAAAAGTTGTACCTTTGCGCCGTTAAATGTCACAAGTTCCGACCGATTGGATTGGATGCAGATTAATTATTATGAAACGAGTTTATTCCAAATGGTGTAGCGTGGCGCTCATTGCCGCCATTTACACAATCGCAGGTGTAGCCGGTTGGCTGCTGTTTGATGCCTTAGCCGCGATTCCTCTAACCGCTAACCCACTCATCCGCTTACTCTTGGCAGACATACTGGCAACAATTATCGTCTGGGCTTTCGGTTTGCTCTATGAGAACGTATCCGTCTATGACCCTTATTGGAGCGTCTTCCCTCCGGTTGCTTTTCTGCTATGGGCGTTCTATACAGGAGCATGGTCGCTTCCGGTCATTCTGCTGCTGGTAGCATCGTGGTATTGGGGATGGCGTCTCACGCGCAACTGGGCTATCACGTTCAAAGGTACCGCGCACGAAGACTGGCGTTATACCAAGTACCGCGACCGGCATCCGTTGGTGTTCCACACCATCAACCTGTTCGGTCTGAACATGATGCCGACCTTGGTGGTCTTTGCCGCTATGCTGCCGGGGCTCAAACTGTTCGAGAGTCCTTTCAACTCTCAACTTTCAACTTTCAATTTCATCCTGCTCTGCTTCGGTTTCATCGTCTGTCTTGTGGCGCCTACTATCCAACTCATCGCAGACAAACAGAGCCATGATTTCCGTGCCGCCCATCCCGGTAAAGTGTGCAATGTGGGACTATGGAAACACGGTCGCCATCCGAATTATTTCGGCGAGATTCTGTTTTGGTGGGGTATATGGATCATGTACGCATCTCTGAACGGCATCGACTGGTATATATGCGGCGCAATCGCTATGACCGCTCTCTTCCTTGGCATATCTATCCCTCTCATGGAGAAGCGCCAACTCGCCAACAAACCCGATTATGCTAAATATCGGAAACAAACAAGAATCTTGATATGAATAACAAAGATACCATTAGACAAGCATCCGTGGCGGATATCCCGCGTCTCATCGACTTGTTGCACCAGGTGAATATGGTGCATCATCGCTTGCGACCGGATCTGTTCAAACCGAATACTACCAAGTATAGCGAGCAGGAACTGGAAACGCTGCTCGGTGACGAATCGAAGCCGGTCTTTGTGTACGAAGATGGTGAGGTGCTTGGTTATGCGTTCTGCCAGATAACGGAAGTGAAAAACGACCGCTTGCTGCAAGACCGCAAGACATTGTATATCGATGATTTATGCGTGGACGAAGCGGCGCGAGGAAAGCATATCGGCAATGCTTTGTTTGATTTCGTGTGCGACTATGCCAAGTCGATTGGCTGCCATGCCGTCATGCTCAATGTGTGGGCTGGTAACGATGCAGCGATCCGCTTCTATCAAAACATGGGCATGCACCCGCAGAAAACAGGAATGGAAATCAAATTGTAACGATTTGAAAAAACTTATCGCTATAACCAGAAACAGGAACTATTCTGACCGGTTGGATTTGATCAATAACCAATGTTTACCACCATTGCCAATCATATAGAACTTGACCGTGAGCAGCGCAGCGTGCGCAAGGACGGACAAGCGGTTCATCTGACCGGACTGGAGTATGGACTGTTGGACTTCCTTTCTGCACACCCGAACAGAATCTGCACGCGGCAGATGGTGTTGGACCATGTATGGGGAGACCGTTTTCAGTATGATACCGGTACGATAGACGTGCACCTCAATGCCTTGAGGCGCAAGTTAGGCTGGACGAAGAAAGAACCGATAGAGACCATTCGAGGTATAGGTTTTATCTTCCATATTGAGCAGAAAATAGCACATTACACCATTGATTTGCAGGCGTTTCTGACGGACTGGATGCGTAGCCGTGAGACGGAGATTAGTGCCAAAGGGCTCGTGGCACAAATACAGTTGACACCCTTTGTGAACGAGATCACGATCGAACCAAAAGCCCTGCGGCAGATGTTAGACAGCGTGCTGACAGCCTTGCTACCGAGCGCGCAACCGGGTGTGTTACGGCTGTGTTCCAAACTGACTATGCAACATTTTATTCTCTCGCTGGACCTGAACGGCACTATCAACGAATTAATCGTGCCCCTTACGGGCTAAAAACTACGTATCCCAATTTATGGGGATTTTGATGTTTCTTAAGAAAATCTTAAGCTACGTTTAAGAAAAAAGCAGTACCTTTGCACCGGATTTTGAAACGCGAAGGTATTATGGCAAAAACACTTATTTCAAAACGATTTCTATATCTCATCGCTGCGGTTATTTGGGGTATTCCCGGTTTGATTATTGCGATGAAAGGCATTCGCGCCTATACTGCCATGCCGGCAGATGAGTTATGGTGGCTTTGTTTAATAACGTTAGGCGTCCTTTTTAGTTTTATTTGGATGTTCCAACGAATCGTGAACAGGTATTGTAACCTTATATCTGTATTGCCTGACAAAACCACTATTGGTCATACTTTCCCTTGCCGAGGATGGATACTGATTGTGTGCATGTCTTGTCTCGGTATAGCCCTGAAATTTATTCCTTGCATTCCCGAAGAATTTACCGCATCTTTCTATTCCGGTCTTGGTCCGGCTCTCGTGGTAGCAAGTTGTTTGTTTGTGAAAAAGTACATGACACAATGCGAATAAGGGTATTATTTATATGTATAATGTCCGCGTGCGGGATGTGCGCGCAGGTGAGTGACGGCATTGAGAAGAACCACGTCTATCAGGGTTTTTCCGGCGGCATGATGCTGCATACAGGATATTTGTTCGGGCAGGACGGTAATGCACCCAAGACCGCAGACGGTCGTTTATGTTCTCCGCAAGGTGCCTTGTTCGGTATCGGAGGCGCTCTGCGCGTGCATTTGTGGAAACACCTGCGCACGGGTTTTGAAGGCTTCGTGAGCACCATGCCGAGCGCCATGACCGATTGTAGGGATGTCCTCCAAAACGGCAGTTATGTGCGGGTCGGTTGCGGAGGTGTGCTGGCAGATTGTTGCTGGCGTGGCGACAAAGCCTGGCCGTATATCGGCGGAGTAATAGGCGGAGGTTCGATGAAAGGATTGTATATCTTGGACGGCGATGAGTATAGTTGGACTTCAGACGCTAACAGCACGTTTCACAAGCAATCGTTCTTCTACGTTACGCCCTACGTCGGTTGCGATTATTGCTTGACGCGCAAGGTGCATATCACGTTCCGTTTGGATTGGATGTTGGCGTTCCATAAGAGCGAACTATGTATGCCTACCGGTCCACGATTGTATTTCGGATTTATGTTTTGTCACTAGCTCTTTTATTCTATGAATTTTGAAGGTATTCTTTTGGGCGCAGGTGCGTTCCTGTGTATCGGTTTGTTTCACCCGCTTGTTATTAAAGCGGAGTACTATTTCGGTATCAAGTCCTGGTGGGCGTTTCTTATCATCGGGCTACTGACTGCCGCAGGTTCACTCTTGGTGGATAATACCTGTCTGTCTGCCTTTTTAGGCATCTTTGCCTTCTCCTCTTTCTGGAGCATCGGCGAGGTCTTCAAACAACGCGAGCGTGTCCGAAAAGGTTGGTTTCCCATGAACCCCAAACGCAAAAATGAGTACTAACAGCAAAATATCCCGCATAAATTTGCATATGTGGGATTTTTTTTGTACCTTTGCGCCCGGAACATCTTCCAGATGAAATAATGGAAATAGTGGATCTCTTGGAATATAGCGAACGGGCACAATTGAGGGCGTGGTTCGAGCAACATGCAGCTACCGAAAAATGCTGCTGGATTACTATGTACCGCAGCAAAAAGAAACCCGAAGGCGTGTGTATGCCGTATCTGGACGTCGTGGAAGAAGCACTCTGTTTCGGATGGATCGACTCGACGCTCAAGCGTCTGGGTGACGGTAGGCTTGCTCAACGATTGTCTCCCCGGCAGAAACGCAGTCACTGGACTGAACTGAATAAACAACGCTGTGCCAATCTGGAAGCACGCGGTCTAATGACCGACCTCGGCCGCGCCGCATTACAAAGAGCAGCTGGCTGGCAAGTCTGCACCGAAAATCATCCGGGAAGATAAACTGAACGAGTATGTCCAACGCTGATTTAGTACAATATATTGTGGAACAGGCTTCGCAGGCAGGCGAGGTGACAGCGAAGAAGATGTTCGGCGACTACTGCCTCTATTGCAACGGCAAGGTGGTCGGACTGATTTGTGACGACTACCTGTATCTGAAGCCGCTGAAGCAACTGCAACCGCTCTTGCACGAGTGCGACCAACGGATGCAACCGCCATATGACGGAGCAAAACCGCATTACGTCATTGCCGACGTGGATGACCGTGACTATGTGTCGTTGCTGGTCAAAACCGTATCAGAGAACATAAAATAAACTATTATGACACTACGAGTTACACCGGAATATATCTCGAGTCTCAAAGAGAATGAGATATTCGTATTTGGCAGCAACCTCGCCGGAATGCATGGCGGAGGTGCGGCGCGTATGGCACACATGCTGTTCGGCGCGGAGATGGGAGTTGGTGTCGGTCGCACAGGACAATGCTATGCCATCCCGACTATGCAAGGCGGCGTCGAGACTATTCGTCCGTACGTGGATGAGTTTATTGGGTACGCCAAACAACATCCGGAACTGCTCTTCCGCGTGACGCGCATCGGTTGCGGCATTGCCGGTTTTACCAACGAAGAGATAGCACCGTTGTTCAAAGCCGCCTGCGAGATGGAGAACGTCTCGCTGCCCAACGGGTGGAGAGAGATAAACAAATTATGACATTTAAATTATTCTTTCAAGCTCTAACGAAGTTCATCCTTGGAATGCTTCTCCTCGGATGTTTGTTACTCCTTCCTGCCGGCACAATTGACTTCTGGCAGGCATGGCTCTTCCTCGGCATATTGTTCGTGCCGATGTTCATAGCCGGAATCGTACTCATGATTCGTCAGCCGGAACTACTGCGCAAGCGTCTGGATGCCAAGGAGCAGCAACAGGAGCAGAAACGGGTCGTCGCTCTGAGCGGCTTGATGTTCGTAGCGGTATTTGTTGTGGCGGGACTGAACCGCCGTTTCGGATGGTACATATTACCCGATTGGGCGGTATATGTAGCAACCGTTGTCTTCCTTGCAGCATACGCTATGTACGCCGAAGTGATGCGAGAGAACGTGTGGCTCTCACGAACGGTCGAGGTGCAGGAGAACCAGCAAGTCGTCAGCACCGGTCTGTATGGCATAGTACGCCATCCGATGTACGCCGCAACGCTATTGCTGTTCCTCTCCATGCCTTTGGTTCTCGCGTCCCCATGGTCGTTTGTCATCATGCTCATCTATATTCCCATCATCGCCCTCCGCATCCGCAACGAGGAACAGGTGCTTGAACGTGAACTGAAAGGCTATACCGAATACAAACAACGCGTTCGCTACAAAGTAATACCGTTTATTTGGTAATTATATCGGCAAAAAATGTAAATTATTCGCATTTTCCTTTGCGGCGAATTTGGAGAAATGTAGCTATATGGCACACTTGCATTTAGAAAATATTGGTCCGATAAGTATCGTTGATATTGATTTACGGCGATACAATGTGTTTATCGGTCCACAGAGCAGTGGTAAGAGTACCATTGCTAAACTGATTAGTTTATGCTCGTGGGTGGAAAAACGCGCAGCAACCACTTTGTCTGAAAACATTTTTACGAATGCCGAGGATTTCAAAACTCAGGCAGAGGACTATCATAAAATGCATGGATATTTCAATGCAAACTCTGTGCTTGAGTATAGTTCAGACATCATACATCTCAAATATACGGAGAGTGATTTTTTTCTGAAATTGATCAATAAGACAGCCTATAAGCGTAAAAAGATTCTATATATTCCATCCGATAGGAATTTGGTTGCCATGGACAAGTTGGATCGTCTAATAGTAGAGACGAATACGAATTTGCGTGGTTTTATGTTCGATTGGTTCGACGCTCGCGAAACTTACGGGAAAGAACATCATTTGAACATTCTTGACCTCAATATGGAGTATTACTATGACAAAGACGCAAAAGTAAATAAGGACAAAATAATCCATGTAAATGGCAAAACGTATGAAATAGCGTTGTCTGATGCTTCAAGCGGTTTGCAATCTGTTACTCCTTTGACTTTGTTGTTAAGTTACTTTTCTAAGC
>CAJOEJ010000007.1 GCA_905233375.1 Paludibacteraceae bacterium | reverse complement strand
AGCGTGGTGACACGGCGGTCATGATTCAGACGAAGACCTCCGAGAGTTACGATGCGAGCAAGAAATAACCCCCTCCTGACCTCCCCCTCAAGGGGAGGAGGGAAGCCTACCCCAAGCCCCTCCCTAAAAGGAGGGGTGTGGGGATGTACAAAGGGACAATGTACAATGTACAATGTACAATCACCAATGACCAATCCGACACCCTCCCTCACACGGAGGGTGTTTTTGTTGTACCTTCGGACGCCGCCTGCTACGCATTCCCCCGAATTTACGTTCGCACATTCGTGCAAATAGACATGGCTTTCCCGCTAAAAATCCCAATAAATTTTTTTTTTTATCGTAAAAGCCTTGCCTATTTCAAATTTTTGTGGTAATTTTGCGCAGATTTTAAATTCTAACAATTATGAAACCGACCCCGAATGGGGAAAAGTCAATGGCGAAGGCGCACAAGGTCATTAAAGACGGTCGGCTGTTTATACGTGTAGGCGAAAAATATATATACCACTTTAGGGCAGAAACGATGAAAAGGCGGGTTAGGCAATTTTTTATTTGCATATGTCAGAAAAATTCCGTACCTTTGCACCGAAATTGGAAAGGCATATGATTGAAGTAAAAAATATCCATAAGTCATTCGGCGATCTGGAGGTGCTCAAAGGCATCAACCTGCGTGTGGAGAAAGGGGAGATAGTAGCTATCGTCGGTAAGTCCGGTGCGGGAAAAACGACCCTCCTGCAAATTATCGGTACGCTGGACCGACCGACGAACGGACAAGTGCTCATGGACGGAACAGATGTGTTTGCGATGCGGGACAAGGAACTGGCGGCATTCCGAAACCGGCATATAGGTTTTATTTTCCAGTTCCACCAACTGCTGCCTGAGTTTACCGCCTTGGAGAACGTCTGTATCCCTGCGATGATAGCCCGGGAGAAGGAATCGGATTATATGCCTCGCGCCGAACATCTGTTGACCGAACTGGGACTCAAAGACCGAATGCATCACAAACCCAATGAGCTGTCGGGAGGCGAGAAACAGCGTGTCGCAGCTGCAAGGGCGCTGATGATGCAACCGGACATCATCCTGGCGGATGAACCGACAGGTAGTCTCGATGAGAAGAACAAAAAGGAATTGAGCGAGTTGTTGCTCCAATTGAGAAAGGACTACGGACAGACCATCCTGCTCGTCACCCACGACAAAGAACTCGCGCAGATGGCGGATCGCGTGATCGAGATGAAGGACGGATTGATTGTAAAAATGTGGAAAGAATGAAAACCAAACGATATCTTTGTCTCATAATGTGCCTGTTGTCGCTTGTGTCGTGTCACAAGGGACGCACCTATTGGGCGCATGACATACCTGCTGTCTCGATGGAGATAGAGCGGTTCGACAATGCCATTCTCAATGTCCACGAAGCCACCATCGCGCAGGATATCAGCGTCTTGTACGACGAATATCCGGTTTTCATGCCCGTTTGGGTGGAGGAGATCCTCGGCATCCCGTCTTATGACACCGCTTGCCTGATCCGCCAACTGCCGCTTTTCCTGAACGACACCGTCTATGGATTCAAGCAGACCAATGCGCGGGAGAAAGAGCTTTTTGAGAACATAAGCGATATACAAAAGTCCATCGACAAAGCGTTCTCGCGTATCGTATGGCTCTATCCCGAACTCAAAGACGAACTGCCGGCATTATATCTGTTTATCTCCGGTTTCAACGCATCTGTTTACTTCGGTGACGACCTGATAGGTATCGGGGCAGATATGTATCTGGGGAGCGATTACGAATACTATAACCGGGTGGTGTACGAGTACCAGAAACAGACGATGCGCAAGGAGTGTATTCCCGTCGATCTGGTAAGTGCGTACCTCTTTCACACCATTCCTTTTACTTCTGCCAAGAGCCGTTTGCTGGACCAGATGATCTACCGCGGCAAGGTCATGTACCTCACGGCGCAACTGTTTGACGACCTGCCGGGATACGAGGTAATGGGCTGGACCAAGGAACAATGGAAATGGTGTGAGCGGTACGAGAAAGAGATATGGCATCTTGTCATGGACAAGCGGGACCTGTTCAAGACCGAGAGTCTGGTTCTGACGGGCTATCTCAACGATGCGCCCTTCACTTCCGAGGTGTCGCAGGATGCGCCCGGACGGCTCGGTATATGGCTCGGATGGCGGATCGTGGAGAGTTACATGGAGCATAATCCCACTGTTACCTTGCAGGAACTGATGGCGGAAGGCGACGCGCAGAAGATACTCGGGCAGAGTTATTACAAACCGTAGTTTATCTCCGATGAAACGGGAACAAATCACTATGTAAAGATATGAGAAGAGCAGATTTTCCTATATTGAACGAAACGGTCTATCATCGTCCCTTGGTCTATCTCGATAATGCGGCGACGAGCCAGAAACCGCAGGTCGTCATCGATGCCATTTCCGAAGCTTACTGTCATTGGAACAGTAATATTCACCGCGGCGTGCATCATCTGAGCCAGATAGCGACGACGCATCATGAGCAGGCACGTGCCGCGATAGCAGCGTTCATCAACGCCCGTAGCAGCGATGAAATCGTGTTTACCAAAGGGACGACGGATAGTATCAACGCCCTCGCGTTCAGTTTGGGGGAACGGATGGTTCACGAGGGCGACGAGATCATCGTCAGCGGATTAGAGCATCATTCCAATATCGTTCCCTGGCAAATGCTCTGCGAACGAAAGAAAGCGGTCTTGCGTCCTATACCGCTTCGTCCGGACTTGTCGTTGGATATCGAGGCGTTTGAACACATGCTCAACGGGCGGACACGCATCGTCAGCCTTGCCCATGTAAGCAATGTGTTGGGAACGGTTCAACCCGTTGAAACCGTCATCCGTCTGGCGCATGAACGCAATATACCGGTATGTATCGACGGTGCGCAGAGTGTACCCCACAGGGCAGTGGATGTGCAGGCACTCGATTGTGATTTTCTGGCGTTTTCGGGACATAAGATGTACGGTCCCACCGGAATAGGGGTGCTCTACGGCAAACGCGAATGGCTCGAACAGATACCGCCGCACGAAGGGGGAGGAGAGATGATCGACCATGTGCGGTGGAGCGGCACAACCTACAATGAGTTGCCGTATAAGTTCGAAGCCGGTACGCCGGATTTTGTCGGTTCCTACGCCATGCACAAAGCTGTTGAATACATGCAGCAGATAGGCATGGATGCGATAGAAGCGGAGGAACGGGCGCTGTGCGACTACTGCGAGCGGCGGTTAAGTGAGATAGACGGAGTGCATATCTATGCGGCGGGGCAGCCTAAAGCCGGAGTGATCAGTTTCAATGTCTTCGCAAACGGTCAGTTGCTTCACCCCTTTGATATCGGTACGCTGCTGGACCATCAGGGCGTGGCGGTGCGTACCGGACACCATTGTGCGGAACCGCTCATCGACACCATCGGGGTACCGGGAACGGTGCGCGTATCCTTCGGGCTGTATAACGATACCGGCGACATAGACACTTTCATCGACGCGCTCCGCAAAGCCATAACGATGCTCTCGTGAGACGACAAGGGCTCATAATACTCGGTTTCATCGCACTTTTCTTGGGTGTAGAAGAACTCTCCGCGCACCCTTTCCGGGTGGTGAGTTATAACGTGGAGAACCTGTTTCATCCCGAGCGGGACAGTATCAACACCGATTCGCTCTTCACGCCGGACGGAGAGCGCCGGTGGACGTACACCCGTTATTACCGGAAGGTGGAGAACATCGCCCGCGTACTGACCGTAATAGGCGAATGGGAAGGGGTGGATATGGCCGGATTGCAGGAGGTTGAGAGTGAAGCATGTGTCAAACGCCTGTGTTATACATTGCGCCGGGACGAGTATGATTATATCCACTATGACAGCCCTGACAAGCGCGGGATAGATGTCGCTCTCATCTATAAAAAGGAGCGGTTTGTTCCGGTTTCATCGGCATCTTTGACGGTTCCGTTAGGAGACCATACCACCCGCGATATCCTCTATGTATGCGGGCAAAGGAAACCGGAAGGGGACACCTTGCATGTGTTCGTCTGCCATTTGCCCTCCCGTTTAAGCGGTGCGGCGGAGAGCGAGTGGAAACGGCTCGCCGCCAGACAGGTATTGCAACAGGCTGTGGATTCCGTCCTCGCCCTTCAGCCTGGGGCGTCCGTCATCGTAATGGGGGATATGAACAGCAGCCCCAAAGAGGATATACGCGGATTGCGCAACCGGATGATCCCGTTTCAGCGCAAAGGGGAAGGAACGCATAAATGGCAAGGTCAATGGACGTGTCTCGACCAGTTCTATACCACGCCTGACCTCGATAGCGCACAAGTGAGGATTTTTGCACCCGGGTGGATACAGGAAACGGACGAACAGGGATTAGGGCTCAAACCGATGCGCTGTTATGTCGGTTTTCGCTATCAAAACGGCTTCTCTGACCACTTACCCGTTCTGTTAACTCTTTTTTGAGCATTTTTTCGGTCAAAAACTTGTGTATTCCAAAATTTTGTAGTACCTTTGCACGCAATTACGAATTATGGGACTACTATTGGTATTTTTATTCGGTGCAATGTTCATCAGTTTTCTGTGCTCCTTGCTGGAGTCCGTCCTGATGACAACATCGCTCAGTTATATTAATCTCCGGGAGGAGGAGGGCTACGAACCCGCAAGGTGGATGCAGAGTTACAAGGAGGACACAGGTCGTCCCCTCGCTGCTATCCTGTCGCTCAATACCATCGCCAATACCATCGGTGCGGCGGGTATAGGTATGCAGGCAACTGCCGTTTTCGGATCCAAATGGTTCGGACTGGTCTCTGCCATAACGACCATCCTGATACTCGTCTTCTCGGAGATCATCCCGAAAGTCATCGGTACCACCTATTGGCGTGAACTGATGGGATTTACGGCACGCACGGTACGCGCACTCATCGTGATCCTGTATCCTTTCGTGCTGTTGGTTGAGTTGATAACACGCATGTTCCCCGATAACGAGGACGACCCGTCGGTGAGCCGCGAGGAGGTGCTGGCGATGGTGAACGTTGGCGAGGAAGAAGGAGTGGTGGATGAGGATGAGAACAAGATCTTCAGCAACCTCATGCGTCTCGACTCCATTCATGCCTACGATGTGATGACGCCGCGTGTGGTGGCGAAGATAGCACCGGAAAACATGACGCTCAGGGCGTATTACGACAACGATGAATACGATCATTTCTCCCGTATTCCGTTGTATAAACCCGAGGCGCCGGAGTATATAACAGGCTACGTACTGCGCAACGATGCACTGGAGGAACTGACGGAAGACCACTTCCGCAAGACCCTCGGAGGCATTAAACGTCCGTTACCGGCGTTTGACCAGGATCTCACTTTGGGTACCATCTTCGATTCGATGCTCAAACAGAAGAGCCAGATAGCCCAGATCATCGATGAATACGGATGTTTTATGGGCATTCTGACGCTCGAGGACATTATTGAGACCATCTTCGGTTTGGAGATCATCGACGAGAGCGATACGGTAATTGACATGCAGCAGTATGCACGGGAGCGTTGGGAACAACGACAGAAGAAATACAAGAAAGTAATAAGCAGCAAAGAACCAAATACACCGGATTCATCGGATGAAACTGACGAGCAACATACGCATAGAAAACCGGAAAGCGAGGTTTGAATACATCATCCTCGACCGTTATACCGCCGGTATCCAGCTCTTCGGGACGGAGATTAAATCCATCCGCGAAGGGAAGGCGTCGTTGGTGGATTCCTGGTGCCAGGTGGTGAACGGCGAGTTGTATATCAAACAGATGCATATCGCCGAGTACCGCTTCGGTTCATATGCCAACCATGAAGCCAAACGCGACCGCAAACTGTTGTTGCACCGCAAGGAGATACGCAAACTGGCGCGTGCCACCCAGGATACGGGAAAAACCATTGTTCCGCTCCTGCTCTATATCAACGAGAAAGGTCTGGCGAAACTGGAGATAGCGCTGTGTCAGGGTAAACATACCTACGACAAACGGCAATCCCTCCGCGCCGCGGATGACAAACGCGAAGTGGCGCAGGCGATGAAAGCGGCGAGATTGAAATAACTTAAAGCGAGAAAAGGAACTCCCACGCTTCCAAAGCTTGTTCGGTACTTATACACTGATTGATAGCCGGTTCGCCGATACGGTGAAGTAATGTGCAGTTGATGTCTGTCAAGTGCGCATTTTTTTTGTCCTGATGCATGAGTTGTACCAGCCGTTCACGGTCGGAACACTTGCATTGGGGCTGACCGTAGTAGTGCAGCATGTATTGGGTGAGTTGCTGCAAGGGTTCTTTGGGGCATCCTGACAGCGTGACACTCAGGTATAGTTCGGCAATGAGTCCGTACAGCACGGCATAGCCGTGAAGGAGAGGCGAGGGGGAATCAAGGGACATCTCCTCTAACGCGTGCCCGAACGTGTGCCCTAAATTGAGCGCTTTGCGCAAACCGCTCTCCTGCGGATCGGAGGCAACGATACGCTCTTTGACCGAGATACAATCCTTAATCAGCCCGGTCAGCTCCACATCATCGGAAACAGATGCCTCCACGTCGAAGTTCAGCAGGCGGGACCACAGGTTTTTCGTATCATCTATCAGACCTGTCTTGAGCATCTCCGCCCAGCCGCTCATGAACTGCCGGGAGGGCAGCGAACGGAGCCATTGGGGACAAATAACCGTTTCCAACGGAGGATAGAACAAGCCTACACTGTTCTTGATTCCGTGGTAGTTACAGCCCGTTTTGCCTCCCGTCGAAGCATCTGTCATCGCCAAAAGGGTGGTGGGTATATTGATATAGGAGATACCGCGTTTGTAGGTTCCTGCCGCAAAACCCGTCAGATCCGTAACGACCCCGCCGCCGATACCCACCAGCACGCCGTGACGCGTAATGGTACGGGCAAAGAGCTCATCCCATATATGCTGAACCGTGTCGAGGGTTTTGTGCGATTCGCCTGCTTCGATAACAACCTTGTTCCATCCCGGTTCTCCGACCGTTTCTTCCACCGCCGCATCCACAACAAGCAGAACCTGCTCCCGGTCAAAACGGGCAAGCAGGGACGCCAGTGTATCTTTCCAATTTGCTGTTACGATCATAGTATTATCGAGTTTTCGGGGACAAAGATAGTGCTTTTTTTGCAAATATGCAAATTTATCTTGCATAATTGAGAAATTATTTGTATCTTTGCACGATTTTTTTAACTTGGCGAAGTATGCGAAAGTTTTTTTTACTCTCCCTTTTGCTGGCTCTTGCGGGTCTGACGCTGCCTGTCACGGCGGAGGATGTGGTCTATATCAACACCGATCAGTTCCGGGAGCGTGTTTTTGATTATAAAACCGAGCGCGAGTGGAAATACCTCGGGAACAAACCCTGTATCATTGATTTCTATACTACCTGGTGCGGTCCCTGCAAGCGGCTGGCTCCTATTATGGAGGAGTTGAGTCAGACCTACTGCGACCGTGTAGTGTTCTACAAAGCGGATACGGAGCGCGAGCGCGAGTTGGCGTACGTGTTCAATATCACAAGTATTCCCCAGGTGCTGTATATCCCGACGGAGGGCAAGCCGATGTTGCTCAAAGGGCTTTATCCGAAAGAGGAGATCGTACGTATCATCGAGGAGTTTCTGCTGACAGAGAAAGGGCCGGAACCTGAACCGGTCGTAGAGGAGGAAGTGCAGCCCGAGGAACCGGAGAAGAAACTCAATTGGTGGGAGCGGCTCAAATACAGAGTGAAGAGGAACAAAAAAGAGAACAAATAGTGCAGGTCGAGTTCGTTTTATTGATATTGTCCTTTCTGTTCTTTGTCAGCATTTTTGCCGACAAGATAGGCTACAAGTATGGTGTTCCGGCATTGTTGCTGTTCCTTGCAGTGGGAATGTTTTTCGGTTCGCACAGTATGTCCTCGCTCTTCGGCATGAGCGGCGTGGAGATAGACATCGAGACGGCACAGGCGCTGAGTACACTGGCAATGTGTATCATCCTTTTCACCGGAGGAATGGAGACCAAACTGAGCGACATCAAGTCTGTTCTTGTACCCGGAATCACCTTGGCGACCGTAGGGGTGTTGCTGACATGCATGATAACGGGTGTGCTCATTTATTTCATCTTCGGATGGATAAACGCCGTTGCGACGGTATCGATCTGGCTGGCATTACTCATGGCGGCGACGATGTCCAGTACGGACAGCGCAAGCGTGTTCTCCGTGCTGCGGACCAACGGCATCGGATTGAAGCATAATCTGCGACCATTGCTGGAGTTGGAGTCCGGTGCCAATGACCCGATGGCATACGTGCTGACGACCACCCTCATCGGAGTCGTGATAAACACCCATACCATTGTCGGATTGACCGAAGAGGTGACTTTCCTGCCCATTATACAGAATATCGTGATTCAGCTGGTGATGGGAACGGTTCTGGGCTTTGCTTTCGGACAGGGGCTGGTGTTGCTCATGCGCCGCGTCAAATTAGGCAACGAGTCGCTGTACCCGATTATGATTCTGACGGCATGTATCTTCATTTTTGCCATCACCTATTACCTGCAGGGCAACACTTATCTGGCGGTATATGTCGCCGGTCTGATTATTGGAAACAACAAGTTCACCCGCAAGCGTCAGACTCGCTCTTTCTTTAACGGCCTGGCATGGTTGAGCCAGTTGGTGATGTTCCTCATGTTGGGATTAATGGTGGAGCCTATGGAACTGCTCAACTACCAAGTATGGCTGCCATGCCTCATCATCAGCGTGGTGATGATCTGCATTTCCCGTCCGTTATCCGTCTGGATCTGTATGCTGCCTTTCCGTCAGTACCACCAGCGGGACAAGTTGATGTTGAGTTGGGTCGGTTTGAAGGGAGCCGTGCCGATCATTTTTGCCATCATGTGCAAGGCGCAAGGGGTGCCTTTTGCCGATCTGATATTCAATGTGGTCTTCCTCTGTACCATCGTCTCGTTGCTGGCGCAAGGTACAACGCTTACCCAGATGGCACGCAAGCTGCATCTTGACACCCAGGGGGAGGAAGAGCGGTCGTTGGAGCATTTCGATATGGACCTGCCGGAAGAGATTCAGTCCTCCGCACGGGAGGTGGAGGTGACGGAGGCAATGCTGGAGAACGGTCATACTTTGCGCGAACTGACCATTCCGCCGCGTACGCTGGTCATCATGGTACGACGGGGAGAAGACTTCTTCGTACCGACCGGAGTAAGCGAGTTGCAGAGCGGAGACCAGTTGCTCGTCATCAGCGACAAAGATGCCCAAGCCACCTACCAGCATATGATGGACGATGCGGAAGAAGACGCGATGTGGAGAGCGGAGATGAAGCGTAAGATGCATGAGCGTTTCGACCGTTGGACCGCCTGGATGCGGAAAAAGAAATAAATTTGAAATCACAAACCACAAATCACAGATGAATAAAACTGTTGTTTTTTTAACAGGTGCTACCGGTACCATGGGATACGCTGGAATGATGGAGATTCTGCGTTACCCCGACCAATATGAATTGCGTATTCTTGCCCGTCCGAGCAAGAAGAATCAGGAGTTACTCGCTCCGCTAATTGCGCAGTACCCCCAATTATCCGTTATATGGGGTGACTTGACCAGGTATGATGATGTGCTGAAGGGAGTAACCGGTTCGGACATCGTGCTGCATGTCGGCGGAATGGTGTCGCCGCAGGCGGACTACCGTCCGAAAGCCACCTTGCGTACCAATATCTCAGCCGCGGTCAATATCACCAAAGCCGTATTGGCGCAGCCTGAAGACAAGCAGCCGAAGGTGGTGTACATCGGTTCGGTGGCGCAGATGGGAGACCGTCGCGAACCGCTCCATTGGGGACGTGCCGGTGACCCGATATGTGTGTCCGCATATGATCATTACGGACTGACCAAAGCGCAGGCGGAGCGTATCATCACCGATTCGGGCATCAAGACCTGGGTCAGCCTCCGTCAGTCGGGCATCCTCTATCCGGCTATCCTCAAGAACTACGACCCGATCATGTTCCATGTGCCTGTCCGCGGCGTGCTCGAATGGGCGACGGTGGAAGACAGCGGACGGCTATTGGAGCGGGTATGCCGTCCTGACGTCCCGGAAGAGTTCTGGCGGAACTATTATAACATCGGTTCGGGAGACCAGTACCGGCTCAGCAACTACGAGTTCGAGTGTCTCTTACTCGATGCCATCGGATGTCCAAGACCCGAGAAGATATTCAATGCCAATTGGTTTACCACCCGTAATTTCCATGGCATGTGGTATATAGACGGTGACAAATTGGAAGAGTTGCTGCATTTCCGTGCGAACGTGCCGGTGAAGGAGTATTTTGCGCAGATGGCAAAAGCCGAATCGCTGCCATGGGGTATCAAGTTCGCCGCTAAAACGCATATCGCCAAACTCTTCCCGCATTGTGTCAAAGCCGCCATGTGGTTCATGGCGAATAGCAAGGAGCACGGTACCCAGTGGTGGATCAGGAATCATGTCACTCCGCGTATAAACGCCTATTACGGTTCTCTCGAAGCCTACAAAGCGATTCCCGACTGGAAGCATTTCGATGTCAGCCATAACAGCACTGAGATAGTGATGCTGGATCACGGCTACGACGAGAGCAAGGATGTGGATACGCTGACTGATGCCGAACTGCAGAAAGCGGCTGCTTTCCGTGGCGGCAAGTACCTCGGTGACGATACCTGGCAGGATGCCGAAGGACGCTCCTTCAAAGCATCGCGCCGTCTTGTCCTCCTGGGCGGGCACTGGAGTCCGTTCGATATGCCGTACCCCTATGCACAGGAGCCGAAAGAGAAACAAGTACCGTGGCATTGGGACCGCGTCGCAAGAAAGAATCCGTTCTTTGCGCAGTTGTGGGCGCCGCTCCATGATCCCGACGAAGACAATATATATGGTCCGGAAGTGTTTGACGGCTGGGAGAAATAATCGGATTTAGGTATTGGCTGTTTATGTATTTTGATGAGTTAGCGTTATCGGATGAGGTGTTGGATGCATTGTGGGACATGCATTTTGATGTGTGTACTCCGGTGCAGGAACAGGCTATTCCGCTTATATTGGAGGGGCATGATGTCATCGCCTGTGCCCAGACAGGTACGGGAAAGACTGCCGCATATATATTGCCGTTGCTGACCAATTTGGCGTTTGATTCCCATAATCCCGACAAACTGAATGCCATCATCATGGCACCGACACGCGAGTTGGCGCAGCAGATAGACCAACAAATGGAGGGATTCGGGTTCTATGTCCCATTCTCGTCCGTGCCTATCTATGGCGGAAAAGACAATGGCGCATGGGGGAACCAGGTGAGCGGATTGCAGAAAGGAGCGGATATTGTCATTGCGACACCCGGACGATTGCTCAGCCAGATGAATATATACGACATTGATTTCTCGGGGGTCAAATATTTCATTCTGGACGAAGCCGACCGGATGCTGGATATGGGATTCTACGATGATATCATGACCATCGTTCGCAAGTTGCCCGCCGACAGGCAGACGATCCTCTTCTCAGCTACGATGCCGGAAAAGATACGCCATATGGCAAAAACCATTATGCGCACTCCCAAGGAGGTGCAGATTGCCGTTTCCCGTCCCCCGGAGACGATCCGGCAACTGACAGCCCGTCTGTTTGATTCCCAGAAACCCGGCTTTGTCCAACTCATGCTGCAAGGCAGGAACCTCAACAAGGTGATCATCTTCGCGGGAAAGAAACAGCGGGTGAAGGACCTCACGCGCACGCTGCGTATATTAAAAATAGACGCGCGCGCGATGCATTCGGACTTGGAGCAGGCGGAACGCGACCAGGTCATGCTGGATTTCCGCAACGGCAAGATAAGCGTCCTGGTAGCTACCGATGTGGTGTCCAGAGGGATTGACGTGAACGATGTGCCGCTGGTCATCAATTTTGATGTGCCCCACGATCCCGAAGACTACGTCCATCGTATCGGTCGTACCGCCCGCGCAGAGAACAGCGGTGTCGCGGTCACGCTCGTCTCTCCCGAAGACGCGCATTACTTCCGGCGTATTGAGCACTTCCTCAAGAAGGAGATTGAACGCATTCCTTTGCCCGAAGCATTGGGAGAAGCGCCTGCCGACGAAGCCTATGAACCGCGTAAGAAACCGGCACGTAAACGTCCTTTCCGTAAAGGAAAAAGACCTTTTGGACGCAAAAAGAACCCATAAACCTGCAAAAAGTTGCTTTTTTTGCTAAAAATTGCAAAAAAATTTGGTCATGTCAAAAAAAAGCAGTACCTTTGTCGTCGGTTTCGTTTCGTAAGCGTTTTAATCGGTAAATAAGAATCGGGAGGAATGCTAGTGAAACGATATTCCGACCGAAGAGCGAGAATACGGCGATAATTCATATGAGCGACGAGGCAGCTGGTTAGAGCGCATGATTCATAATCATGAGGTCCCCAGTTCAATCCTGGGTCCCGCTACCAGAAACGTCCTTCGGGGCGTTTCTTTGATTATGAAAGTATGTGCTTTTATGCGTGCACGTGAACATTTTCTGAAAAAATCAAAGAAAAATTTGCATATTCCAAATAATTGTTGTACCTTTGCAGCGCAAAGGTTATTTGCAATAATTGCGCAAAGCGTTGCGCAGACATATTTTATTAAGCATTAAGCTAAGAACTTGGAATTTCGGAAACTGGACACTTTTGAGATTCTATAACCAAGAACAAGGCTTTTGCTCACGTGTGTACGTGAGCCTTGTTCTGTAGATATTTGGTTATAGAAGGTAGTCCAGAATCCTCGAAACTCCAGATGGAAGCAAATGAGCCTCACGTTTTTGTATATAATAATTTAAATCTTTAATATCATTATGAAATGTCCAAATTGTGGCAAAGAAATTGCCAATGACAGCATGTTCTGCGGATACTGCGGAACGAAATTGCTCAAGACTAACCCAAAGAAATGGTTACCTTGGACTATTGGTGGTGTCGCTGTAGTTATTATCGCAGTTGTGGTACTATTATGTATTCGGGAGTCTCGATATGTAGATTTGGGTCTGCCTAGCGGAGTAAAATGGAGAAGCGTACCTGAAAGCAGTTATTACACTATTTCAAAGGCGAAGAAGAAATTTGGTAAAAGATTGCCGACAAATGAAGATTTTAGTGAACTGATTGCTAAATGTACATGGGTATGGGTTGGTAATGGATATAGTGTTATAGGTCCAAACGGAAACTCAATTTATATGCCGGCTAAAGGATTTATCAACCACAATGATAATAGAAAGTCTGAAGAAAATGAAGTTGGATATTATTGGGCTGAATCGAATAGTATAGGTAATGCGACATATTGGGTTACGATTAATGCTGAAAAATATAAACTCAATAATCACGTGAGTTATAATAATGACTATCCAGTAAGCTTTTCTGTTATCTTAGTAAAATGATGATTTCCAATAATTTCTTAAACCGACAAGGCGATGGGATATAACTTCCTACAAACAATATGAAACTAAAACTATTCTCTACTGCACTAATGTGCGTTATGGCATTTTCAATGTCTGCTCAAACTTATATTGACTTAGGGCTGCCGAGTGGCACGAAATGGAAAAGCGCGGACGAACAAGGCTTTTATACCTATCCTTCCGCGCGCTATTTCTTTCACGATGCCCTGCCCAATAGAGCGCAAGTCAGGGAATTGTTGGCTAACTGTACATGGAAATGGACGGGGAAGGGATATAAAGTCACAGGTCCTAATCAAAATTGCATCTATTTTACCTTTAATGGGTATCTTGATTGTGATGAAGATTTGCAATACGACGGATCTGCGGCTTTATTATGGACGTTGGATGCGGCTGGATCCGAATGGGCGTATCTCTATGTCCTTTCTGATGAGCAAAGAGAAATTTTAGAGGAATCTAATTGTTGGAGTTGCTCCGTACGCCTTGTAAAGAATTAACAAGTAATCCCGTCGAGTATTCCAAGCGCGAGACCCATAGATTGTATGAGTCTCGCGCTTTCATTTCCCTTCGTTTCACATCTTTCTCTCATTGTGCATTTTGACGGCATGATTGCCGCCATAACAGCTTTGTCGTCCTTTGTCCCTTTGTACATTGTACATTGTCTCTTTGTACATTAAAAACCCCTTCGTCGAAATCTCGATCCATTCATAGAAAAAATACACTGCCTCCTCATCCCCTTCTCATCCCGGTATCCGCTTGTATCTTTTCCTCCTATTCTGCTCGCTCATCCCCGCAGGTGGATTTTTATTGTCATTGTAAGGCAAAAATAGAATAAGTGTATTTTTTGATACGCTCACAAACGGAATAAGTGTATATTTTTGATATAAAAATGACAGAATAAGTAGGGAGGGTGTTTCTATCCTACGTTGAACTGCGAACCGCCGATGAACTCGCGCAGGATGGAGGTGCGGGGCACGAACGAAGCTTCCAAGCCCTCAAAGAAACTGAGGTAGTACAATAACTGTTCCGCTACCTTGTATTCCTCTGCGGAGGAAGGAACCGTTTGCAATGCGGTCTCCACCGTGTAGCGGATAGCCGGCAACTCGTACGTCATCGAGGTGTCAAACTGCGCGTCCGCTTCTTTCTGGAACGGTTCAATCCATTTACCCTCTCCGTCCCGTACCGACTGCCATTGTTCGATGGTCGTTTGAGGTGATTTGCCGCGTGTACGCAGGTCACGGCTCATGCGGCGCAAGAGACGATGGGTGGTCGTGGGAATCCATTTCTCACCGTCCAACGTCACCGGACTCATCGGAGCGGCGTAGATCTTGTATTTGCAGGAAGCCTCTATGTGCTCCGTGAGAATCGGATTCAACGCGTGAATACCTTCTATCACCAGGATATTATCCGGTTCCAGTTTCAACGTCTCGCCGTTGTACTCCCTTGTTCCTGTGAGGAAATTGAAGGTCGGCAGCGCTACTTCTTCTCCGGCTATCAGTCCCCGTAAATCGGTGTCCAATCGGACCAAGTCCAAGGCATAGACGCTCTCATAGTCTTTCTTGCCTTCCTCGTCCAGCGGCGCATCCTCTGCGTTCACGAACCAGTTGTCCAGCGACAATGCCACCGGTTGCTTTCCCTGCTCCAGCAGGGCGAGGCATAGTTTATAACTCGTACTGGTCTTGCCGCTGGATGACGGACCTGCGATAAGCACCGCCTTCACCCCTTTGCGCGAGCATATATCCTGCGCAATCTGTTTCAACTGCTCCTCGTGGTACGATTCGCCTTCTTTGACCAACTCGGCGGCATGTCCGCTCTCAATCATCTCGTTAATGTACGCCACACGGCGTTTCGATGCTTCTATCATAGTATTGCTTTTACTGCGGATCGACATCCGCAATGATTCTTACTGTTTTGTTCGATGAAATCGAAAGAATATAGTCCATCGCCTCCTTCAACCGGCGTTTGGCTTCCTGTATGTTCGCCCCTTGCTCGATACGCAAGTTCAGTTCGCGGAGCGTATATGCCTGAACGCGTTCCACGTTCGGTACGATGACTGCCGATACGCGGTTGCCGAATATCTTTGCCAGATAACTCTGTAACTGCATCGCAGCCGCTTGTACGCAGGCACCGTTATGATCCCGCAACTCGATCCGGATCAAGCGGTGGAACGGGGGATAACGGAACAGTTTCCGTTCGGCTATCTGCTGTTGGTAGAGCGCTTCGTAATGATGGTGCTGCACCATCCGCAAGATGGCATTTCCGGGCGCAAAAGTCTGAATCCATACCTCGCCTTGGGCTCCTTTGCGTCCTGCCCTGCCTGCCACCTGCTCCAACATCTGGTACGCCCGCTCATAGGAACGGAAGTCCGGTTGGTTGAAGAGCGGATCGGCATTGAGTACCGCCACCAGTCGTACTTCGTCGAAATGCAGCCCTTTGGTCACCATCTGGGTACCCACCAGGATGTCGCACTCATGTTTGGCGAACGCGTTGATGATATCGTCGTAAGCGGACTTGTTGCGGGTCGTGTCCAGATCCATGCGCAGAACGCGTGCGGCAGGGAACAAGGCGGCTATCTCGTCTTCGATGCGCTCGGTGCCGAAACCTATCGTTTTCATCTCTCCGCCGCATTGCGGACAGACGGACGGTACGGGCGTATGGTAACCGCAGTAATGGCAGCGCAGTTCGTTATCGCGCTTATGCAGCGTCATGGGGACATCGCATTGGATGCAACGGGGCGGCTGACCGCACTGAGTGCATTGGATCTGCGGTGCATACCCGCGTCTGTTCTGGAACAAGATGACCTGTTTCTTTTCCGCCAGACACTCGCGTATACGTGCAATCAACGGGTCGCTGAAATGTCCGTACATCTCTTTGCGGGTGTATTGGCGTTGCAGGTCAATCAGTTGGATCTCCGGCAACTCCACTCCTCCGAACCGTTCGGTCAGTGTCACCAGACCATAGACCCCTTTGAGCGCCAGATAGTACGATTCCACAGATGGCGTAGCCGTCCCCAACAGCACGTTGGCGCCATGCGCTTTGGCTAACACGATAGCGGCTGCGCGGGCATGATAACGCGGAGCGGGTTCGGCTTGCTTGTAACTCGCATCATGCTCCTCATCCAGGATAATCAAACCGATATCGGGTATCGGCAGGAAGATGGCGCTCCGCGGTCCGAGAACCACGTAGTTATTGGTTATTGGTGATTGGTGATTGGTGATTGATCGGCTGTTGGCGATTTGCGTGTAGCGCATCTCGCGTTCGGCATCGGTCAGACGGCTGTGATAAACAATCAACCGGTCGCCGAACACCCGTTGTAACCGGCTGGTGAGCTGGGTCGTCAGGGCTATCTCCGGTACCAGGTACAGCACGTTCTTGCCCTGCTGCAATTGCGCTTCTATCAGTTGGATGTATATATCCGTTTTTCCGCTGCTCGTCACGCCGTGCAACAAGGTGATGTTTTTCCCGGAACGCCAGAAAGTCCCGATTTCATCGGCACAACGTTGCTGGGCGGCACTAAGCGGATGGACGGGTTCAATCGTTCCCTCATAGGGTTTGAAGCTCTTGCGTGCCCGCTTGGGCGGGTTGATCAAGCGTTTGTCCACGCCTCCGGGCAAGGCGGCGTTCATCACCTCCCCCAGCGTACACATATAGTACCCGCTCATCCATTGCCACAAGACCAACTGCTCCTTGCTTACTCCCGGTGCAGTAGTCACTACTTCCGTGACGGGACGTATCTTGGCGGCGAGGGAGTCTTCGACAGGTTCCGTGTGTTCCCGCAAAACGACCCCCCGCACCTGTTTGCTGACTAACGGCACGATGACACGGCTGCCCGGAGCCGGTATAGTCAAATCATCCGGAACGCTATACGTATAGCAATCCCGGATGGCAAGGGGTAATATGACATCAACAAATCTCAAATCACTCTTTCTCTGCCATTTTGGCTTTGTTGTAGCAAACGCGGCATAAGGGTTCGTAGCTCTCCGTTTCGCCGAGCAGTACGCGTTTGTCGCTTTGCACGAGACGATGGCTGACATATGCCAGGTCTCCGCATTGCACACAGATGGCGTGCGCCTTATATACGTCGTCCGCTATCGCCATCAGTGCCGGCATAGGTCCGAACGGCACACCCCTGAAGTCCAGGTCGAGTCCCGCAACAATCACGCGGATACCTCTTTCCGCCAGCTGCTGGCATACATCCACGATCCCCATATCAAAGAACTGCGCTTCGTCGATACCTACTACGTCGATTTCGTTGGCGAGAAGCAGGATCGTCTGACTGCTCTCGACCGGAGTGGACTGAATCACATTGCGGTCGTGGCTCACAACGTCCTCCTCACTGTACCGGACATCTATTGCCGGCTTGTAAATCTCCACCCGCAGTTTGGCAAACTTGGCGCGTTTCATACGGCGGATCAGTTCTTCCGTCTTGCCGCTGAACATCGAACCGCATACTACTTCAATGGAACCCTTACGCAATACAGGGCCTTTTGTGTCTCGTTCTGAAAACATATATCTTTCAAAATTTGATTCTATCAAATAATCGTGCCCTTCAGGGCTAAGAACTTTAAACTTTCAACTTTCCACTAATTTGATATCCTGCGCATTCATCTGCAAGGTGCTTCGTCCGCGATAGACGTTCTCCTCCAGATAGAAGCATATATCCACGCTGTTTCCGTTCTGCAGGTGGATGGCTTTGTCGCCGTGCCCGAACGCTATGCCGTCCATTGCCACCACCGTATCGGTCAGATCCAGATGCAGATGCTTGCCCTCACTCACGGCGCGGGTGTTGCGGTTGTTAATCAATCCCCTGCACAAGAACAGCGGTCGTTCGTTTCCAGGACCAAAAGGCTCCAGACATTGCAGGATCTTGAACAGTTTCCAGTTCATGTCGCTCAGTTCGACCTCTGCATCGATCTCCAGTGTCGGGCATTGTTGTTCAGGTGTTATATGGGCGGCTACGTACGCTTCGAACCGTTGCTTGAACTGCTCCAAATCCGATTCGTGCATACTCAGTCCGGCGGCGAACTTGTGCCCTCCGAAGTTGGTCAGCAGATCCCGGCAGGAGTCAATGGCGGTGTATATGTCAAAGTCGCTCACCGAGCGTGCACTACCGCTGATGATACCGTTCTCACCGGCTGTCAGCACAATGGTCGGACGATAATAGGTCTCGGTCAGCCGGCTCGCGGCTATTCCCACAACGCCTTTGTGCCATTCCGGCGAATAGACGACCGTTGTGTACCGCTGCTCGTTCTGCGGGTCGGCAGCCAGCTGTTCCAATGCCTCGTCGGTCGTCTTGGTGTCATAATTGCGGCGGTCCTGGTTATAGGAATCAATATCTTTTGCGAACTGGAGCGCGGCTTCGCGGTCGTCTGTTATCAGCAACCGTACCGCTTCCCTGCCGCTTTTGATACGTCCGGCGGCATTGATACGAGGTCCGAACTTGAACACCAGGTCACTGATAGTAACGGGTTTGCCTTCGATACCGGCTACATGCATGATGGCTTGTACGCCTACAGAGGGCTGGGCGTTGAGTGCCCGTAGCCCGTAGAAAGCCAGTACGCGGTTCTCGCCCGTTACGGGTACCACGTCACTGGCGATGCTCATGGCGAGTAGCGGTAACAGACGGTACACCTCCTGTTTGTCTATCCCTTTCCGTTGCGCGTATGCCTGCACTAACTTGAACCCGACCCCGCAACCGCTCAGCTCCTTGAACGGATACTGGCAGTCGTGGCGTTTCATGTTCAGTACGGCGACCGCTTCCGGAATGGTGTCGCCGGGAGTATGATGGTCGCATACAATGAAATCTATCCCCAATTGGCTGGCATAGGTGATCTTGTCCACCGCCTTGATACCGCAGTCAAGGGCAATGACCAGCGTACAGCCTTGCTCTTTGGCGGTATCGATACCTTTCGTTGAGATGCCGTACCCTTCGGTGTAGCGGTCCGGGATATAATAAACCAAATTGTCCGTCCGGGTGCGGAGGAACGAATACATGAGTGCAACCGCGGTGGTGCCGTCCACATCATAGTCGCCATAGACCATGATGCGTTCGCCGTCCGTTATCGCTTTGTCCAGCCTGTTCACGGCGTTCGTCATGTCGCGCATCAGGAACGGATCGTGCAGGCTCTCCAGAGTCGGTCGGATGTACGCACGCGCTTCGGCGGCGGTACGCAGTCCGCGACCGGCTAAGATGCGACCCGCCAGCAAACTGATGTCCAGTTCCTCACTCAGCCGTTCGGCAGCCTGTTGCTCCTCCCGGCTCAATTCCCGTATTTTCCAGTTATTCTCCACGTTTCCCCTTTCAATTTTCCAGTTTCACTTCGTACTCGTCCGCTTCCTGCCATTGGGGCAGCACTTCGCGGAAATGGCGCAGTTTCTCAATCGCGAACTCCACAATCCGTGTTCCCTCTTCATGGTCGGCAAAGCCCGCTATGTCTTTCAGCCACGTGTCATACGCGACAGAGTGACCGTTGTAATCCATTTGCATGCCGTCTGTACCGATCATATTCACCCCTACGGCGAAGCAGTGGTTCTCGGCTGCACGTGCCGGCAACAGTACATCCCAATACTGAATACGGATGGTCGGCCAGCAGGCTACGACAATAAGGAGGTCGTACATATTGTGCTTGTCCTGCCGTAACCACACGGGGAACCGCAGGTCATAGCATACGGCGAGCCGTATCCTGACACCCCGGAACTCCCATACGGCGCGACTGTTTCCCGGCGTAAAGAACTCCGCTTCTCCTCCACTGCGGTACAAGTGGTGCTTGTCGTACCAGAGCGGTGTGTCCATCGGACGGAACATAAACCCGCGGTTGCGCAAGCTCCTGTTATTCAGTACGTCATCGTTTTGCACATAGCACATCAACGAGCCAACTATGGCGAGGTCGTAGGTGTCCGCCATGTATTGCAGCGCCTGACAGGTCTCCCCTCCCCACGGTTCAGCCAATCCTGGCTGGTCCGTACAGAAACCTGTACTGAACATCTCCGGAACGACCGCTATATCCGCCTGACCGGCTATCGCGGCAAGACGTTCGTTGAGCAGACCCACATTCGCCCGCGGGTTCGCCCACTCAATGGGATATTGGAGAAGCGCTACGCGCATTGGTGATTTGTAATTGGTGATTGGTGATTTATTTTTTCCCTTTTTTCTCTCCTCCGCCGGCTATGTTCTCGCGCATGGCGGTGTCCGCCTGCATGTTCTGCATGCGGTAGTAGTCCATGATGCCGAGGTTTCCGTTGCGGAAGGCTTCCGCCATGGCTTGCGGGACAAGCGCTTCGGCTTCAATCACTTTGGCGCGTGCCTCTTGTGCTTTGGCTTTCATTTCCTGCTCCAGGGCGATCGCCATTGCCCGGCGCTCCTCCGCTTTCGCCTGGGCGATGTTCTTGTCGGCTTCGGCTTGATCCATCTGCAACTGCGCACCGATATTCTTACCTACGTCAATATCCGCTATGTCGATAGACAGGATCTCGAATGCCGTACCGTCGTCCAGACCTTTGGCAAGCACCAGTTTGCTGATGGAATCGGGGTTTTCGAGCACTTGCTTGTGGCTCTCGGCGCTACCGATGGAGCTGACGATACCCTCTCCGACACGCGCCAGCACGGTGTCTTCGCCTGCACCTCCCACGAGTTGGCGTATGTTGGCGCGAACGGTCACACGCGCCTTGGCGATCAACTGGATTCCGTCTTTGGCGACAGCCGTTACAGGAGGTGTGTCGATCACTTTCGGATTGACACTCATCTGTACCGCTTCAAATACGTCCCGTCCAGCCAGGTCGATAGCCGTTGCCATCTGGAATGACAGTTCGATACCGGCTTTGCTGGCGCTTACCAGGGCGTGCACCACGCGCTCGATATGTCCGCCCGCCAGATAGTGCGCCTCCAGTCCGTCGCGCTTGACATCCGTCAGACCCGCCTTGTGCGCCTCGATCATACAATTGACGATCTTGGTAGGGGGCACTTTGCGGATACGCATCAGGAACAGTTGTACCAGACTGATATGAACGCCGCTCACCGCTGCATTAATCCACAGCATGAAGGGCACATAATAGAAGAAAATGCATACGGCGACGAACACCAGCGCCAGCAGAACGATTGTAATAGCATCCATAGTATGATTGTTTTAATGTTTCAATGATTTAATGTTGTAAGGATTATTCCTTGTTTTCCGTCTCTCCGGTTGGATTCTCTTTGTTCTTTTTGTCCTTGAGTTTGTTGTCCGCAAGCTCCACATGCCCCTCAATCTTGGTGTTAAGAGCCATTTTGTCAATGGCGTTACTGCGTACAAAGCCCCAGATAGCCAAGGCGGAAAGCAGGATGCACGAACCCAAGGTGATATATCCGGCGGTCAGACTGATTTTGAAATATGCCACCACCACAGCCGCTGCCAACGCGGCAAATCCGCTCACGCCCGCGATGCCGAAACCCGGAAGAAGAAACATCTCCGCTAATAATAGCGCGACGCCCGCGAGCACTAATAATACAACTAAAAAAATATTCATGCAAGTCCTTTCGGTAAAAAAATAAAAATAATTTTTTTCAAATCGGGTGCAAAGATACTAAATATCTTTGACATATGCAAATAAAAAAAAATAATTTGCACAAATAAATTATTTATCGTACTTTTGCAGCCGATTTTTTGGAGGTTATACCTTATTATATAGTCGTATGAGCAAAAATCTGGTTATAGTAGAGTCTCCGGCAAAAGCCAAGACGATTGAGAAATTTCTGGGTAGTGAGTACCATGTGTTGAGTAGTCAGGGGCACGTGCGCGACATCGAACCGATCGGCAAGAACTCGATGGGTATTGATTTCGAGCACGGCTATCAGCCCAATTATGCGATTGACGCCAACAAGGAACATCTGATTGAGCAGTTGCAGCGTGAGACCAAAAAGGCCGATACCGTCTGGCTGGCTTCCGATGAAGACCGCGAGGGAGAAGCCATTGCCTGGCATCTGAAGGAAGTGCTGGGCTTGGATAACAAGGACACCAAGCGTATTGTTTTTCATGAGATCACCAAGACGGCGATCCAGGAGGCGATCCAGCACCCGCGGGATATTGACTATAACCTGGTGAATGCGCAGCAGGCACGCCGCGTGCTTGACCGTATAGTGGGTTTCGAGTTGTCGCCTATCCTGTGGAAGAAAGTGACAACGGGTCTTTCCGCCGGTCGTGTACAGTCCGTTGCGGTGCGTCTCATTGTGGAGAAAGAGCGCGAGATTGAATCGTTTCGCGCCTCGTCCGCATATCGCATTTGTGCCGATTTCATCGGAGTAAATCCTGGTGATGCATCGGTGCTCAAGTGCGAGTTGAACCACCGTTTTGCGCACAAGAACGATGCCTTGGCATTCCTGGAGAGTCTGAGCACGACCATGTTCATCGTGCGGGATGTGCAGCGCAAGCCCGTGAAACATATGCCGGCACCTCCGTTCACCACTTCGACGCTCCAGCAGGAGGCGGCGCGCAAGCTCAAGTTCTCCGTATCCAAGACGATGCGTCTGGCGCAGTCGCTGTACGAAAGCGGACATATCACTTATATGCGTACGGACTCGGTCAACCTGTCTTCTCTGGCGCTGGCGACGAGCAAAGAGGTTATCGCCGGGCAGTACGGTGCGCAGTATGTTCACACCCGTCAGTACCGCACCAAAGCCAAAGGGGCGCAGGAGGCGCACGAAGCCATCCGTCCGACCTATATGAGTACTCTCACGGCAGGGGCGAGCAAGGATGAGCAGCGCTTGTACGAACTGATATGGAAACGTACCATCGCTTCCCAGATGGAAGATGCCGAGAGCGAAAAGACGACCATCGAGGTATCCGTTCATGGCAGCAAGTACGCGTTTGTGGCAACGGGAGAAGTCATTACGTTTGACGGTTTCACCCGCGTCTATGTGCAGTCGTCCGATGACCCCGAAGACGAGCGGCGTATCTTACCCGCCATGTCGCCCCGCGAGCGCCTGAAACTGCAGAGCGCCGAGGCGGTTCAGACCTATGCCAAGCCGCCGTTCCGGTACAATGAAGCGACGCTTGTCAAGCGGATGGAGGAACTGGGAATAGGTCGTCCTTCCACGTATGCCACGATCATCGAGACTATTCAGAAGGTCAAATACGTTGAGCGCGGTACGGTAGCCGGGCACAAACGCGAAGCCTCTATCCTCACCCTTAAAAATGGAATGGTCACCGAACGCCAGAAGGCGGAGATGTACGGCGCCGATTCGGGCAAGCTGCTCCCGACCGATCTCGGACGGGTAACGAACGATTTTCTGGTGGAGCATTTCCCTGCGATCCTCAATTATGATTTTACGGCGCATGAGGAGGCGCAGTTCGACCGCGTAGCGATCGGACGTGCCAACTGGGTGGAAGTGGTAGATACGTTCTATCGCACCTTCAAACCGCTACTTTCTTCGATTCCATCGGGAAAAATCGAGGGTCGTCTGTTAGGAACAGATCCCGAATCGGGACAGCCGGTCTATGCCAAAATAACCAAGATTGGTGCGTGTGTGCAGATAGGCGATGCAGCGAATGAGAAACCCCGCTTCGCGAGTCTGAACAAGGGTCAGTCCATCTTCACCATCACGCTGAATGAGGCATTGGAGCTCTTCAAGACGGCGCTGCCCTATACCTTGGGCGAGTTCGAAGGCAAAGAGGTGGTAGTAGGCGAAGGCAAGTATGGCGCGTACGTGCATTATAATAATATGTTCATCAGTATTCCGCGCGGCAAGGATCCGCTCACGCTCACCATGGACGAAGCCGTTATGCTCATCCGCGAGAAAGAATTGTCATCCAGACCGATACATCAGTGGGGGGACATCCAGGTGCTGCACGGACGGTACGGCGACTATATCCACACGCCGGAAGGCAATTATCAGCTGCCCAAAGGAACGGTGGTGGAGAGCCTTACAGAGGAGCAAGTGCACGAAATTATTGCCAAAATGGGGCCTGTTCAGGCACAAAAACGCCCGTTTAGAAGAAAAAATGCAAAATAATTGCTAAAATTTCGCTGATTAATGACATCGTTGCTCTGCAACTCGTGAAATTATCAGGAAATCTCCTCTCCGATTAAAACATCGCTTCGCTAGCGTTTTAATCGGTTCAATAAATCCTCGGGCGGAATGCTAGTGTAACGATATTCCGACCGAAGAGCGAGAACACGGCGAAAATTCATATGAGCGACGAATTGTCGAGGAAATTTATTTCCGAGAAAATTGCCTTTGGCACAGTCGCGAATCGTATTGAGCCGTACTTCGCGCGAGCGAGAAGTAGCGCAGTTGGTAGCGCACCACGTTCGGGACGTGGGGGTCGGGTGTTCGAGTCACCTCTTCTCGACCCGGTAAGGCATTCATCATCCGATGGGTGCCTTATTGAATAAAAAAGACAGATTAACCCATTAACCCTTTTTAACTATGTCGTGCCTGCAAGTTCTTCTGGCGATTATTTTTCCGCCCTTGGCAGTGATCGACCGCGGATGCGGATCGATGCTGATTGTTTTCCTGCTTACCTTATGCGGCTGGATACCCGGTGTAATCGGCGCATTGATCATCCTGAATAAAAACAAATAACCTGTGTGGGTTGTATTGGCATTTGTGTCGGCGCTCTGTCTGGGATTCTATGACGTGAGCAAGAAGGTCGCGCTTCGTTCGAACGGAGTGGTGAATGTGCTGACGGCGAGCGTATGGATATCCTCCGCTATCCTGCTGGTTCCGCTGCTTCTGTCCCGTCTGGTGCCGGAGACGATGCAAACCACTCCTTTCTATGTCCCGGCTCTGAGCGGCGAGGGGCATTTGTTCACCCTGCTCAAGTCGTGTATCGTGCTCAGCAGTTGGATCTTTGCCTATATGGCATTGAAACATCTGCCAATCTCGGTTGTGAGTCCGTGGCAGGCGACACGTCCTATCTGGACGCTGATTGGTGCGATGCTCTTTTTCGGCGAGCAACTGAACGGCTGGCAATGGACAGGAGTGGTGTTGGCGACGGGATCCATCCTGGTCTTTTCTTTTCGGGGTCCGTCCCCCATGCCCGATGACCGGTCACCGATGACCAAGACCTATTACGTATATCTGGCATTGGCGATAGTGATCGGTTCCTGTTCAGGCTTGTATGACAAGTACATGATGCGCCGTTTTGACCATAACGCCGTGCAGGTCTATTACACATTCTACCAGGCGCTGATGATGCTCGTTGTATGGGCTTTTTACCGCCGTAAGAATCTCCGTTTGCAGACCTACACACCCCTTTCTTTGGCGTCACTGTTACCTATAGCGATGATTAGTGTGTTTCTCGTCATCAGCGATAATGTGTATATGCTGGCTCTCCGGGATCCTGCGTCCATGATCGCGGTCGTCAGTACGATCCGTCGTGGCGGTGCGGTGATTGGATTGGCGTACGGCTTGCTGTTCTTGCAAGAGAAAGACCCATGGAAGAAGGTGTTGTGCATGGCGGGTGTTCTGGCAGGTCTCATCTGTCTGGCACTCGGCACATAAAAACACCCTCCCGTGTGTTCAGGGAGGGTGGGTCTTATCTTCGGCGGGGAGCTTGCGTTTTGGTCTGTTTCCCTTTGGACGCGGATTTGGAAGTGGACGTGGACTTGGAAACAGATTTGGATGCCGCTTTGGCTTTGGCTTCTTTCTTGATGATCGATTTCTCTATCCGGTTGATCTTGCGTGTCTGCTTGCGGACAAACTTGTCAATGGATTTCTTTGGATGAGTCTGCTTGAGATTATAACGCGACAGGATATCCAGTTTCTTGCGCATGGTTTTCACCTCCTCTTTGTCCCGGATGTACCCGGCATTGGCTTCTATCTCGTCCATGAACGCTTTGACGGTTCTTGTGCGCTCTTTACGTTTCATCGAGTTGATCTCTTTGCCGCCCACCAAGTCCGCATATTTCATATCAAAAATGGGATTTATGAAATGAGCGGTAGGCGCCTCGATTCCTTCGCGTTCAGGCATATTGAGCACATAGAAGAAACCGGCGGATTGAATCAAGATGGCGTTTCCTCCCTCTTTGTCCGCTTGTTTGACTGCCTGCTCCAGGAACTTCTTGTTCATCTTTTTCACTTTGATTCCATGGAACGGCAGAAGAGAGAAGGGGTTGTAGGTGTTGAGAGAAATGATGTCGTAAGCACAAGGGATGTCTTTCTCACTGAAATAGATCCACACATTGGCTTTGAGGTTCAATTCTTCCTCGCTTCTCATGCGGTTGTTGTAATTGGAGTACATACTCTCCAGCGGATAGACCGAATGGGAGCAACCCGCCAGCACCGCGGCGGCTACACCAAGTAGCAAAAAATAAACATGTTTCATTGTTGTAGTGTGTTTTTTAAGATTAATACTAAATACAGCGGAACGCCTTTCGGAATTCCGCTGCAAAGGTACAACAATTTTCTGGAATACGAGAAGTTCTTTTTGCTTCTTGTTGGTTCAAGAAGCAAACGATTAATTCGTTAGACGAATTTTTCTTTTTACGTCTTATTGTGTCAAGACGTAAACGGTTATTACTTATTGCTTCTTTTGATATACAAAAAAATCTGCACTTGTGATGCAGATTTACATTTTTTGCATAAAAGGTTAACAGCCTCGGCTTTTTATGCCTCTGCTTCGCCTTTTGCCTCAGCCTCAGCGGCAGCAGCTTCCTGCGCAGCCTCTTGTGCAGCAGCAGCGAGTTCAGCAGCAGCGGCAGCACGCTTCTCTGCGATCTTGGCAGCGATAGCCTTGTTGGTCTCTACCTCTTGTGCGTGGAGAGCCTTTGCAGCAGCAGCTTTCTTGTCTGCTTCAGCCTGACTGATTTTGCCGTTCTTGGCATCTTTCTGCGCTTTCCAGGCATCGAAACGCTTCTGCGCCTCTTCTGCGGTGAATGCGCCCTTGGCTACACCGCCGTTCAAGTGCTTCATGAGCAATACACCTTCGTTGGAGAGGATGGTGCGTACGGTGTCTGTCGGTTGTGCGCCTACGCCTACCCAATAGAGAGCACGCTCAAAGTTGAGGATCACTGCTGCGGGGTTGGTGTTCGGGTTGAACGAACCGATACGTTCGATAAATTTGCCATCACGTGGCGAGCGGCTGTCAGCTACTACAATGTGGTAGAAAGCGTAGTCTTTGTGACCATGACGAGCCAAACGAATCTTTGTTGCCATTTGTTTTGTTGTTTTAGGACGTGCGATAACGCGATCGCGTGTCCGGTTAATACTTTTCATAAAAAGGTGCCGTTCAGCACCTTTGTGTCCCCCGAGAGGCTCGAACTCTCGACCCACTGATTAAGAGTCAGTTGCTCTACCAACTGAGCTAGGGAGACCGCTCGCATCAGAACTCGCGCGACTTCGGGCGAAACCCTCGTGGTAGCGCTACGTTCTGTGCTACGCGCTTTTCGGTCGGAATATCATTTCATTAGCATTCCTCCCGAGAGGAAAAACTGACCTTCTGACGAAAAGCGGGTGCAAAGGTACTGCTTTTTTCTGACATGTGCAAATTTTTTTTACTTTTTTATGCATTTTTAGTGCATTTTTCTTGCATTTGCACCCAAAAACACGAAAAAAGCACCTTTTACAGTGCCTTTTTCGATATTCGGACGTGATTTTTAATATTCGTTCATCTGCTTGCGAACGGTGTCGTTGATGAAGTCCGCAAATTCCTGAACGGTCATCTGTCCCTTGTCTTCCGCTCCCTGCTGGCGGACGGACACGAGTCCCATCTCCGCCTCTTTCTCACCCACAATCAGCATATACGGGATGCGCTTGAGTTCGTTGTCACGGATCTTACGTCCCAGTTTCTCATTGCGGTCATCCACGATGACGCGTACGTCCTGCGCCTCGAGCATCTCTTTCACTTTCCATGCGTACTCGTTCGATTTCTCGGAGATAGGCAGTACGACCGCCTGGTCGGGTGTGAGCCACAAGGGGAACTTGCCGGCAGTATGCTCGATCAGTACCGCCACGAAACGTTCCATCGAACCAAACGGCGCACGGTGGATCATGACGGGACGGTGCTTCTGGTTGTCCTCGCCCGTATATTCGAGTTCGAAACGCTCGGGCAGGTTGTAGTCCACCTGGATAGTACCCAGCTGCCAGCGTCGTCCGAGGGCATCTTTGACCATGAAGTCGAGTTTGGGCCCGTAGAAAGCGGCTTCTCCTGTCTCTTCGCGTGCCGGCAGGTTCATCTCCTTGCATGCCTCGCGGATAGCGTTCTCTGCGTGCTCCCATATCTCATCCGAACCGACGTATTTGTCGTGGTTATTAGGATCGCGGAGTGAGATCTGCGCCTCGTAGTTCTCGAAGTTGAGCGACTTGAAGATGATGTTGATGATCTCCATGACGCGGATGAACTCCTGCTTGACCTGGTCCTGACGGCAGAAGATATGTGCGTCATCCTGAGTAAAGGAACGCACGCGCGTGAGACCGTGGAGCTCGCCGGACTGCTCGTAGCGATAAACGGTACCGAACTCAGCGCAGCGGAACGGCAGATCCTTGTACGAGCGCGGGCTGTTTTTGAAGATCGCGCAGTGGTGGGGGCAGTTCATCGGCTTGAGCAGATAGACCTCTCCTTCCTCCGGCGTGGTGATGGGCTGGAACGAGTCCTTGCCATAGTGATCCCAATGTCCGGACGTGATATAGAGGTTCTTGGAACCGATATGCGGTGTGATGACCTGCTGATAGCCGTAACGCTTCTGGATCTTCTTGAGGAAATCCTCGAGACGCAAGCGCAGCGCGGTACCTTTGGGCAGCCAGATAGGCAGACCCTTGCCCACCATATCGCTGAACATGAACAGTTCGAGTTCCTTGCCTATCTTGCGGTGGTCACGTTTCTTGGCTTCCTCGAGCAAAGCGAGGTACTCGTCCAGCATCGCTTTCTTGGGGAACGAGACGCCGTAGATACGTGTCATCATCGGACGTTTCTCGTCGCCACGCCAATAAGCAGCGGCACAAGACAACACTTTGACGGCTTTGATGGGTTCGGTGCTCAGCAAGTGCGGACCTTTGCACAGGTCGGTGAAGGCACCTTGCGTATAGGTGGAAATATGTCCGTCCTCCAACTCGGCGATGAGTTCGCATTTATAGGTCTGTCCTTTGTCTCCGAACGCTTTGAGTGCGTCCTCTTTGGAGACGGAGTGCTTGACTACCGCCTCTTTCTTGGCGCGTAACTCCATCATCTTGGCTTCGATGGCAGGGAAATCGGCATCTTTGATGGTGACGCCCTCGGGCGGCATTACATCGTAATAAAAACCGTTTTCGATCGCCGGTCCGATACCGAACTGGATGCCGGGATAGAGCTCCTGCAGCGCCTCCGCCATGAGGTGGGACGAAGTGTGCCAGAAAGCGTGCTTGGCTTCCGCATCCTCCCATTTGTGGAGTTTGATAGCCGCATCAGCCGTGACGGGCTGATTCAATTCAACGATTTGGTCATTGACGGATGCACAAAGAATATCTTGTGCTAAACGAGAGCTGATAGACTCAGCGATTTGCAGCGGCGTGATACCGCTTTCGTACTCACGGACGCTTCCGTCCGGAAAAGTGATTTTGATCATATTTGATAAACGTACAAATGTTTATGCCTCCTTTGCTCACAACTGCAAAACAAGGCGTTAATATGGTATTGTTGTGAAATCGGCTGCAAAGGTACGAAAAAAAAACGGAATACGCAAATAAAATTAATTTTTACCGTCAAATCCTTGTGTATTTCAAATATTTGTAGTAAATTTGCAGCGGATTTGAAAGAAAGGAAATGCATATGTTTGATTCATTCCTCGGAACCGACTGGTTGATGCTTCTGACGAAAGTTATCCTGGCGATGGTGTTGGGTTCGTTGATCGGCATGGAGCGCGAGTTGCACGGCAAGGTGGTGGGTACGCGCACGATAGCGCTCATCGCCATCGGCAGTGCGTTATACGTGCTGATGTCCCCGAGTATGCTGAACGGCGACAACTCGCGTATCATCGCGCAGGTGGTGTCCGGCATCGGATTTTTAGGTGCAGGTATCATCTTCAAGCACGGCGACACGGTGCGTGGTCTGACGACGGCGGCAACCGTGTGGTGCGCGGCGGCTATCGGATGTCTGTGCGGATACGGCATGTTCGCCGAAGCGGTGGTCGGAACGATGGCGGTGATGATCGTGAACCTGTTTTTCAAGCATTTCAAGAAAGAGTCGGATAATGGATAAGTATATCATGAAAAAGAATTTGTTGCTCCTTGTTTGGGTTTGCCTTTGCGCGGGTGCTCAGGCGCAGGTAGATATGCAGGCACCCATGGGCTCGGACGAGGCGAAAGAGGCGTATAACACGTATGTGAACAAACAAAGCGCTTATTATCAGTACCCCAAGCGTTTGCACAAAGAGGCGGCGGACACGCTGTTCGGTTCGCTGAACGAAATCATGGGTAATACCTGCATGCTCTCCGCTTCGTCGTACGACTATAACAAACTGCGTCAGGCGTACGCGGGTGTGGACAAGGATCTGAACACGCCGGGGAACATCATCGGCTTCTACGATGGTTCGTCCTTTTCGGGCACGTGGGACAACGGTACGACGTGGAACAGGGAGCACGTCTGGCCTCAGGCGAAAGGGGAGAGCAAGGATGGCTGTATGGGGTACGACATGCAGTCTGTCCGTCCGGCGCTGGTGGATCAGAATAGTGACCGCGGCAGTACGGCGTACGGTGAGTCGGACCGGTACTTCGATCCGGGAGCTATGTACCGCGGCGATGCGGCACGTATCATCCTGTACGACTATGTCGTATATGGCAAGATGGGTGACCATCAGAACAATTACTATAACGGAAAGGCGCAGCTGCTGAACAAGTTCAGTACCGGCGGCGTGTTCGAGTCGCTCAAGGTGCTGCTCAAATGGCATATGCGCGATCCGGTATCGTTGACGGAGATGGTACGCAATGACGGTGCGCAGGACTATCAGGGCAACCGCAATCCGTTCATTGACTATCCGGAAATAGCCATCAACCTGTTCAAATATACGAGCGGACTGCAATTATATACCGTAACCATCACGAATGTGACTCTGTCGCCGGCATACAAACTGACGATGTCAGACGGTTTTGTTGGCTATCTGAATGATGCGGAAGGTCACCCGGCGGCGGAAGATGTGCAGATCAGCGGTGCGTCCTATACGTATGATGCCCAAAGCGGCAGGCTGGATGTCTATCAGGTCACCGGTCCGTTGTCGGTCGCTCTCCGTACGTCCGAAGGCACGGACAATATCAACGTTCCCGTCCAAACCGAAAAGGTGATGGAGAACGGACAGATCTTTATTCTCCGCGGAGACAAGAAATACACGATTTGCGGTCTGGAGGTTGCCCAATAGGTGCGTATTGGCAACTAAAAGATACAAATATGCAAACAATTTGCATTTTTTTGCCGAAAAATTTGGTCATATCAGAAAAAAGTCGTAATTTTGCACGCTTTTTGCGGTCGATAGCATCGAGTCGATAACATCGACACGTATAAAAGGTAGATTATATATACGGAAAGGCTCGTAAAAGTAGCGCTTGGATAGCGCTCGCCGCACCGCCCTAACATTTAACAAACGTATTTCAATGTACGCAATTGTAGAAATGAAAGGCCAGCAGTTTAGAGTAGAAGCTGGCAAAAAACTGTTCATCAACCGTATGAACGAACTCGAGAAAGGCGCAACCGTTGAGTTTGAAAACGTGCTGCTCCTGGAGGACGAGGGTAAAGTAAAAGTAGGTGCTCCTTATGTAAAGGGTGCTAAAGTGGTTTGCGAAGTTCTCGACAACGAGTGCCGCGGCGACAAATTGCTTGTGTTCCACAAGAAACGTCGTAAAGGTTATCGCAAGCTGAATGGTCATCGTCAGGATTTGACCAACGTAGTAGTTAAAGAAATTGTTATTGCTTAAAGAAAGGACAACAGAGTATGGCTCACAAGAAAGGTGTCGGTAGTTCCAAAAACGGCCGTGAATCAGAAAGCAAACGCTTGGGCGTGAAGATCTTTGGTGGTCAATTCGCAAAAGCAGGTAACATTATCGTACGTCAACGTGGTACCGTTCATCACCCGGGTGAGAACATGGGTATGGGTAGCGACCACACATTGTACGCGCTTGTAGACGGTATCGTAACCTTCCGCAAGAAACGCGACAACAAGTCGTACGTCTCCATCCAGCCGGTCGCTGCAGAAGCTTAATCGGCTTGGGGAAAATTTGCAATCTCCTACCGAGGCTTCGGCTCAGGTGGGAGATTTTGTTTTGTAAATGACAAATGACTAAACAGTAAATAGTTTTATGTTAACATTAAAACAGATCTATGATGATAAAGCCCGTGTAATCGCAGGCTTGGAGAAGAAACATTTTGCCGGTGCCGCAGAGGCTATTGAAGAGGTTCTGCGTCTGGATGCCGAGCGTAAGGCAGCGCAGCAGCAGAAAGATGCGGCAGCTGCGCAGATGAACCAGATCAGCAAGTCTATCGGTATGCTGATGGCGAAAGGTCAGCGTGCCGAAGCCGAAGCCGCCAAGGTACAGACAGGCGAATTAAAGGACAAAGTAGCAAAGTACGATGTACAAATGTCCGAAGCGGAGGAGGCACAGACCAAGTTGCTGCTCACGATCCCGAACGTACCGTACGATATCGTGCCGGAGGGCGGCAGTGCGGAGGACAACCTGGCTGTCACCATCGGAAACTGGCCCAACCAGCCGATGATAGACGCTATTGCCAAAGACGGCGCTGTGGCGCTGCGTGAATGGGACAGCACGACGGATGAGGCGATCGCCGCCGAGCGGATTGCACAGAGTGAGAAACTGCCGCACTGGGAGTTGGCAAAGAAATACAACCTGATAGACTTTGACCTCGGTGTCAAGATCAGCGGAGCCGGTTTCCCGGTGTATATCGGTCAGGGAGCGCGTCTGCAGCGTGCGCTGATCAATTTCTTCCTTGCTGAGGCGAACAAAGCCGGTTATACGGAGATCATGCCGCCGACGGTGGTGAACGCCGCTTCGGGTTACGGAACGGGGCAGCTGCCCGACAAAGAGGGACAGATGTACCACTGCGAGGTGGACGACCTGTATCTGATTCCGACCGCTGAGGTGCCCGTAACGAACCTCTATCGTGACGTCATCATCGAGGAGGCGCAACTGCCGATCAAGAACTGCGCTTATACGGAGTGTTTCCGTCGTGAGGCAGGTTCGTACGGCAAGGATGTACGCGGTCTGAACCGTCTCCATGAGTTCAGCAAAATCGAGATCGTGCGCATCGACACGCCGGAGCATTCGGACGCCTCCCACAAAGAGATGTTAGCGCACGTGGAGAGTCTGCTCCAGAAACTGGAGCTGCCGTACCGTATCCTCCGCCTTTCGGGTGGCGATATGAGTTTCACCGCGGCGCTGTGCTATGACTTTGAGGTCTATAGCGAGGCGCAGCACCGCTGGCTGGAAGTAAGCTCCACGTCCAACTTCGATACCTACCAGGCGAACCGTCTCAAATGCCGCTACCGCCGTGCGGAGGACAAGAAAGTGACGCTGTGCCACACACTCAACGGCTCGGCACTGGCTCTTCCGCGCATCGTGGCAGCCCTGCTGGAGAACAACCAGTGTGCAGAAGGTATCCGCATCCCGAAGGCATTGCAGCCTTTCTTCGGAGACGATATGATACGATAGGAGTTGAAAGTTAAAAGATAAAATAAAAAAGCACCGAGCGGTGCTTTTTTATTTTATCTCACTAAGACGGAGTGGATGGATCGTCCGGCAGGTGACTGGAGCACAAGGATGTAGTATCCCGGCATACTTGGCGTATAGACATCGGAGTCGTCGTACGCCTCTACGTGTGCCGCACGACCGAGCATATCGTACCAGTAAGCCGTTCCTTTGCCCTTGACAGGCAGTGCCGCCGAAGGAGGAACCAGAGACGGCATATCCGTTACGTCCGCCGCTACCGGCATCGGGATGAAGTCGCAGGTGAACAGCTTGACACCGTCGTTGCGCGTTAGCAGCGCCGAGTAGGCTTTGCCGAACTCCAGTTGCGCATTCGGTCCGGTGTAGTAGTTGAAGTCCGTTGCGCCTTCGATAGGCATGCCGTTGACGTACCATTGTACGGAATCGAAGTTGTATCCTCCGTTATAGTCGGAGTTACGGATGGCGAGCACATCGTTCCAGCGCTGTGCGATGACGGTGGACGCGTAATTGACGGTCAGCGTATAATCTACCTGAACACTGAATTCCGGTTTGAGGTCCGTCAGGTAAATCGTACCGTTATACACATTCGGTTTCAAACCAGAACCGACGTAAATAGCCTCGGCAAAATGACCTTTGGACTTCTCCGTGTTATAAATCGTATCCTTCGGGCTGCCGTCAAACGTATAGAGGACAGCCTGACTGCGACCGCGGGTAATTTCCCATTCCAGCAGCAGCGAGTCACCGTCTCCTTCGCAACGGACATATGCCCTCTTGGGGTTCACGATGAGCGATTCATATACCTCCAGGTTCAGCACAAAAGTCAGGTCGCAGTTGAGATCCCAAGCAGGAATGGTATCCACTGTCGTGGCGTAGAACTCCTGTCCCGCGAGTATGTACGGCAGGTTCTCCGGGAGTACCATCGTATCAACATACTGACGTTTGGGCTCCTTCAGCTCCAGATAAATGATACTGTCGCAAGTGGTGACGGGGTTGATCAGTACGACGGAATCGACCAGACCGTAGGTGCGGTACGTGGTGTCTTTCCGCTCTTTCCATTCAAATCCGTTGCCTTTGCGGTCGTCGTCGCAGAGCGTGTATGTCTGTGTCTCGTAGGTCGGACCAAGCGGTTTGAGATGGAGCGTGTCGTATTTGATAGACTCGCAGGTTCCGCAGGTCGTACGCAGCGAGATGGGGAAGTCACCGCCTTCTGCCGGGAAATCGAACGTCGCTACCGCTTCGTCTGACCATCCGTACGGAATTCCTTCCACGTTCCACTCGTAGTGCTCGATGTGGTATGCTTTGCTGACGAGCGTATCGCCGGTCACGTGGTCGATCTCTTGTACCCACGATCTGGAACCGTTCAGCTTGACGGTATATTTGCCGCTGGTGCAGTTCTTGGTGATATGCGGTTTGGACATAACCGAGATGGGGTTTGTAGCCAGCGTGGAGGCGTAGAGCGAGAAGAAACACGTGCTGTCCTGCACGAACATACAATCGACTACATAGAGGCTGTCATCGTGCATACCGGCGCTGAACTCCTGTGCGCGACCCAAAACGTACTTCTCGGGCAGCGAACCGTCCGCACGGCGGTATTTCTCGTTATACGCGTATGCCCAGCGATAGGCAAAACCATCCGGCGCCATGAAATCAGGGTTGATCTCGCCGCACTTCATTCCTTTCAGTTTGCCATCCGAGCAACCGAGGGTGAAGTACGCATAGCCGTAGTGGGCGTTATAGATACAGTCGAAAGTCGTCAGACGTACGGTTAATGTCTTACCGGCATACGCCTTGTTGCGCAGGTTCACACCGACCGTCGTCCAGTCTTTCCATACCAGATTGTTCGAGGTCCCCAAGTCTTCGCCCTTGACGAGATGCCATCCTTGCTCTGCTGCGCCGGGAAGCAACTGCTTGGTGTTGCGGTTATAGGCGTCATTCGCATTGAAGTCCGCCTGACCGCAGGAACCGATCGACTGTCCGCCGACGAGAATATCCAGGGTGAAACGGGAGTTCTCGTAGTCTTCATGGTTAGGCGCCTCAATAATCGGCATATACTTGAGCAGCATAACCGGGTACTTGATGGTATCGATATCAAACGAGAACTCGATACGCTCAGCGCCTTCGCGGTTCTTCACCTCCCAGTTACCCAAACGGACAGAAGCCAACTCGCCGTCAGGGATTGTTTTTGCCTTTCCCAAGGTACGCGGTTCGGTCTCACTCCGGTCGAAATGCACCGTATGACGGCTGCTCGACTGGGACGGACCCCGGTCTATCGGACGGGACTGAACGAAGTTGTTGAACGTACGCGTATCCGATATGTCTCCCGATGCCAGATAGCAGGTAGCATTATCCAGGTTGAGGTAGTCCACGCACATCTCGTCGGGATAGTAGATGAGTTTGGAAACGATGGTCTTCAGACTCATAGCGTCGTCGTCGCATATGGAGCGGACGATAAAGTCCGTTTGTCCTTTGGGCAGACCGGTGAAGTTGGTCGTGGTGCCTTGTACGATCTTCGGACCGGACCAGGTGTGGGTCTCGTACGAGTAGGCACTCACTTCGTATTCGTTTGCAGCATCGGAAGCGGTCCAGTCGAGGGTGACGGTCGTGCCGTTGGGCGTAACGGTGAGACTGCTCGGCTTGTCGCAAGGCATGTCGTTGGTGATGTTGATGTTATCCACCATAGCGCCGGGCTGCTGGGCTATACCCGAACCGTTGGTCCATACGAACGCCAGATAGTGCGGCGTACCGTCGCATTTCTTACCCTTGATCGTCACGGCGCACTGACGCCAGGTGGCGGTTCCGTTGAGGTAGTCCAAACCGGCTGTCGGTTGCAACTGCAGCACGTAGTTGTTGTAAGTCGACGGGATCGTACCGGACGAGGTAGGTATAGACATGACCTTGATCGAGTCGTTCCCATCGCCTTCGGGGTCGATCATCGGAATCCACAGCACATACAGACCATCGAAATTGCTGGCAACGTTACCCATCACCGAGTAGTCGAAACTCAGCGTATAGTCGCCCGTAGGCAGGTAGTCCAGCGAGATGGTATCGTAGGCAAAAACCCAACAACCCGTATTCTTGTAGTGGGCTGTTGCTCCGCCGTCATCGGAGATATACAAACCGTTCTGACCGCTCTTGTCGTTGTTACCCGGCGCACCGATGTACCATTTGTTCGCCAGCTGGTTGTAGATGTTCTGGTTTGCCGCGGGGTTGACCTTCCAACGGGCACGTGCGGTTGCGTCCTCAAAATCGCAGGTGTACTTCTTTACTGCGTGGGCTGGAGTAGCAATAGCCAATGCTGCTACCAATACTATCTGAATTAATCGTTTCATATGCATATTATTTTTCCAATTACCAATTTCCAATGACCAATTACCAATTTCCAATTACCAATTACCAATCACCAATGGTATTATTCCACCAATATCACGTGGGCGTTTGTATCGCCCTGCGTATTGACGGATTTGATGATGTACGCACCTTTCTGCTCCGGCGTGGGCAGCTCGGTGTAGCCTTGCGGCATACCGAACGTGGTGACCAGTTGTCCGGAGACGGTGTAATACCAGATGGTCGCCGGGTGCTCCATGTACATCGGGATCCGCTGTGCCGCCTTGACGATGGTCGGGTAGGGCGTCTGCTCGTCGTGGTGTACCGGCTGGACGGGACAGGTCGTCATTACCAGACCGTCCGAACGCGTCAGCTCGACGTAGTATTCCGAATCGAAGTCCAGCGGCTGGTAGAGATACGAGTGCGTCTCGCCCGGGATAGGCTGTCCGTCTTTGTACCACTGGAAGGCGGTAAACTCGAATCCGCCGTTGTATTTGGGACTGAGTACGGTCAGCACGTCGTTCCATTTCTGCTCCACGATGGAACTGCGGTAGCGGATTTCGAAGTTCTGTCTCTCCACGTATTCGCCGCAGCAGAACTGGTAGAACGTGAGTTTGGCAACGTAGTGTCCGGGTGTCACGTCCTCGGGATACGGAATGGTGATGCTGCGGATGCTATTGTCATAAATCATTGTATCGCGCAGCCACGGCGTATTAAACGTAATACCGAGGCTGTCGAATTGTCCGGCGTTGATATTGAGCGTGATGAACAGCTGCTCCTCGTCCGCGCAAGCCACCGGAATGGAATCCACACCCGCCTGGATACGCTCGTTGACGGTCAGGGTCAGATAGATGGCACTGTCGCACCCGTGGCTGGTCTTGAGCATGATTTCGAGGTTCTCCACCGGCTGGTTGTACCGAACGCCTTCGATGGTGATCGATCCATCCGAGCAGATCGAGTCGTGGCGATACGAGTCCGCTACCACCGGCATCACTCTCAGGTACAGAATCGAAGTGGAGTCACACCCGGCATAACTGATGTATTTGGCGGTGTACGTGGTGTCGGTCTCGAACCATTTGCCGTCAAAGTAAACCGGTGCCTCGGGGCAGGTGGTCGTCCTCAGAACGGAAGTCTCAGGAACGATATTGGGCACGACGATGGTATCGGTTCGCGTATCTTCGCAGGTGTTTTCCGCGCCTATGTAGGCGGTACAGCTCACCTCTATCGAGTCTCCGAAGGACGGACACGTATAGGATGTTGACCAGGATGAGGTCTCCTTGACGGATCCTGTACCCAGACTGCGGAAACGCCAATAACTCTCATTACAGGGTTCGGAGGTATGGTGCTCCTCACCGTCGAACTTGTTCATCACGTGCGAGGTGTTGGTGAATTTGAGTTCACTCTTGCACTCTCCGTAAACCCACTCGTACCTATAGGACGGTACCGGGAAGCGCGGCTCGGAGGTGGTACTGATCTCAAAGTAGCACGAGTCTTGTTCTATGAAACTTACGCGGCAGGTGTATTGCGTACGGGTTGCTGCCACCTCTAACGTCTGGTCCCTGCTGATAACGGAGTCGGGATTGTTATCCTTGTACCACATGTACGCGAAACCTTCCGGCGCCATGCAGGATACTTGTGCGGCGGTACCGCAGTTCTCGGTGAGAATGTGCGCGTTCGCGCAATCTACGGTAAAGTACGCGTACGCGTAGTGACCCGACCAGCCGCAGTCGAGGGTGGTGAAGCGCACCTTAATTATCTGACCGTGGTAGGGCATGAGGTTAAGACCTACGGTGGTCCACTCTTTCCATGCCACGTTCTCATCCTTGGTGATATGCCATCCGGCTGCACCGTCTGCCGCACCGTCCGAATAGGTGAAGTTCGCTTGCCCGCATAATTCGTCAACGATCTGTCCGTTCGGACCTATCACCTCTAACTTGAAGGCGGGTTCGTCCTCTACGGGGTGACCGCCCGGGTTCTGAAAGACGATAGCGTACTTGACGAGTAATATACCCTGGTTGGTCGAATCGACCTGAATCTCATAGGTGATGGACTCCGCCTCACCGCCGGTCTTCCAGTTACCCAGACGAACGGACGCGAGTGCTCCGTTGGGCACCGTATTGAGAAGGCTGTCGGTACGCGGATCCAACTCGGTCGGATCGACGTGCAAAGTGTGACGGCTTTCCTGTGCGTCCGGACCGAAATCGACGATTTCAACCTGGTCGTACGGAGTCGCTCCGGATTGTGCGCCGGGGTGGTGGCCTGTCGTACAGATGATCTTCGGGCTGTGCAGGTCAATGAAATTGATACAGTGGTTGTCCGGACAATAGACGAGCGTCATGGTCTTATAGACAAAACTGGTGTTCAGGTCGTCCGTTGACCGTCCTCGTACACGCACGTCGTAACTGCCCTCTAAAATACGGTGCAGCACATAAGAGCACTGGCTTCCGTCTGTACGGGTAAAACCGTCGTCTCCGTCTGTTATATTGCTAACCCGTTTCCAGGTCTCCGCGCCGGTGCTTCGGTACTCGATATCGAAGTATGGCAGACCGCTCTCCCAGGTGACGAGCATCGTCGAATCCTCGCATTGCGGGATGACATTGACGTTGGTCGGTTTCTTGACCGCGGTCGAGTTGATCTGGAAATTATCAATGGCGATAGCGGAACGCTCGAGGGCAGCCGTATCCTTGTAGTTGTTTACCCAAATGAGCATGATCACCCAGTTCTGGGTCGAATAGAGGGATGCAATCTTTACATCCTCTGTCAGCGTCACGTTCTGCCACGTCTCGCTGCCGCAGACGAATTTCTCACCCGACTCACCCAGCTTGGAGCATTGTCTCTCAGCGTCATTGGACAATTTGGCATTGCCGTTCTTGAGCGAGACGATATTGCTGAGGTTATAGGGCGAGTTGGGGGTGGTCAGCTGTTGCTCCGGGCAGAGCATGACGTAGAGCCGGGAGAGCGTGCTGTCTCCCACACCCTTCCAGTCAAAACTGACGTCATAGTGTCCGGTTACACCCTCCGGGGTGGTTGGGAACTTGTACCGCAGATACGACACCACCACATTGGGATGGTTGCTGTAGCTGGGGTTCGCGCCGTCGGAGGACACGAACAGGGCGCGTTTGCCCTCGCTGTGTACAGCGGTACCTACCATCCATTGGTCGGCGGTGTTCGTCGTGCCGGCGTTGAACTTCCACGGTGTCAGGTTCTCGCTCTCCTCGAACCCGCACTCATAGGGGATGCCGGAAGCAATCGTGCTACCGTTCTGCGCCCACGCAAGCACACTCGTCAGAATTAATATGTATGTGAGGAGTTTCCTCATAAACTTTAAACTTTTAACTTTAAACTAGCCGACTTCTTTCAACTTTCAACTATCAACTTTAATATACCTGCTGTATATCTTCGTCACCTGTACTGGTGATAGTGAATTCAACACGGCGGTTGAGCTGACGTCCCTCTTCGGTGTCGTTGTCGGCAACATGCTCACGCTCACCCTTACCTTCAGCGGTGATACGCTCAGGCGCTACGCCGCGTTGGATGAGGTCTGCACGGACGGCATTGGCACGACCTTCGGACAGAATCTGGTTCGCCTCATCCGAACCCACTGCATCGGTGTGACCGGTGATGTGGATGGTGACGGACGGGTTCTCTAACAGGAAGTTCGCCAGGTCGGACATCGCCTGCTCGGACTGTGGCAGGATATAGGTCTTGTTCGTTGCGAAGAAGAGGTTCTCGATCTTCACTTTTATACCTTCCTTGATATGCTGCATATAGAGGTCGAACGTATCACGCACGAAGTGGAGCGTATCGTCTTTCGGCATATAGCCCTGACTGGTCAGGTGGGCGATATAGCTGCCTTCGGTGAGCGGGGTCTCCACAAATCCGTCGTCCGCCGACTGCGCCGTGTACAGGGTGACGGTGTCGTTCATCGCCGTCAGACGTACATTGGCTTCTATCGGTTGCTCGGTCTCCACGTCGTAGATATTCATGCACAATGTGTAGATGATTGGTGCAGGAATACGCTTGAGCGGTACACGGATGGTGTCGTACGTGAACTCCTCCACCATGTGCATAATCGTATCGGACGGGAAGTAGCCGAGTTTGGTAGCCGATACGCGGTATTCGCCTTCGGGTACACGGCCGACCTTCAACTGACCTTGCTTGTTGGTGTTCTTTTTCTTCGCCTTGTCCGTTGCTATCTCGGTCACCTCTACGGTTACACCGCCGAGCGAAGCCATGGACTCGTCGTCATATGCGTAGATACCCAGACGCGGCTGCGGCTTGGGCGGCATGTCGCCCACAACGAGCTGTTTGCGCGGCAGGTTGAACCAGACGGCGAGTTTGACGCCCACCAGGAACGGGTTGACCTTGGCATCCTTTGACGAGGTGGTCGCCAACGACGAAGTGGTCGGGAACTCCAGCGGGTTGGCTGCTACCATCATCTGCGTCGGGATATCCTGCGCACCCGTAACGGGAACGTATTTCTGTACATTGAGTACGCCGTAGTCCGCGAATACGGATACGCGCAGCTTGGGAGCCGCGTTGATCCATTGGTCCAGATTAACACCGGCTTCTGCGGTAGCAGCTACGTTGAGGCCGAAATTGGCTTTGCTCGCCGGACGGCTGAAGTCCTGACCCGTTACCAGCGTGTGGCTGTACATATCCGCCATGCCCTCAATGAGCTCCTTGTCCTCGATCGTGGTGGTCATCGTACCCGTGATGGTCGACTGACCCATCACGCCGACGCCGACCTTGACACCTGCCTGCCAGAACAGCGGAATGCTCTTGAGCTCCATACCGAACAGCAAAGGCAGTTGGGCGAAGCCCCCGATCAGACGGTCATTCAGCTTCGTGAAATCATAATAATAGGTCATCGTCTTCGGATACGGGTTCATGCCGTAGTGCAGTTGGTACGAGCCGTCTGCCTGGTTTGAGATACCCATATTCGAATTGTAGAAATTGAATTCCGCGCCTACGGTGAACAGGAACTGCTGGTAACGCAGCTGGTATCCCAGACCGAGACCTCCGCCGACGAAACCTTTGTCGTTGTTCATGAATCCCGTGGGGTTCAGACCGGCAGCAGACGGAGCATCGTACTGGATGCCTTTGGTGAACAGGTTGCTGTAGCCGACCTGTCCCCAAAAACCGAGACGGTGGTTGATGTCACGGTTGAGGTACGCCAGCACGCGCTTGTTGTTCTTCTCGATAGCGGCTACCTGCTGCATGTATTGCTCTTTCTCTTCTGCCGCACTCAGTTCGGGCGCCTGTTTGGGAGCTGCTTTGGCTTTTGCCTTGGCTTTGGAGTCGGATGCCGGTCTGGTGTTGGCTTTCGCCTTGGCTCTTGCTTTCTCCGCAGCCGCTTTCTGCTTCTGCTTGTCCTTTTGCGCTTTCGCTTTTTCTTTCTCCTTCTGGGCGGCTGCTTTGGCTTTGTCGGCATCGGCTTTGGCTTTTGCCTTGGCTCTTGCTTTCTCCGCAGCTGCTTTGGCTTTCGCTTTCTCAGCGGCAGCCTTCTGCTTCTCTTTCTCCTTTTGCGCCTTGGCTTTTGCCTTGGCATCCACTGCGTACGCAGCAGCGATACGGTTGTCCACTGTCGAAGCCATAGGGGCTACGGCTGTCAAACCCAATGCGAACAGAATAATATACAGAATACGTTTCATACGCTTATTGTTTTATACCTTGGTTTCCTCCGCGTTTGAGGAAGTCACTCTTGACGCGGTTGTAGTCATAAATATATGATTTGCCGTGTTTCGGCATTTCAAACGCTACAGTAAATTTGATTCCCACGTTGAGGTTTCTCAGCGTGACGCCGTTTGCCAAGTCGCTGGTGAACAGCGGTTGGATAAAGAACTTCACGCCTTCGTCGGTCTCTTTGTAGGTGAACAGCGGATTGCCGTTCTTGTGGTTCAGGAGGTTGAGCAGTCCGAAATCGGCGTATCCCGCCAGATACATGCGTACTTTGTCGGGGTTGAGGCGGAACTGCTTGTGCCGGAACATATGTCCGATACGTCCGCCTATCTCCAGGTGTGCCATCACGTTGAGGTTCCACTTGACGGGGAGGGTGGCGCTGGACATCTGCTGTCCCGATACGAACTGATGGTTCTCCATATTGTAGAAGTCATCGTAATAGCGGTCATAGACGCCATAGGTGGTCACCTGGGCGGTCGATGAAGTGGCGCCGTACAGATTAAGCGACACTTTCGGACCCACCATAAAATAGAACCGTTTCCACTCGCCTCCGAAAAGAATCGGTATATTGACGTTCGCCATATGGGTGAGGTCGCGGGATTTGTCCACTTGGACCTGCATGTCGAACTGCTCTCCTTCGGTATCCAGCATCGGTATCGTCTCGGTCAACTGACCGATAAGATTGGCATTGAGTTCGTACATGCCCTCCGCTCCGACGGAGAAGAGGAAGTTGTTGTATTGCAGACGGTAGTCGATACCGATATTGGCATCCAGACCCGTTGCGGGCGGTTGCCCCTTGATCGAATGCAGCAGGGTGGAATAGCCCGCATCGCCGTGTAAAGCGACGAAATGCGTGAGCTCCGGACTCAAATCCGTATGCGCATATGTATATGCGCTGATGAGCACGAATGATACTATGTATAATAACCTTTTCTGCACTTCGCGGGCAATTTAAACGTAATTGGGCGGCAAAATTACAAAAAAAAACTCAATTATGCAAATTTTTGTTACATTTTCGTCGTTTTTTCTGTTTTTTGTAAAGCAATTTTCACAAAACGGTGTAAAATGGGTATGCAAAAAGGGCTACCCGAGGGCAGCCCTTTTTGTGGGTACAACGTATCGGAATACGATGTACGAGAGAGGTTATTTCAACTCCACTTTCTGACCGGTGATGTTATAAACAACGCCGTTGATGAGGATATAAACCTGGTCGTTGCGGATGAACTTGACAGCCTGCGTGCCTTCGCCTTCGATGTTGCCGATAGCGGTCGGGAAACCGAGGTGCTGGATGTGGAGGTTATCCACAGCAGCCGGACTCTGAGCACCGCCACTATTGTCATTATACCAAGCGAATACGAACTGGTAGTAACCCGGAACGATGTCCTCGACAACTACCTCCTTGTTCTGCCATGCAGTGCTGAGGTTCAGTTGCGAACCGCCATCGGCTGCAATCCATCCTGCCGGGAGACCGGTAGATGTGAAGGTGCTCAGTTTCGAAGAACCTGCAACGAGCTCAACGGTAGCAGGAACGATAGCTACGCGGAGGTAGTCATAGTTCGACTCACCGTTAGCCTGCCAATCGTACGATACGGTGTAGCTGCCAGCCTTGTCGAAGTGGAATGCCTTCGCAGCGTAAACCATATTGGTGCCAGCTACTGTGTACGCATAGGTCGTACCGCCGTCGTTGGAGATATAGAGTGCGTTACCGCTTTCGGTAGCCGCAGTACCTACTGTCCAAGCGTTGGTGCAGGAACCGTTGATGAGCTTCCAGCTGTTACCGTTCTCGAAGTCATCATCGTACGGCAGAGCCTCTGCCAGCATGATGGTGGAGAAGGACTTGTAGACGATCTCGCTCTTGTCCTCACCGCATACCTTGCGAACGAAGAACAGGTAAGCCGTTTCCGGTTCAAGTGCGTTGATGGTAGCCTCATTGACCATAGTGGTGAAGGTGAAGTCTGCGTCAGCAGGAACGAAGCCGGCTACGGTATCAACTACGAAACCGTATTCCCATGTTACGTCCTCTTCTGCATTCCAAGCGAGGGTTGCGAAGATATCAGCAGCCTCAACCAACTCGAGACCGGTGGTCTTCGGGCAAGCAGGAATCAGCGATACCACTACGCTGTCGATACAGCAGGAGTAGTAAGACGAACCTGTCCACTGCCAACGGAATACGATACGGGAAGCCTCAGCCGGCATAGCTTTCAGCATAGCTTCACGCTGTACCATTGTGCTGTTATGGTTCTCAAACGTATCAATAGCTACATAGGTCGAGAAGTCGCCTGCATCGCTTGCGGTGATGTAACCGATCGTCAGTTCACCATTGGTTGCATTTTCAGTCTGCATCCAGAAGCTGATTTGCGTCTTGTTCAGTTGCTCAAGGAACAACGGCAGAGCCGCATAGCTGTTACTATTAGACGAACCGCAGAAGTTCAGTGTCTGGTTGCCCGAATGCGTGTAAGCATACGAACCGCCCTTGAGGACTACGTGCGGATCCGGATAAGTGGAGTTACCACCGTTCAACCAGCATGCAGGAACATTACCTTCCGCATTGTAAGTGGTGGCGTCTGCATCCTCGAAGTCTTGGATGTAGTTACCGTTTGCCAACGAAATGATATCGCACTCCGTTACAAACTTGGCAGCCTTACTCCATGCACTGGTGTCACCCTCTGCACAGATAGCACGTACAGCGAAGGTGTAGGTAGTCGCCGGAGTGAGCTCGTTGAGAGCGAACGGCTTGGCAGCTACGTTGATCAGGTTCGCGCTATCGTTGTCGAGCATAATCTGCCACTCGGAAGCGCTCGATGTCCAATCCAAAGTAGCGCCGGTCGTTGCAATGTTCGATACTTCCAAAGCGGTCGGCTCGAGACAGGAAGGAATAGCCTCCATCTCAATGTCGTCGATGTATGAACCGTTGTAAGACGAAGTTACAGGTAACGGAGACTTGAGGGCTACATACTTGCCTTCGCCGGCATATTCGCCGAACGATACCAAGAACGGCTCGTAAGCAACGCCTGCAGGCTGGATGGTATCAATAACCTCGAAGGTAGCTACATCGGTCGGATCGGTCATGATACCTACTACGATGATACCTTCATACGAAGCACTGTACTTACGTGCGTTGAATTTCATACGCAGCGTGTTCAGGTCGTTTACAGCCGGCAGGATAGCGTACTGGTCTGCATAAGAACTGCTTGCGTAGCTGTAGAATCTCAGCGAGTTCGTACCCGAGTTAGCGTAGGTAGCGCCGGCATAAGCCGTCGGGAGATAGCCGTAAGTCGAACCGGTATTGATGTAGCTCCAGCAGTCGGGCAGTACGTTCGAACTGGTCGAACCGGTAATACCGTCGAAGTTCTCAACTACCGCAGCAATTGCAGAGCAAGCGGTCTTGAAGGTCTTCGCGGTGGACCATTGGGTCTCGTCGCAAGAAGATGCTACTTTCACCTTGTACGAGGTGTTCTCGTCCAAGCCGGTGATGGTATAGGAACCGCCCGTTACATCTACGCTGTCTGTATATGTGCTACCGATACCGTAGGTGAGGCGGAATGCACTCTGACCATAGGTGTTCCAGGTAACAACAGCCGACGAGTCGGTGATAGCGGAAACTTCCAGTCCGTCCGGCTTCTGACAAGCCTTGGCGGTCTTGAACGAAGCGCGGGCGCTCCATGCGCTGAAGTTCTCACCGCAAATCGCGCGTACGTAAACATAATAGGTGTGCTCCGGAAGGAGGTTCTCTGCCAGATACGGATTAGTAGTTACTACAGTCTGCAGATCTACTGAATCCTTATTGAAGGCAGCGATGGTATCCATAGCAAGGATCCACTCGGTCTGACCTTCCTCTGCAAGCCATGCAATTTCTGCGGAAGTAGAGGTGATGTTCGCCTTCTCGATCGTCGGCGTACCCGGCTTACCGCAGAGCACCTTGTTGATGCGGATGTTATCTACAGCAGCAGCAGGGTCTGAACCACCTGAACTATCCCACTTCCAACCGAATGCCAAATAGTAGGTTCCGGCCGGAACAGTTACTTCATCCGAAGTCAAGGTCTGCCAAGTGTCAGACTGGTTAAGCGCCTGACTATTGTCAATTGCGATGCATCCTTCCGGTAATGTAGTTCCGCCAAAGCCTGTCGGAACAGTACTACCTGCTACCAGTTCTGCGGTTGCAGGAACAAGTGCTGCACGCATGTAGTCATACAAGGTGCTAGTTCCCTCACCTTTTGCTCTCCAATCGAATTGGAATACATACGAACCGCCTTCAATATTCAGCAGTTTAGCGCCGTAAATGATACCAGGACCACTCTTAGCGTAACCATTGGTTTCACCACCGTCGTTGGAAACGTAGAGCGCATGTGTACCCTCACCGTTGTGAGCCGCTTCGCCACGTACCCACGCATTCGCTGCGGTATTGAAGCCGTACCATGTATTCGGACCCTCGAAGTCCTCGAAGAACGAGCTACCCATATCAACGGCTACCTGCTTTGTTTGGAATACAGCCGAAATGTTGATACTATGGCTGGTTGCACATTCGGTACGCAGATAAATCACATACTCTGAACTGCCTTCCAGACCTTCTACAATTACCGGATTAGCCTCAACGCCGGTATACTCAGTCGGCTCAACGCCCGGCAGACCGATAGCGTAGGACAGGCTGTCACCTTCTGCGGCTGCAACACAGTTGAACTTAACGCTGTTTGTCGTTACTTCAACCACTTGGATACTTGCAGGCTCAACGCAGTCAGGAATCAGGTCGATAACGATATTATCGATATGCACGCCGTGGATATAATCGTCCTCAATAAGGTCGGCTGCCAACATCTTGATAGCAATATACTTACCGGTACCCTCGTAGGTGTTGAACTTCACCTCGAATGACTCGTATGCCGTACCTGCCGGTTCCATCGTAGCCACCGGTACGAAGGTAGCGGTATCGGTAGGATCGCTCATGACACCCACCGTGAAGGTAGCGTCATACGAACTGCCGGTCGAGTATGCACGGGCAGCGAACTTCATACGCAAGCCGCTGATACCCTCCATTTCCGGAAGGATAGCGTACTGATCCTGCGGGTCGTAAGTCGAGCTGTACGCATACGAGTAGAATCTCAGCGCGTTGGAACCCGAAGCAGCGTAAGATGAGCCATTGTATGCGTTCGGATAACCGGCGTACGAAGAATACGTAGTGGTATTGATAGCGCTCCAGCAAACCGGCAATACATTGGTCGAACCGCTGGTCGTACCCGTGATACCATCGAAGTTCTCGGAATACGGGAAGCTGGTGATCACATCACAAGCCGTGGTAACGGTAATAGCGCTGCTCCAATCGCTTGCAGAGAGTGAATCGGTCGGATCGCACCATGCAGCTACGCGGATGTTATACGTGCTGGAAGCCTCAAGACCGGTCAACGTGAACGGAGGTGTAGTTACATCGCCGTCGAATAAGATCCAGTCTTCTGCGGTCGCTTTCTTGTATTGGATGAGCCAGTTGGATTCAGAGCCCGGTACCCAGTCGATTTGAACAGAATTGATAGTTGCAGTCTCAGCTACTTCACTCAACTCCGTCGGAGCCGGGCAAAGCAGGCGTACGATGCTGAAGTTATCCACAGCAGCCGGAGGAGTCGTACCAGTGGAACCATCGTTACGCCAAACCATAACTACCTTATAGATACCTTCGTTCTCAATGTTCAACTCGTAGGACGAATGCTGCCATGAGCTTTGTAAGTTCAACTTGACTCCCTCGTGGAGAGCAGTCCAACCTGTCGGCAGAACAGTCCACTGACCGGAAACGGAACCGGAAGTCTCTACTTGAGTACCATCCGGAACGAGTGCTACACAAAGCAAGTCGTACGAACTCTCACCATAAGCTTTCCAATCGAAACTAACTGCATAAGTACCAGCCTCATCAAAGTTGAAGGTCTTCGTAGCATAAACGAGGGCGCCTTCGTTGTTGGTGTATGCATTGCTTGTACCGCCATCGTTGGAGATATAGAGCGAATGGGTACCGCCATTGTTAACGGCCTCACCGAGTACCCATTGGTTGGTCAAATCACCATTGATAAGTACCCAATTCAGACCATCCTCAAAGCCATCCTCATACGGAAGGGCGGCAGGAGTCTGCTCCGTCATGAAAAGACGGGAGATATACTCGCTGTTGGAGCCGTCGCATGCACGACGAATGAAGAAGAGGTAAGGAGTGTTCTCAGACAAAGTGTCAATAGTTACCAGGTATTCTTCTGTAGTAGCTGTGAAGTCCTCATCTGCCGGAACAAAGTCCGCAGCCGGATTAGCCACAATACCATAAGCCCAGGTAGCATCCTCTGCTTCATCCCAGGTTAAGGTGGCATCAGAAGAAGAAACTGCGCTGACCATCAGACCCATCGGCTTCTCGCAGGAAGGAATGGTGTCGATATTCAAGTTGCGGATGTGCAGGTAGTTGCTGCCGCCCGATACGGTGGACTCACCATAGAAAGCGATAGCAATCGTGCTCTCCGTGAACTCGCTCAAATCAACCTTAACGATCTGACCGTCTGCGGAGCAGTTGATGTTGTCATACGAGTCAGCCGAAGTAACGTTGTCGCGAACGTACAACTCTTCCCAGGTCTCACCGCCGTCGGCAGTAACGAGAACGGAGAACTTGTCGTCATCTTGCTGACCAGCCTCTGCCGGTGTCAACGTACCCGAACTCTTGGTCAATGCCAAGTCGAAGGTCAACTGCATTGCTGCATCGTTCATTTCAATGAACGGAGATACAATCCAGTTCTTCGTGCTTTCGCCGGATACTAACAGTTTCAAGTGGTTAACGCCATAAACACCATTACCGGTAGATACACTCCATCCCGAAGAAACAGCGTGGTTCGCCAAGGTGTCTTCGCCTGCTGCAATGCTCTCATAGAGAACAGAGTAGCGCTTCCAGTCGGCAGGCAGCGATGTGAATGCCTCTGAGAACGGAGCAGCTGCATTTGTCTTGAAACTTACTTCACTGCTGTATTTACTGGTACCGAAATCATCGATATAGTCGCAGACAGCTGCAACGCGGAAGTCGTATGCGGTATAAGAATCCAGGTTATCCAGCGTGTACGGATTTTCCGTTACGTTGATCGACTGCCAAGCTTCCTCCTCACTCTTCTTGTATTGGAGAGTCCACTCGTTCTCTTCGGAATTAGCGGTCCAAGACAACTCAGCCTGATTCGTCGTGATGTTCTCAGCCTTCAAATCCGTCGGTTTCAAACAACGGGGAATGTAGTCGATAAGGATGTTGTCAATGTGGAAATAGTTGTCACCTGCACCTGTCGTCGGACCGGATGTCGATTCTACGTACAATGCGAGATGTGCATTTTGACCGGCATAAGCGCTAAGGTCAATGGCTACTTCCTCACCGGTGTTGCTGATATCGTCGAATACATATGCTGAACCGGCGTTGTCCCATTGACGAAGGATGGTCCAGGTAGCCAAACTATCCGTTGAAATCAGCACAACGAACTTATCGTCATCCTGCGCACCCGGAGTCTTTTCTGCACAACTGGAACGCGTAATAGCAATATCAAACGTCAGTTGGGTGTTGTCCTCCATCGGGATACGCGGGAACACGATCCATTGTTTTTTGGACGAACCGTAAACGTTGTGATAAAGGTGATTGCTGGTAAAGTTAGCACAAGTAGTAGTGCTGACACTCCAACCGGATCCTGAAGATAATGACGCACTACCGGACAGGATGTCGGTCAGCAGACCACTCTTCTGAGTCCAACCGGTAGGAATAGTAGAACCTGCATTGAAATTCTCTGCATACGGAATACCGATGAGAGTCTTGAAGCTGACGCTTTTCCAGCTGCTGACAGGGTGGTCCACATTGCCGGCGCAAACGCTCTGAACGCGAGCCTGATAAGCCGTGTTCGGATCCAGGTCGCTCAGCGTCGCGGTAAACAAGGTCGTACCCGAAAGCAAGGAGGTCCATTCATTGTCGGTGGATTTCTTGTACTCTACGTTGTACACACCGCTGCCTGCTCCCCATGTGAGAACAGCCTGGTGGGCAGTAATATCCGATGCCTCAATGCCGGACGGCTTGTCACACGGAATAACGCCGCTGCCACCTGCGCTGAAACAGAGTTGCGTGTTCGTACGATACGAAACAGAGGTTCCAGCATCTGACGGGGCATTGTCTGCGCCTAACGTGAACTGCGAATCGGATTGTTTGTAACGAGCCATACCCGTCGAAGAGAATGTCAGGAAACGGCTGCCGCTGCTGTACAAGGTCTCCTCTGCCGATTGCTCCATGTAAATGGCAACCAACAGATTCTCACCTGTGTAAGCAAACGAATTTTCCAATTCAATTACTACCCAATCATCATCGTTACTGAACGTAACAACGGTCGGAGACAATACCTCTTCGAGATCATCCCGTAAGAAGTTCGTTCCAAACGCCTCTTCATCGGTGTTAGCCATGAAGATGGAGATCTTACGGGTCATCGACGATGCATTGTTGTATTGGAAACCAATACTAACGATGTTGCCGGGGTTTTGCTCGATCTCATCCGCCGTAAAGAGCTGTTGAGTGTAACTGTAGTGATAATAGCTTGCAACCGGGAGAGAACCGGAATTGGCGCTTGTGCCTTCTCCAATCTCCACGCAAGTCTGAGCTGTTACCACTTGGGACAGACCTACCAGACACACGAGTGTCATCATCAGGAATGCCCACTTTTGAGTAATTTTTCTCATAAGCTTTAATTTTTAGTTAAACAATAAAATAAACAAACTATATATGTATAATAGCTATAGTTTTCGCCTAATTATACAATTTAGGGCGCAAAAGTAGTAAAAAAAAACGACATGCACAAATTTTTTGCCATAAAAATGTCATTTTGCTATATTTTTGTAATATTTACTTGACAAAGTGTCTTCCAAATCCGAAAAAAGCAACACGAAATGTTTATTTTTCCCTTGCCCCTCCTTTGCCCGCCGCTTTCCAAGACCGTAGTAGGATATTAGTAGGTAATTAGTAGGTGATTAGTAGGTTATAATTATAATCGTGTACTGAAATTTGCGGAAAATTTGCCTCTCTCTATATAATCTTTGCTCCTGTCATTGTTTTTTAGGTTTATGTCTTTTGAATGATTTGTAGGACAAAAAAAGAGTGTGCCAGTCAAGACACACTCTCTTTCACTATTTCAAACCCGCTTATTTCATCGGATTCGCCACTTTCTGACCTGCGGCATTGTACCACTCATCGTTGAGGATGATGAACATCTGGTCGCGGATGATGACTTTGCGTGCGCTACGTCCGTCATCTTCAACGGCTTCGAGGTCTTCGTGCCAGTTGAGCGTCGTTACCAGCACAAGCACCGTGTTACAGGTCTCGCCTTGTACGTTCACCGTGTCGCGGTAAACACCCTTCGGCGTACCTTCGGCGAAGTAGATCGGAGCCTGACCCTCTATGTACGGGTGATCCTCATCGGTAAACGTGTACGGCAACTCGTCCATGTACAGCGTCTTCGCTCTGCGGATGGTGTCCTCCTGCGGGGCGTACGATACGATGAGCGTCTCGATACTGTCGCATCCGATAGCGGATACCAGCGTGTCGCGGAAGATACCTGCGCGGCTGAAGTCACGACCGTTCCAGTGGTAGCTCTCGCCCGGACAGAGTTCTACTTTGACATCCTCTGCAAATGCTGTCGGACGGACAAACAGGTTCAGCGTGATGATACTGTCGCATCCGTGAACGGACTCCATCTTGCGGCGGTAGGTACCCGTCGTCGTCTTGTCGTGGAAGTTCAGATCCGTATAAGTGTCGCCCTCGCAGATCGTGTCGGCATAGAAGCTCTCCGATACCGGATACACCTCGATCTCCAGCGAGTAAACGAGGTCGTGCGCTCCGGCTTTCGCCTCTTCATCCGTTGCATACATGCTTCTCGGATAGATGTGTACACCCGGCTCCGTGTCGTCGCCCGACAGGAAGATGTCACCTACCTGGATATCCTCGTACTGGCATCCGTCGGCGCGGTCAACGATCTTGTCGAAGTAGCCCAGACGGACGTTGTCCACGTGAATTGCGATACCGGTCGATACGCTGGTCTTGGCTTCGCGGTACAGACCGACGCGTACGTTCTTGCCGGCGTACTTGGCGAGGCTGAAACGGACGTTCTGACCCGTAGCAGGAATGTCGCGCAGCTGGCTGCCCGAGGCATTCGTGTTCTGCCATTTCATCAGGATGTTCTCTGACTTCCAGGTAGCACCGCCGTCTTCCGAAACGATCACCATGAAGTAGAAGTCGTTCGCCATGTCGCTCTCTGTGACCGCGTTGCCCGTAGCAGCGTGGCTGCTGTTACATGCGGTCATCGCGAGATCCATCGAGAAGTGAACACTGTCGTTCTCCGGCAGGTAGAACTCCGGCGTGATCATCCAGTTATAATCTTCATAGTATCCTACGGCGGTGTAGTGCGAACCGTTCAGACCGTAGTTGGTCGTCACGCGCTTGAAGCCGTACGAGTTGTCCGAACTGAAGCTGTAACTGCTCTTGTTCAGGATGTCCACCGCCTTGCTGCAACTGAACGTCCACTCGCTCGTGTTTACTGCGGTTTCGAACTCCTCGAGGAAGTACGGGCTGCGGAGCGTCTTGAACGTCTCCTTGGGCGAGAATCCGCTCGCTTCGCCTTCGCAGATAGCTTGTACGCGCCATGCGTAGTTCGTCTGTTTCTCCAGACCCGTTACCGTGAACGGATTCGAATAAACGGTGTCGTTGAACGCGAACGCGGTGTCTTCTGCGAAGTACACATCCTTCGAAACCTGGATCACGAAGATCGAGTCGCCGCCTTCCCAGCTGAGGGTCGCTTCGGTCGCACCGACAAAGTCGTTGTTCAGGTTCTTCGGATCCTTGCACAGCTGGCGGCGGCTGAACGAGATATCGTCGAGCCACATGTAGTCGCTGCTCTTGCGGTTCTCGTCATCCTTCGCGTAGAACGAAGTCATGAAGGCTACATACGGACCCGTAGCGCCTGCCAGTTCCACTTTCTTCTGCTCGAACAGGTAGTCGTTGGCAGCGGTAGCCACATCGTATACGGTCAGAGATGCGCTGTACGTAACGGTGTCGAGCGGTACGAACGTAGCGGCATTCGTCGGGTCGGTCATCGTTCCTACGATAATGGACTTCGAATAGGTGCTACCCGTGTACTGGCTTACTACGGTGCCCGTTCCCTGGCGTACATATGCCGGACGCATCCAGAAGACTACCTGAAGCGTGTCGTATGCGTTGATATCCATTTGCGGCATGGCGATGTACGGCTGGTAGTTGTCGTACGAAGCGCGCATGAACACCGCGGACGAATTAGTGCGGCTGTAACGGTGGTCCTCCGTGTTCGCCTGGTTGTACGGATCGTAGGTCGCGCTGATCCATAGATTCTCCTCGCTCGTGCTCTTGGCATCGCCGTACGTCCAGCATAGTGCCTGCTTGTACGAGGTCTGACCCGGGATATTGCCCGCACCGTCTTCGATCTCGAAGCCGCAGGTGTAAGACGGGGTGATCGCCACGCACTCGGTCGCGAACGTTACCTCAACGGTCGTTACGCTGTTGCGGATGTTGTCCGTCTGGTAAACGTACCAGTGGTACGAGTGACCGGATTCGAGACCGGTTGCTGCATAGCTGGTTCCGGGGATGGTGTCACGCAGCACTTCTTCGTTCGATGCGTCGAGTACAACCACTACGGACGACAGGCTCGGATGACGTACATTCCAGCTCAGCGTAGCGGACGTAGCCGTGATATCGGACGTCCGGGCACTGGTCGGCGCGAAGAGCGTGCTGCCCGCCGGCTTGATGCTCAGGTCATCCAGGAAGAACAGACCGTAAGAAGGCTGGAACAATACGATGTATCTGCCCGTAGCGCCTGCCAGCGGAGCCTGCATCAACTCCCAGTAACGCAGACCGGCGGGGTCGTCGTTCACGTTGACGCTGTTGGTCAGGTTCGTCTGCTTGTAGGTCAGCGTATCCAGTACCTGAAGCGTGCTGAAGTCGTTCGGGTCGGTCAGCGTACCTACTACTATCGACTGGCTGTATTCCTCGCCGAGATATATTGCGCTGACGATCTTGCCGCGGTTAGCCTCTATCGAATGCTCCTCGTCGTAGTTGACGAAGCAGCGGCCGTAGAACTCGATCATCATTGTGTCGAGGTCGCAGTTCATCTCCGGCAGGACGATATACGAGTTGAATCTCTGGGCGGTCGTGTGTACACGCAGCGAGTGGCTGTCGCCTATACCTACCTCCTGATGACGGCTTTCGCTGTAGTTCATCAGCGTCGAGTAGTAGTCATAGCCCTTGGGCTGTACCAGCCACTGGTAGCCGTTATACGGATTCTCGTACGTGATGCCTACGTGGAAGCAGTTCGGCTTCATATAAGCGGTATCAGATGTTGCACCGGTGAGCACATCGTTCGCTTCCCACTCGTACTCATCGTCGAAGTCCCATGTGAACTCGCCGTCGGCATCCGGTTGCAGCACTTGGCAGGTCGTCTCGAACGCAACGGAAGTCGTCAGGATGTAGTCGCGGCTCATATCGGCTTTCTCGGTCTCCAGGATAGCGGTGTATTGGCTTCTCGGCGACAAGCCCTCAACAACCTGGCTCGTGCCGGTCAGGTGGTTGTACTGGGCGATGGTGTCACCTCTCTCATCCGCGATGAACAAGTTCCACGGACCGCCGATGTTGTCCCACTCGACCGTAGCGCTCGAACCGCTTACGTTCACCTTCTTGATGGATACGAGGCTGTAGCCCTTCGCTGCGCCCATGTTCACCTCGTCGATAAACAGCATCGACGAGACACCCGGTTGCTGCGGAGCGTGGAGAACGATCTGCTTCGATGCGATCGTCGCTTCATCCAGATCCAGCGTGTAGTTGCTGAACAGGTAGTTGTTGTCCTCATCAGCCATGCCTTCGTTATTCAGGGCATCGACGCGGACGGTAGCGATACGATGGTAGGTGTCGAAGTCCTGGTTCTTGTCGATCGTTCCGATCTCGATCACGCCGTCATACGTCGTAGCCGTCTTCATCGTCGTAGCCGAGATGTAGCCCGGACGGATCTTGAACTCGAACGAACGAGCCTCTGCCTGGTCAACTGCCGGGAAGATGACGTAGCCGCCGAAGTAGTTACCCGAAGCGTTGATCGTCAGCGCACCTGTTCCGGTGTGAGCGTACAGATAGGACGTCGTGTTCTCCTGGCTGAACGGATAAGCTCCGTAAGCCGTCGAGGCTGCGCCCAAGCTGTCACGGCCGGATACCAGTGCCGGATGCAGATAGTAGTTGTCGTTCGTCGAGTACGGGCTGCGCTCCCACATCTCACCGGACTTCTCAAAGCCGAAGTGGTAGCCCTCTTTGTAGTAGAACTTCGTATGTACGTTGAGCGGGGTCTTGTTCCACGGACTGTTGCCGTAAACACCGCCGCACGCCGTACGTGCGTAGATATAATAGGAGGTAGCCGGCGTCAGACCCGTGAACGTCAGGAACGTCGTGTCAACGCGCATACGGGTCGAAGTCGTATCCAGATACGTGTCTATATTGCGGATCTTCGCCCATTCCGTCGCCTCGATGCATACCACATCCCACAGGTCGTTGTCTTCCTTGTTCGGAATAATCTCCAGCTTGAAGGAACTGTACGAAACGTTGCTGGTCTGCAGTTTCGGAGCGTGGCACGGCGACTCGAGCGACAGCGATATATTGTCAATTACCACGTCGCAGGAAGCCATCGTGGCATCCAGACCGGAGGTGAATACCAGACGCTCGTACGGGATGTCGTACTCGCCGAGAATCATCTCGAAATGCGACATCAGGGAATCGGGAGTCAGCGGGAAGTTTGCCAGCTCGACAAACGTCGTCGCGTCTTCCGGATCCGCCATCACGCCTACATGGATGTACTGCGTAGCGGACGCGGACGAGCTCCATGAACGGGCGTCAAACTCTAATTTGAGGTCCGCCAGACTTGCACGGAGTACCGGCACAACGATCCATGAACGGCCGCCCGAAGCCGGTGAGTACAGATCCACCGTCTGGCTCTTGAGTTTGTCGCGCGCTGCCTCTACCGTCGGATAGGTGGAACCGCTGACATTGCGGAACAACCAGCAGCCTACCTCGCTGTTACCCGTCGGATAGCTCTCCCAGTCCTCATAGAACGGAACGGGCACACCCGTCGAGAGGGGGCACTCGGTTCGGAACGATGCGTACTGCATCGAGATAGCGGTACTGTCGCCATCGGAGCAGATACCCTGCGCATAAACGACATAGCCGGTGGCAGGAAGCAGGTTCTCGATACGGATATGGCTGGAGGTGGTTACTATCGTGTCAAGCAGATAGTTGTAGGTCGGTTTTACACTGTCCTCCAATATCTTGTCAGCGAGCAGCATACGATACGTATCCTGATAGCCTTGCCAGCTGATGACAGCCGAATTCTCGCCTACGCTGTCCACCTTGAACGAAGAGATAGGACGGCAGGTCGGGATCAGCTCTACGCTGATATCCGTGATATAAGCGCCGTTCGATACACCGAAATCGCTGAGGAACATGATGTTCGAACCCAAGTTGCCGAGGAAGTCACCCTCGTAGTTCTCGAATCCGACACTGAACGGCTCCCATGTCGTGCCTTCCATCGTGACGGTATCTACCGCTACGAACGTGTTCAGGTCACTCGGGTCGCTCACAATACCGATGATCAGCTGACCGTTGTACGAAGTGCTGTATTTGCGACCCCAGAACGATACCTGGTATTTGCTGATGGAATCAACAAACATTTCCGGCATGATCGCATAGGCGCCTACATAGTGCGAACTCGTTCCAGAAACGTAGTCGTAGATACGCAGCGAGTTGTGACCGTTGTATTTGGTCGAAGCATCCACGTACGGGATATAGCTCGACGAAGCGCTCAGACCCTGGGTCTTGCTGCCTATCGTCCAGCACGGCAGATAGCGGGTTGCACCCGAGCCGGTGACGAAACCGTCTTCGGTGGCAAACGTGATCTTCTTCATGCCGTCCGGCTTGACCGGCATACACGGAGTGATGAACGAAGTGCTGCTCCATTGGGATACAACGGAATCGCACAGCGTTGCCGTATAGACGTAGTATTTCGTCTGCTCGCTCAGACCGCTCACTTTCTTTGAACGTACATCGATCGTGTCGAAACGTACTTTGATCGTATTGGGCACGCGGTACGTAGCGGATGCCAGCGAATCGGTGGAAACGGCCTCCGAGGTCACAAGCAACAGCCACATGTCGTCCGTTCGCAGACCACTGCTGATACGGGCGCTCTCTGCCGTCAGATCCGAATAGGTCGGCTTAGTGAACGGACAGCGCATCGTCGTGATAGATACGTCATCGAGGTAGGCGTAGCTCGTCGCATCGTACGGTGTACGCCATGCGAAGTAACGCGCGGTCGCAGGAATCGAATCCTCGTACTCGCTCAAGTCATAGATATATTGTACGCTCTCGCCCGTACCCTTTACCGAGTCGATCACAACGAACGTACTCAGATCGTTCGGGTCGCTCATCACACCGCACAGCCAGCTGTAGGACGTAGAGGCATACATGTTGAATGTAACCGCCAGATCCTTCATATGTGTGCAATCGATCTCCGGAGATACGATGTATGCCGGAACGTAGTCAGAGTACTCATAGCCGTACATACAGTACGTGTTCTGACCCGAAGAAGCATACGACGTGTACTTGTAGATATACGGGATATACGACGTCGAAGTTGTTCCGCCATTACCTACCGTCCAGCACGTAGCCTGATAACTGTCGCTGTACGACGTACCGCTGGAGTAGGTCTCGAACGTCTCCTTGTTCGGCTTGTTCGGATCCAGCTTCTCGCAGCTTGTCTCGATCGTGTGCATCGTCCAGATGCTGTCGCCGCACATAACGCGCAGATAAACATAATACGTCGTGCTGGCGTGCAGGTCGTCCAGATGGTAGGTTCTGCCGGTCAGCACGGTGTCGTTCACCACGGCGACACGCAGGGTGTCATAGTTGCCCGAGGCTACATTGGAAAGGCTGACGTTCTGGCTCAGAACACGCATCTCCCACTGGTCGTTCGGGGACAGACCGTCCCACTCGAAGTCTGCCGAGTTGGATTGTGAATCCGTCTGGCGGAAGTTATACGCCTCGATACACGTAGCATCCTTCAGCTCGATGTTGTCGATCAGCACGTCGCTCGAACCCGAGAAACCGGACGAGAAGGCGATATTGTTATATACCAGGTTGTAGTTGCTCAGCAACAGCGTCACTTTCTGGAATTCCGTACCGCCGGTATTACGAATCGTATCGAACGGTATGAACGAGTTTTGGTCGTCGATATCGCCCATTGTACCCACGTACAGTACGGACGTAGATGTAGAGCCCGAGCTCCACGAACGGGTCTCGAACGTAAGCATCATATCCTCCAAGTTACCCTCTACCGGCGGCATAATCGCTACGCAACGGTACGCAGTACCGGAGGTGTACAACTCCAGCGTCTTACCGCCATTTGCAGCATAGATCCACGGATACGATGTACCTAAGTAGTTAATCATCTGCCAGCACGGTAATTGCGGAGCCGCATTGGATGAAGTGGAGGTACAGCTCTCGAACGTCTCTTTGTACGGGAACGTGGCGTTTGCACAAGGCGTGCTGAACGAAATCTCCGTCCACCATGCCGCGTCACTGCCGCACACCGTACGCAGGTAAAGCACGTAGTCCGTATGGGGCTTCAGACCGCCGATACCGAACTCCGGCTTCGACACTTCGTCGTCCCAGTAAAGCGTGTCCGCATAGACAATGGAGCCCATCGCCGCAATCTCGGCAAACGTCTTGTCTTTCTGGACGTTCGTCAACGGACTTCTCGCAATGGCTACCTCCCACATAGATTGCTGCGAAGCATCCCATATAAGGGCGATGGAGTCGGACTCAACCGCTATTTCCACGTTTTGCGGAGGAGTACACTCCGACAACTTCTCTACCTTCACCTCGTCGATATAGTTGATCGTGTTTTCCGCCATGCCTCGGATATCGTCCCAGACAATGGCGATCACGCCGTCCTTCGGACCGGTATAGTTCTTGAAGTTGGCGTAGCACATCGTGTAACCCGAGGTGTTCAGCGTAAAGCTCGATACCTTCGTGAACGTATTGATATCCATCGGGTTCGTCATGATACCGATGGTCGCGTGAGCCTTCGAATAGGAAGTACTCGTTCCGCCGAGATAGAACTTCACCTGAACGCTGTCCAGGTCTTCTACCATCGGAAGAGTAACCCATGTGTCCGCTCCTGCCGTCTTCGTCATTGACAGACAGCCCGAACCTTTGTACGTGTTCGCCGATGCCAGACTCGGGTACTTCGGATCATTACCGAAGATACTTAAGTTGGCGGCATAATACGTCGAACCCGAAATCTGGTAACGACCCGAAGCAGGCTCGAAATCAAACGTATAAGGCACGGCGCGCTGCGATGTCAGCGTCACAAACGGATAGCGGTAAGACCACTCTGCGCCTACTGCCTGAACATACACATAATACGGGTGGTTCCAGCTGTGGAACGCCTCCAGTTTATTGCACAGGTACGAAGTGCCGTTTACCGTCGCCTGGTCCACAATAGCGTCCTCCGACGGATTAGACGGATCAACTTCCGCATTGGTGATCAGCACGTTGTAAGACGATGCATTGCCTTCCCAGCTGATAGTGGCAAACGTGTCACGCGGATTAACCGAGATCTTGGTCACCTTGCTCACCTCCGGGCGGTACTCGATCGTCACATCGTCGATATAGAACAGGTTCTGACGGTCGAAATCACTCACGAAACCGATAAAAGCACCGTTGCCGGTATAGCTGCTCAGGTCCACGATGTTCTCCTGGAACGTCTGGTTGCCCCAGACCATTACCGTGTCGATCGGAGTAAAGGTCGTGATATCCTCCGGATCCTCCATCACACCCACAATCAGGCTGCGACCGTACGTACGACCCGTGTAGATATGTACCGTACTCCAGAAATGAACCTGGCATTGGTTCAGTTTGAAGTTCTGGTTCAGCGTGTCCGCTAACGCAGGAGTAGCCAGGAAGACGTACTTGCCGGCGGGAATCTTAACCGTTGCGCTCGTTCCGCCCGAGAAAATAACGGAGGGAGTAGCGCTCGGCGAATACTTGCCCAACTCCGAAGTGGTCGTCGATTTGGAGTTGACATACGGGTTCGTCTTGCCCGTGTTGTTGCCCCAGATCCACTCGGGATCCTGGTTCTTGGTCTTCGCCCAGTTGAAGTCTTCCGTAAACGGAACCTGCTTCGTTGCGCGGACACGGAAATGGTACGCACCCTCTTCCGTGTACTCGTGGCTCCAGAGGCTGATCTCGTTCTCGCAGATGGACCGGATATACACGTAGTACGCTTCACCCGGTTCAAGTGTCAGGTCATGGCTCTGGCTCAGACCGCTGATACGGTCGTGGAAAACAAGCGACGCTTCGGTCTCTTCCGGGATCTCATACGGGTTGAGCGTGTCTTTGCTTACAATCAACTCGTACCAGATAGCATCCCAGCTTGCGGTCCAGGCGATGTTGACGCGGTTGGCACCCTTGTTGCTCACGATGATGTCGTGAGGTACGGTACACTCCGGCGCCGAACGAAGCTTGACGCTGTCCAGCACGATACCGCGACCGAGGTTGTCCTTGCCTTCGAAGGCAATCTGGTAAGTCGGACCTACCTCCGGCAATTCGATACGCACTTTCTGCCAGTTAGCCATCGCGGTGCTGTATTCCGCTAACTGTTTCCATTTGCCGTTGGGATTGTTGCGGTACAGCACGCGCAACGTGTCGCGGTCGGCGCCCCAACGAGGATTGGCATACCAGAACGTCAACTCAGGCTGGTAAATCTTACGAGGACTCAAGTCCATTACCTGACTCACCAGACGCGTGACGAAACCTTGCGTCTCACCCGTCGTGTTACGCAGATAGGCACGGTGAGTGCCCTGCAAAACCGTAGCCGGATAAGACAGACTGTCGTCCTCGCTCTCTACTGCCCATGCCGTATGACCGGTCACGAACTCCTGAGTCCAGACGCTGTCCTGAATACCATTCTCAAAGCCGTCATCGATTAGGATCGTTTGGGCTTGGATGCTCATTGTTACAGCTGTCACAACTGCAAAGAGCATGAGTAAATGTTTCTTCATACGATTACTATATTTATTATTAAAAGATTGTTTCATTGTTCGTTAAAACATGAAAATTGGGCGCAAAGTTACAAAAAATCTTCCATTTATGCAACTTTTTGATACATAAAACGTCATTTTTTCTGCTTTTTGTAAACTTTATATGACAACACCCGCCATATGACCGCATAGTGACCGAGACAAGATCGAGACGAGAGCGAGACGAGACAATCCCGTATCCCACCTTACCCTATATATACATAGTATATATCCCGTGAAGTTGAACGAAAAAAGTCAAAAAAATTTGTATATCTCAAAAAAAAGCAGTACCTTTGCACTCGCAATAAAAACAAAGACACAAAAAAATGGATCACGATGGATCCATTTTGTCGGGGAGACGTGATTCGAACACGCGACCTCCGGTCCCCCAGACCGTTGCGCTACCGGGCTGCGCCACTCCCCGAACACGCTCTTTTTTCAAAAGCGGCTGCAAAGGTACTACAAAAAATTGATATATGCAAATAAAATCGTATTTTTTTGATAAAAATGGCAAAAAAATTCTATATTGAGACCTATGGTTGTCAAATGAACGTCGCAGATAGCGAGGTTGTAGCCGCTATCATGGAGACTACCGACGCGGAACTCACAGACCAGTGGGAGGATGCCGATATCATCATCATCAACACCTGTTCCATCCGGGACAACGCCGAACAAAAAGTCGGCTCCCGTCTCCGCGAACTCAAAGCTTTGATGAAGAAAAATCACCAATTACAAACCACCAACCACCAATACACTATAGGTGTAATAGGTTGCATGGCGGAGCGGATGGGGCAGGAACTCATCGACACCTACGGCGTGGACTTTGTCGCGGGACCCGACGCCTATATGGATATCCCCAACTTGCTTGCCCAATGTGAGATGGGGCACAAAGCAATGAACGTTGAACTGAGTACCACCGAGACATACCGCCAGATCATCCCTTCCCGTATCGGACGCTCCATCAGCGGGTTCGTGTCTATCATGCGAGGTTGCAATAACTTCTGTTCCTACTGCGTGGTTCCATATACCCGCGGACGCGAACGCAGCCGCGACGTCGAGTCCATCCTCAATGAGGTACGCGACCTGCACGCGCGCGGATACAAAGAGGTCACTCTCCTCGGGCAGAACGTCAATTCGTACCGCTATCAACCTTCAAACGACCTCCAACGACCTCAAACAACCTCAAACGACTCCGTCATCGACTTCGCCGACCTGCTGGAGATCGTAGCCGACGCCGTGCCCGATATGCGGATACGCTTCACGACCAGCCATCCGAAAGATATGTCGGATAAGACGCTCGAAGCCATCAGCCGCCATGACAACCTCTGCAAGTTCATCCACTTGGCGGTACAATCCGGTTCGAACCATGTGCTCAAACTCATGAACCGCAAATATACCCGCGAATGGTACCTGGATCGTATCGCCGCTATCCGTCGCATACTGCCCACCGCCGCTATCAGCACGGATATCTTCTGCGGATTCCACGACGAGACGCTCGAGGACCACGAGCAGACACTCAGCCTTATGCGGGAAGTCCGGTTCGACTCCGCCTTTATGTTTAAATATTCGGAACGCCCGGGCACGTACGCGCATAAGCATTTGCCCGATAACATACCTGAAGAAGAGAAAGTGCGGCGACTCAACGAGATCATCGCTCTCCAAAACCAGCTGTCCCTTGAATCCAACCAACGCGAGGTCGGAAAAACAGTCGAAGTGCTCGTCGAAGGATTCTCCAAACGAAGCCATGACGACATGTATGGAAGGACGGAACAATACAAAACCGTCGTCTTTCCGCGTACAGACCAGAAAGTCGGAGATTTGGTAAAAGTGCGTATTTTGGAGGCGTCTGCTGCCACGTTAAGGGGCAAAATTGAAGAAAAATGCACAAAATAAGCATTTTTTTGCAAAAAAATTTGGCTATGTCAAATAAAAGCAGTACTTTTGCACCGAAAACAAAAATTTTCATAGTTAAGGTTTAGGTTTAATGGCAATAGGAGGCTGTGAAGTTTCCTATTGTTTTTAGACAAAAGCCAGCTATGGATTTTGTATAAAAAGAATAGAATAACAAGTCTATTGTTTTTAGACAAAAGCCGAGGCGAATGCCCTTTTTTTTATGACAGAGGAAAAAAACATACTTCCGGACTTGACGGATGAAGACGAAGTTCGCAAAGCGATCATCGCCAGTGAGATTTTGAATCGTAAATATTAATAATAGTAAATAATTTTTAAAACCTCTTGGCTGGTTAAGAGGGTCCTTGTCTAAGGACGTAAAACGCAGTTTTGCGGACTTAAGAGCGAGGGCATCGCGTAGCACTATACAAGCGTTTAACGCGAAGTCGTGCGAGCGATAGCCAGCAGCGAATGGCTGTAACTTACATGACCGAAGACGGTCTGAAAAAATTGAAAGAAGAGCTCCAGCATCTGGAGACGGTGGAGCGACCCCGCATTATTGCGGCGATCGCCGAGGCGCGCGAGAAAGGCGACTTGAGCGAAAACGCCGAGTATGATGCCGCTAAAGAGGCACAGGGAGCACTCGAAACGAAGATTGCGCAACTCAAATTGCGCCTTTCCGAAGCACGAGTTCTCGATGCTGCGGACATCAACACCAACGAAGTGCAGATCCTTACCAAAGTGCGCGTGCGCATGAAGAGTACGGGTATGGAGAAAACATACCAGCTCGTTACGGAAGGGGAAGCGAACGCTCTCGAAGGAAAGATCTCCGTTACGACACCGATCGCGAAAGGGTTGATGGGAAAGAAAGTAGGCGAAATTGCGCAGGTACAGGTACCAGCAGGACTCATTGAGTTCGAAATCCTCGAGATTTCCCTCTAAATCGTCCATCAATCGTCTAATCGTAAATCGTCAAATCGTCAATTTGTATGACCATCTTTACCAAAATCATCAAAGGCGAAATCCCCAGCTACAAAGTAGCGGAGGACGACAAGAACTACGCGTTCCTGGATATCAACCCCCTCGTCAAAGGGCACACCTTGGTCATCCCCAAGCTGCCTGAACCCGAAGCGGATTATATCTTCGACCTCAGCGCCGAGCAACTATCCAGCCTGATGCTCTTTGCCCAGAAAGTGGCAAAAGGCATCAAAGCCGCTACCGGTTGCAAACGCGTAGGCGTAGCGGTATTGGGTATGGAAGTGAACCACGTACACATCCACCTTGTGCCGATGAAATCGGAGAAAGATATGCTCTTCTCCAATCCCAAGCTCTCCCTGTCCGCCGAAGAGATGGCATTCATCGCCAACTCCATCGCCGAGGCGATCGAGAAAGCCTAAAAAGAAAAGTCCGCCACCGCGGACTTTTCTTTTTTCAATAACCAATGACCAATAACCAATGACCAATCATTCTCCTCCCTTGAGGGGAGGTCGGGAGGGGTTCTACCATATACTCACCCGTTCCTTTGGTTTGACGTACAGGGGGCTTTGGGAGGTTACTTTCCAGGCCTTGTACCAGGCATTAATCTGCGGTAGCGCTCCGTTCACGCGCCAGCGACCTAACGAGTGAGGATCACTCTTCGTACGGTTCAGGATTTCCTCTGGACGGATATTGCCAGCCCATACATTCGCGTACGCTAAGAAGAAACGTTGTTGCGGTGTGAAACCGTCACATGTCTTCAGACGCTCTTTCTTTGGCTTCGCCTTCTCGTTCAGCGTGAACGCTAAGAACGACACCTGCAAACCGCCGTGGTCGGCGATGTTCTCGCCTAACGTGAACGCACCGTTTGCATGCACACCCGGAGCCACTTCGATCTTGTTAAACGCCTCTTCCATGACTTTCGTACGGGCGTCAAACGCCGCTTTGTCTTCTGCCGTCCACCAGTTGGACATGTTGCCGTCTTTGTCAAACTGACAGCCCTGGTCGTCAAAGCCGTGCGTCATCTCATGACCGATGACTACGCCGATAGCGCCGTAGTTGAATGCATCGTCCGCACTCATGTCAAAGAACGGATATTGCAGAATACCAGCAGGGAAGCAGATCTCGTTGCTCGACGGGTTGTAATACGCGTTCACCGTTTGCGGCGTCATGTACCATTTGGTCTTGTCCACCGGTTTGCCTAAGTAACTGAGGCTGTATGCCTGCTCGAACTTGGCGGCACGCTGCAGGTTTGCGTAATACGTGTCCGCTGCGTTGATATCCAAGGCGCTGTAGTCACGCCATGTGTCCGGATACCCGATCTTGATGGTCATTGCATTCAGTTTCTCCAGCGCTTTGTCTTTCGTCTCGCGGGACATCCAGGCTAAGTTCTCGATACGGATTCCCAATGCTTTCTGCAAGTTGTGTACGAGTGCCAACATACGCGCTTTGTTCTCCTCGGGGAAATACTTGGCGACATACATCTGTCCTACCGCCTCGCCCAACGTACCGTTTACAATTCCTACGGCGCGTTTCCACAGCGGACTCGGTTCTTCGCGACCTGACAGAACCTTGCCGTAGAAATCAAAACTCGTCATGTAGATCTCCGTCGTCAGATACGATGCCGCGCCTTCGATCGTCTGCCAGGTGAAGAGTGTCTTCAGATCCTCCAACGGCTCGTCTTCCAGCATTCGTCCTGCTTCCTGCATATGAGGTATCTGACCGATCGACAAACTGTCTAATTCCACGTTCAATGCCTTGAAATAAACCTTCCAGTTGACCTGTGGAACTAATTCCTGCAACTCTTCTACCGTCATCTTGTTGTAGTTCATCTGCGGGTCGCGCAGTTCCACGTTGCTGTATGCCGCTTTCGCAAGACGCGTCTCCAGGCGGAGCACCGTCTGGGCACGTTCAGCCGCGTCCTCAAAACCGAACAAGCGGAACAGTTTCTCCACGTACGCCACATACGCCGTGCGGATGGAAACGGTGTGCTCGTCCTCGTCCAGGTAGTACTCTTTCTCTCCCAACGAGAAACCGCTCTGGTACGAATTGAGGATGTTCATCGAGCTGTTCATTGCGTCGGCATCCACGTACATCGCCCACAAGCTGTAGTCCATCGACGCACCTAACACCTGCGACAACTCCTCGCGGGATTGGATCGCTGCTATCTCCGCCAAGGACGGCTTTACCGCTTCGATACCCTCTCGGTCCCGGCGGGCGGTGTCCATTGCGAGGTTGTACAGGTCACCGATCTTCTGCTCGATGCTTCCTGCCTTTGTACCTTGTCCTTTGTCACTTTGTACTTTCGCTGCGATCTCCTGAATAAGTCCGTTCACTTGCTCCAGGTTATTGAGCGCTAACTTGTCGAACGAACCGAAACGGCTGTATTCGGGCGTCAAAGGGTTGTTTGCCATCCATCCGCCGCAAGCGAATTGGTAAAAATCGTTCTGGGGTACCGCCGTCCTGTCCAGATTGGACAGGTCGATACCGGTAGTCTGTTGAGCGTAAGCTGTTGTCATTGCGATAAACGCTGTAAGCGTAAAAATGATTTTTCTCATATGTTTTCTATATTCTTTTCCATGCCGTCTATCTCGGCTTTGCATTGTTTGAGCAAAGCGGTTGCTTCATTCGCCAAGCGCTTGTATTCGTCCATACTGATTGCCTGCGCTTGTTCTAATTGCGCGATAATAGTCTCCGCGCGTCCTATCGATTCATCAAAGTTCATATATTCACCAATTACCAATCACCAATCATTTTCCCTCCCTTGAGGGGAGGGGTAGGGAGGGGTTATTTCCCTTTCCCCCGTAGAATCACTCCTACGGTAAAAAACAATATCTTCAGATCCAATAGCAGCGACATGTTCTCTACATACACGATGTCGCAGTTCAGCCGCTCGATCATCTTGTCCATCGTGTCCGTGTACCCTACGCGGATAGGACCCCAGCTGGTCAGACCCGGACGCACTTTGTATAACAGGCAGTAATAGGGCGCTTTCTCCATGATCTGACGGATGAAATACGGGCGTTCGGGACGGGGTCCCACGATTGACATGTCGCCGCGAAGGATATTCCATAACTGCGGCAGTTCATCCAGACGGTACTTGCGCAGCCAGCCGCCTACCTTTGTGATACGCGGGTCATTGTCCTGCGTGATCTGAGGCACGCCGTCTGATTCGGCGTCCGATACCATCGTGCGGAACTTATAGATACGGAAGGGGATCCCGTACTGACCGATACGTTCCTGGCTGTAGAAAACAGGACCTTTGGAGGACAACTTGACCTGCAGCGCTATAATCGCCATCAGCGGAGACAGCAGAACCAATCCTGCCGCCGATGCCGCGATGTCAAACGCCCGTTTGATGCATAACTCGGCATCGCTCATCGATTGTTCGGTGATACGGATGAGCGACGGGCGGTCCAGATGACCGATACGCGCCGCACCCGTGAGCATGTCGTACACGCGCGGAACCATACTGATCTCGCATGACAAAGGGTATAACTCCGCGATCAGTGTATATAACTCGCTGTCCGTGTAGCCTTTGGGCAGGTCGATGATCACCTCGTCTTGTTCGCCGGCTTTCAGCAAACGTACCTCCTCCTGCGTGTGTACGGTCTTTGTGCGCAGCACACCGCGGCTACGGGAGAGCAGGGTAATACTCAAACGGGGAAGGTAACTGAGTACGAACTGAAGACCGAACAGCACGCCCAACGATACTATATACCGGTTGTACCCCTCCACCTCGTCGTCTATGATGATAATAAAGAAGAACAGCAGTGAAATGACGACAGCCGATACTAACGTCCTCAGGAACTCCCGCCATAAGGGCTTCTGGAAAGGACGCAGGTAATAACCCGAAAGGTAGTAAATGAGCAGACAAACCATCGGATAGATGATCAGCGGCAAACTGAAGTCAAAAGCAGGAATCAGCACGTCTTCCAGGATTCCGACACGCCCTTCATAGACCATCCAGCGGAATCCCAAAAAACACAGCCATACCAACTCGCTGCTCAGCAAGTCCGCCAATACATACCATATTTGTTGTTTCCGTCTAAGGGTCATAAATCTTCAATAACCAATTACCAATCACCAATAACCAATGCATCATTCCCTGATGATTCGAAACGAATTATCAGAGTTAATCTTGATGATACTGCTCGGCTCATGGGGCGTCTCGTCATCGCGTCTGAACCGGCACACATAGTCTGCGCCGTCCAATATCGCCTCTTCTATCTCGTGGAAGAAATGTGCCGTGGGGTGACCGCTGATGTTCGCGCTCGTCGATACCAGCGGGTGTTTCAGCTGCGCGCACAATGCCTTGCTGAACGCCTCGTTCGTGATGCGGATACCGATACTCCGATCCTCTGCAATCAGGTTCGGTGCCAGATGCCGCGCATTCGGATAAATAATCGTCAACGGCTTGCTCGCCTCGGTTAATTCATCCTCCTCTGCATCCTTTGTACCTTGTACATTGTCCCTTTGTACATCCAATAGCATCTCCGCCGTCTCCGGCACATCCACATAATAATCTAATTTAGCTGCGCTGTCCAACAGCACAAGCATTGACTTGCTGTCTTCGCGTTGCTTGAGCGCATAGATCCGCTTGACCGCCTCTTCGTTGGTCGCATCGCAGCCTATACCCCATACTGTATCCGTCGGATACACGATGATCCCGCCGCTTCGCAACACCCGTAATGCTTCCTGCAGATCTTCTCTGTCGTAACGTCTTTCGTCCATCATCGTTTTGTAACTTTTATGCGTTTGCAGCATTGTACACGTAATTCCTGTACAGCCATTTGCCATTGATATTGGTCTGTGACTTATCAATATTTTGAATGGGCGAAAAGGATATTAAATTGTTAGAGTAACGTGTGAGATATTTCAGAGTCTCCACAGAAACCAACTCGCGCAAACTACGCACAATAGAAGCAATTGCTTTATACTCTTTCGGGGTATAAAGTTGCTTGAGTATCCGCAATTTCTTTTCAGAATGGCGTACCTGTACCCGATTATTTTCTATCGTAAGAATACCCAAACTTAATCGTTCTTGAATCTCAGGACGAATATCGGCATAAATAATACTATATTGAAGATTATTTTCCATAATGGCTATTTGATTTTAAACATTCTACAAAGTTCTCCCATGTGGTACTAATCCATTCCGGCGAGAACAATTCTTCTACTTTAGTATCTACTTTTATGTTCGGTACAGCCCACTCTTTGGGCATGTTTTCCAATAATCCAACTTGCCGTTTGCTACGATTTATACATTGTGAATAATCTTTTTTTAATCGTGTCGCTGCCGCTGCCAATTGTTTGGGCGAAACAGATTTAATAATATGCGAAAAGATGTCAGCTCCGAGGATACTATCCGTCTCCGTTAACTGCGAAAGCGGGAAATCAAACGTGACATTGTTCAGTATTCCACCGTAATCAATAGAAATCAATTGTGCGTTTTCGACATCATATAGCAGATTCGCGTTGTTGTATGTACGATCCTCATTTGCAATCCAGAAATCGAAAAGGGCGATTCTCATTAGTTGATATAGAGTACCCGCGCTAGTCTCCACTTGGGAGAATGAAGTCGGAGTAATATCGATAACGCCGTCTAATTTCCTAAATCCAATGGATGGAACGGATGAATTATGCGATGCAGATAGAGCATTCCAATGTTGTGGATGAATCTGGACCAATGCAAATGGAGGGGTGTTGATTTTCCATGCCTCGGCAAAAACAGCCCCGATATATTCGCACGCTAATTTATAGGCAATAGTTGCGTTTGCACGCATGTATTTGCAAATGTATTGTTGCGCGTCCGAACACAATACCAACACCGGCAGATCACCTGTCGTGTACTGTTTGGATATCTCTTGAATACTATGAATCTTCTGTATTTCCATGCCCCTTTGCAACTTTTGGCTGCAAAGATACAACAAATATTTGAAATATACAAGGATTTAACGATAAAAATCGAAATTATTCTCTCCTTCTGCCGTTTTCTAACGGCTAATTTGGTTCAAATAATGTTTTTGGAGAGTTCCTTCAGGTATTTCATCGCAGGCTCCACGCCTTGCAACGCCGCTTTCTTCAACCAGCGGAGCGCCTCCATGGTGTCCCGCGTCACGCCGATACCGTTGTAATAGTAATAGGCAAGGTTGTATTGCGCCCAGCCGTGTCCTTGTTCTGCTGCCATTCGACACCAGCGCACGGCTTCTTCAATGTTCTGTTCTACTCCTTTCCCGTTGTAATAGCAGACTCCCAATTTGTTTTGAGCCTCCACATGACCTTGTTCCGCTGCTTTAGTAAGCCATTTGACCGCCTCTTCGTAATTCTGAGGCATACCTCCGTATCCTTCGTAATAGATGTCGCCCAGTTTGCATTGCGCTTCGGGATCACCCTGCCCGGCTAATTCCTGGATATGCATAATGGTATCATGGACATTGCCGAACCATTCGTGCATATTCTCTATCAACTTGTCATGTTGCAGAGTATTGCTCCAATCGATCGTGTCGTATTTATGGTAGTCAAAATAGAAATCGTCGCTCATCTCGCACGGCTCGATATATACCAACACCACGCGTTTGCCTTTGTGTTTGGCAAAATTCAGTTCATCCAGCGCCCAGGCACTGTTCATCGAGTTAGCACTAAGCATGAAAAGCATCGTATCATGCTCATTGATAGCCTTGATGATGACTTTCTTGAACTGCTCTCCGCTCTCAATGCCGTCCAGATCCATCCAGCAATCAATGCCCAACTCGCGGTCAATTTCATCCTTGATCGCTTTGACTTTGTCAAAATCCTTCCGGCTATACGATATGAATATTTCCTTTGCCATTAGTATTCAATTTGTTTCTTTTTAAGGTATTTAATTGCACCTATGTGACCTTGTTTTGCGGCTTTTTTATACCATATTAAAGCTTCTGAATGATTCTGTAGAACTCCATATCCATAATCATAACATACACCTACATTATATTGAGCATCCGCATGACCTTTTTCAGCTGCTTCTTTGTACCATTTATACGCTTCTGACATTTGAATTGGAGTGCCATATCCGAAACTATAGCAAGTTGCTAAATAATATTGAGCTTCTACATGTCCTTTTTCTGCCGCTTTTTTATACCAATTAAAAGCTTCATAACGATCAACAGAAATTCCTTTCCCATAATCGTACATAGAGCCTAAACGATATTGAGCATCAGGATTTCCTTGTTTTGCTGCTTTTGTGTACCATTGGAAAGCTTCTACATAATTTTGAGGAAATCCAAGACCATTTTCATAACAATATCCCAACCTATATTGAGCAAACTCCAAATCTTCCTGAGCCGATTTCATGTACCACTTAACAGCTTCTGAGTAACTTTGTGGAACCCCTTCTCCTTTTTCATAACATAAACCTAAAAAATATTGAGATCTATCATCTCCTTTTTCTGCTGCTTTTCTGAACCATATGACGGCTTCTTTGTAGTCTTGCTGAGTTCCTTCTCCGTCATAATAACAACAGGCTAAATTATATTGTGCAAATATATAATCTTGCTCCGCAGATTTTCTATACCAGTATACTGCTATTTCCGAATTTTTTGTTACCCCATAACCTGTTTCGTAACAAATAGCTAAATTATATTGATAATCAGCATATCCTTCTTCAGCTCCTTTTTTATACCGAGAATAAGCTTCTTGTGGTGATTCATTAGTAAAAGATAACGTTAACCACTTATGTAAGTCTGTGAGTAATTTGTTGCGTTGGGGCAAGTTATTCCACTCAATAGTGTCATATTTACTATATCGGAAATAGAACTTGTCTGTCATTTCACATGGTTCGAGGTACACTAATACGATTCTCTTTTTCTTGCGTTTTGCAAAATTCAATTCGTCTAATGCGTATTCGCTCTCCATCGAATTTGGACTAAGCATAAACAACATGGTGTCATGGGCATTTATAGCGGAGATGATAATGTCCTCAAATTGCTCTCCGCTCTCAATGCCGTCCAGATCCATCCAGCAATCAATGCCCAACTCGCGGTCAATTTCATCCTTGATCGCTTTGACCTTGTCAAAATCCTTCCGGCTATACGATATGAATATTTCCTTTGCCATGACGTTTATATAGACAATTCGCCTGCAAAGGTACTCTTTTTTTTTGAATTATGCAAGAAAATTAACAAGAAAGTGCTAACTATCTATATTTTGGCATCAAATCAACTGAAAATATTGTGGTGTGTGCGGGACGTAGTGTTGTACTCCATAAGAATCTCTTTGATGCGTTTGCAATCACTCTTGTCCAGACACTTGGCAGTTAACTTGCCTCCAACGGCTTGAATCGTGATATCTGCGCCAATAAGATGCTGGTCCACCGTCACCCTGCGGATGAAACGGAACGCCAGCGTGTCCTCATCCACGCCGATAAGGATTCTGTTGCGCTTGCGTATTGTGATGGTCTGTTCGTCCGTATCAATAATAATCTGCCACGGTGTCAGTACATCCGCAACATGTCCGTTTGCCACTAATGCGGCTTCCGAAGAAGAAAAAGTATATTGCATATGATCAAATTATTTTTTGGATTTGTTAACATACTGGTGAGCGGATTGGATGATCTGAGTGACTTTGTCAATAGCAGTTTCATCGAAATCACCAATCAGTTCCTTCAGTTTCTGTTTTGCCTCTTGTTGCATTTCTTCCGTTATACAAGAAGCAAGTGCTGTCAATGTTGCCGTCAATGCCATAGCATCGTCTGTATAACCTATCCCGACAAGCGCGTCGGGGAGAAGATCAACAGGCAGTATAAAATAGCCAAGCGTGCCTATGATCATTGCCTTTTCTTTCAAATTTACGTCTCCTGATTTTAGTAACATAAAGAGTAAGAGTACTGGATATAAGATAGTTGCGCCTATTGCTTTCCCGAATTGTTTGAGTTTGTCCCATAGTTGACTCTCTGAGAAATATTTCTCATAGATGTTGAGATTGGAAGTGATATCTTCCACTTTAATGTTCGGCATCTTCTCCTTTACCTTCTGCGAGGTTTCGGAAATAGAACTTTTAACTTTGTCAAAAAAAGCCATATATTTTAATAATTATTTGTAGTGCAATTGATTTGTCCATATTTTTAGGAATATGTACAAACAACGACTTGGAGTTTGACCGAAGTGCCTCGAAGTATGTACGGTTGCATACATATAAACCGGCTGAGTTGGAAAGAACCGTAGGCAGTTCTGCATGCATGCACTCCTTTTGCAATTGTTTGATATCCAAACTTGTCCGTAATGCGAGAGGCGCATTGACCTCTATCGTTTCTTCGTCCGGTTGGTGTCCGTCGTTATCCCCTTTCTCGCTATCCATTAGGTTCATTGCAAACCGCTCCAGACGGATCTTCTCTCCTTCTCCGCATTGACCCAGACAGAGAATGAAATCAGGTTGGTAGCGTTCGACCGCCTCCCGCAATACCTCCGGAGAGCGTTTGAAACTGACGGGCAGACAGAGTTTGATAACTCCTTCTGCCTCAATTCCTTCCGCTACTTGCTGCGAGATATTCGTCTCGGCGCCGCCGAAAGGTTCAAAATAAGTCAATAGAAGCTTATTCTGCGGCATAACCTGTTTTCTTATCTTTCATGTAGGGCACTTCCGGTAACTCTCTGTGTAAAATCTCTCTGTTCATTACCTCAGCCATGTCGCGGGCGATGCTTATTGCCCGCATATCCCAGCAAGTCACGCTCCAGGCGGCACGCAAGGTAATGGCGTTCACCTTATGCGCCAAATGGCGGACATACACCGTCGGCACGGCGTTATTATGCCGCATCTGTTTCTCAGCTGCCAATTCATAATTGGTTTGCAGCAGTTTGGCAAATTGCTGATAGAACGCTTCAAATGTTTGCGTATCATTGAGCGTGATATTGGGATCATTGTAGGTATCGTCGCCTTTCTTGGCGCCGTATCCGAAATGGAATTGTTCCGGGTACTCGGGTTCATTGGCTCCGCTGGCTGCCATGACGGTAAACACCCAACTGTCTTCGGAATCTGCCAATCGGTTCATGTCCGCCATAAATTCCTCCTGATGTTCTTTGAGGTTTTCCGGCTTGTATTGATAGAACGTGTGATACGGTCGCGTCTGACCTATTTCACGACCGACATAGTTAAATCCGCCTATCTGCGCCAGGTAGTAGCCCCACCAGCCCATGACCGGATCCACGATGTTACTCGGGGTGAAGATCGTGATTTTTGATCCGCGGTCAATACAACAACCATAGGGTGTGTTCACGGGGAACATCTCTACTGCCAGCTTGTCCGCCGGGCGCAGTTCTGCCGGCTGGGTATAGGACAGGTTGATGAGCCGGAGATTCTCTGCGGCATTGACTCCGTCCAGAATCTCGTCTTCTTTCAACCTCAGACGTGCTTGTATCTCCGTGACAGAGACATACCGCGGTACAATCTGATACCCTGTGGGACGGTCTAACTTGCTCTCAAAAGCCAATTGCAGTTTCTCTGCCCATCCTTCCGATTTCTCTTTGCGCTCGTCTTTCTCCATGACTTCGGAGAACGCGGAGCCGATTAATCCTGCCGGCACGGCAAAAATAGCGATACCGAGTACACCGATGATACAGGCAATGACACGACCGGTAACGGTAATAGGCGGGGTGTCGGCAAAACCTCCCGGGTCGCCGATATACTGCGCAAACGCCCACAAAACAGAGATCCAGCCGTTGCCATACACCTCCGGCTGTGCCTCGTGCTCGACGAAGAACAGGATGAACGAAAGCAGCAACGTCACAATAACGAGGAACTGCAGCGAAACGACCATCTCGTCTTTCTTTGCTTTCATCGCACGTGACAGCACGTTGAACGCCTTCATGTAGCGGAAGATACGCAGCAGACGTGCAATTCGCAGCGCCTTCAATGCCACATACGGCATCGGCATGAAGAAATGCAGGTAGAACGGGTATGTGGAGAGAATATCGATCAACCCGTAGAACGAGAAGCAATAACGTACTCTGCCCCGGAAGCCTTTGTATTTATCGTCAATCAAGTCCGCACACCATATACGGAGCGACACCTCTATCGTAAAGAAGGCGGTTGTGAAATAATCCACTACTTTCAACCACATTCCGTATTTCTCCACGATCCCGTCATAGGTCGAGAGAAACACCTCTAATGTTGAAAGAATAATGAGACCGATAATGGTATAATCGACGTAGTTGTGCCATTGTTTGGTGTGCAAATTGTCATCAAAGACGCGTGACAATTCTATTTTAAACTGTTGAATCTTGTCCATATTATTTACCTCCTGCTTGTATCATTGCTTTTATTACATTGTTCCGTAATTGGGATGTGCGCCATTCCGGCTTGACTTCCATGCCTAATTCTGCGGCTATCTCACGAAGTGCCGGCGTGGCTTTGGGGCATTTCTGACCATTCTTATATACTTCCGTTTTCCTTTCTTCCGTGCGGAGAACCTTCCATACGCCCCATACGACCATTTTGCTTTTCTGCGCTTTAGGCGTCGTGTCGAATGCCTTCAGGTTCGTTACTGCCGACAGCTCCATCGTTGCTGCAATAATGTCTCCGAGTTGCTCGTCGTTATTGACAATAGTCGCTATCTTGTTCAGTAATCCCGATACCTGGATTTCATTCTGCTATGTTACGACTTTTCTCGTTTGAGCGACTCTTTAGCGCTTTCAATCTGGCGTTTGATGGACTCTATGCGGCTGTCATGACGCGCAGCTGCATCAATCTTCTGCTTGCGGTAGGATGACTTGCTCGTAGGAGTGGAAGCTCTCCTTACCAAATCCGCATAACGCTCATTGTCACGTTTCTTCGCTTCTTTCTCCCGCTCCAGATCTGCCCGCAGGTCAATAATCCTCTTGCGATAATACTCTTTACTCATAATGATTTATGTTTTGATTTTATCCTTTATTCCTTATTATATTCGCGCGCGTATGTAGAGAAAAAATGAAGATTATTTGCATTTTATTGCCAAATTATTTGCATATTCCAAATATTTGTAGTACTTTTGCGGTCAAAATGAAATCATGTTGCAATTAAATAACATCAAAACATATACAATTATGGCACAGACAGCAATGACCATCCGCGTGGATAACCACATCAAAAAGCAGTTCGACTTCCTTTGTGAGCAGTTCGGAATGAGCGCAAATGCAGCAGTGAATGTCTTCATCAATGCTGTCGTTCGCACGCGCACTATTCCGTTCAAGATCAGTGCAGAATTGAATCCGACAAGTCAGGCTTTATTAGATATGTTATATGCTACGGATCGTAGTGATAGACCTGATTTGACTATGGAGGAAATCGATGAAGAGATTCGAAAAGCCCGACAAGAGCGCCGCGAACGCATGGAACGTGAAAAACAAGAACAACAGAAGGAAGTAGCGTAATTATGATTTACGTTGTTATTGACACGAATGTGTTTGTGTCAGCTCTTTTCACGCGCAAACCTGACTCTGCCACTACTAAAGTAGTCGAGTTCGTTGTTACTGGAAAAATTACTCCCCTATACAACAATGAAATTATGGCAGAATACCAAGACGTCCTTTCACGCAAGCACTTTCATATTACTGAAGAAGAGCGAAATACATTGTTTGACAATATCCGTCAATATGGCATTGCTGCTGAGCGCGTCTCTGTTGATACGTTATTCATTGATGAAAGCGACCGGGTCTTCTATGAGGTGACATTGTCCGTAGAAGATTCTTTCCTTGTCACGGGTAATCTCAAACATTTTCCGGTCGATACCCGCGTTGTCACACCCGCACAAATGTTGCAAATCATCCAAGAGCAACAATAATTTTTCTCTACAATACGTCAAAGAGTGTGTGCCCTGATGGGCAATAGTAAGCAGGTGGGTGATCAAACCCGCCTGCCTTGTTAATGGCTTATTTCCACAAACCTTTCTTGCAACCGTTCTTCTCGCACTCGGCGTTGAACGAAGCAAGCGTCTTCTCGTCTGCCGCGCCGCTGGTATAAAAACGGCTACCGGTTTTGTCGGCATAACATACCTGGACATAGAGACCGAATTCGGTATCGAACTCTTTCTCCAGACTCTTGATCTTCTTGTTTCCACTGATGGAGATGGTACCTCCCGAATCTGCACGGCGGACAGAGGCCAGGGTCTTGTCATCCGGAATACGTGCGTCCAGCGTCTGACCTTTTTTGACCATGTCGCGTCCGTAACTGTAGCAAATATACAGATTCAGATACGGAAACTCCTTGTTGAAATCGGCACGAAGGGTTCCTACTTTCTTGTTGCCGCTTACTGAAATTGCTGCCATAATTATGATAGTATAAGGTGATTATTTGCCGTATTTTGCTTTCAGACCTTCCATGTCTGCCTTGGTCGCATTCTTCGGAATCTCAGGCAGTTTGCCCAAGGTCATCTGATCCAGAGCCAGTACCCAGTCGTCTGCGGAAGCGATCTGCACTTTGAGACCGAAACGCTCCATCATCTCTTTCTCGAAACCGCCTACGGTTTTCATTTTGCCGCACTCGTAAGAGCCGGTCTCCTTTGCCAGATCAGCTACTTTCTCTGCGCCTGTGCAACGTTTGTTACCCTGGTAAACACGCAAGGTGCCACCGAATTCCTCTTTGAATCGCTCGCAAAGAGTCGATACCAAAAGACGTCCGTCTACTTTAATTTCCATAATACTAAATTTTAATAAATAATTGTTTGTTGCCCGCAACTTGAGGACCGCGGGCGATATCCTGAATAGTAAGCAAGGGAGCGGTCAAACTCCCTTGCCCTGATGTGCGGCGCAATTACTTGCCGGCAGCTGCGATGGTACCATCGTTGTCTGCCAGCTCGGTGTCCTTTGCATTTGCAACCTGTACGCCGATACCAAATGCCGCTGCAAACTCCTTCTCGAAGTTGCCTACGCGCTTGTTCGCACCTACAGTTACCTCGCCACCCTTTGCGTCTGCCGAACGGAGAGATGCTAATGTTGCCTCATCGTCTGCGAATGCACCTTTGCAGCTTACGCTCTTGTACACGCGGAGTGTTGCACCGAAGTTTTTCTTGAAGTTCTCTTTCAGAGTTTTAACCTTCATGCGGCCGTCAATTCTAAGATCTGCCATAATTGTAATAAATTATAAAGTATAAATGATCATTTATGCCCGCAACTTAAGGACTGCGGGCGGTGTCCTGTTATTCCAATACGATGAATTCCGTACGGCGGTTCTCGGGAGCCATTGGGTTCTCCTGGTTCTTCAACTCGGTCGAACCTTTGCCTACTGCCTCCAGACGAGCCGCGTCGATGCCCTCGTGTTCAACAAGGAAAGCAACTGCAGCCTGCGCACGAGCCTCGCTCAGCTTCTGATTAAACGCGGCGTCACCTTCTGCGCTCGTGTGTCCTTCCAGACGCAAACGCAGTTCCGGGTTCTTTTGAAGCACTTTAGCCAGATCATGCAGCACAAACTTGGCACCGTCCGACAAATCCGCTTTGCCCTGAACGAACTCGGCGGCGTTGAAGTCCTTCTCGATCTCTTCAATCTCCTTGATATACAGCGTGTCGTGAACAACAACGACCTTCTCTACCTCCACCACTTTCTCCACAATCTGCGGTTCCGGCTTGTTGCAACTTCTCATCAGCAACAACAGAAGTAGGAGCAGAAGCAGCAATGCTGCCAGAGCGATCCACAGCCACTTGTTCGATTTCTTGCCGGGTACAGGAGGAACATAGCCGTTCAGGTACTCCAACTTGTAGCCGCCTTTTGCGCCGAATCCTTTGTCAGCTGCCTCAAACTTGGCTACCTCGATGTCATACATCTTGGCGTGGCTTACCATCTTGTCGAAATTCTCCTTCGGCCATAACTTGAGCAGAATAAGCTCTGTGCCGTCTTGCAGGTGAAGGATCTCGTCTTTCTCCGCGAACCACAGACCTTGGTTGCTCTCGTTTTTCTTGCTCCACTCTTCGGGAGTGCAGAACAACGATTTCCACGAACCTCCGTCTTGTAACTCCAGCGGGAACGCTTTCTCCATATCCGCTTTCGTAGCGTGCGGATACATAATCAGATAGGCATTGACAATGCCCAATACGGTACGGTTTTGCGCCTTTCCGTAAACGCGAACTTTACTTGGCATAATGAACAGTGTTTATGGGGGTTATTTGCTTTCTCCGCGTGCTGCCTGACCGATCGTCAGTTTGTTGTCCACGCACTCTTTGCCTTTCGGGTCTTTGATCTGAACGGTCAAACCGTAAACCTGGTCAAACAGTTTCTCTACCTCGCCTACTTTCATGGACGCTTTGATCTTCAGTTCGTTGTTCGGTTTACTCTTCACGTCTTTGGTGGTACGTTTGTTCAACTCCGCTAACGTCATCTCCGGATCGGCAAGAACACTGCCTTTGTAGATAGCGAGCGTGCAACCGAAGGCTTTCTTGAAATCGGCACAGACGGTTTTCACTTTCTTGTTCGGTGCCACGGTGAACTCGGCGTTCGTAAAGTGGTCTTTGATGTTACTTAGAAGTCCCATATAGGTTCAAATTTTAATGGTTAATATATTAATTGTGTTTGTTCGATTTTCCGGTCGGGTCATTATGTACGCACAAAAAAGCAGCGCTCATATAAAATGAGCACCGCTGCTGCGTTGCGAATATAGTGTGTGCTAATGTATTGTCCCTGTTCGCCGGGGGGGGGCAAAATTATACTTCATTCCCTTTTACTCACCTTTGCGGGCTGCAAAGGTACAAAAAAAATCTGAATTATGCAAATTTATTCTGCATTTTTTGCACTTTCCCTCTCTTTTTTGTTGCAAAGTTAATGCAAACATCTACCCCGAACATCTATCCCTCTGCCCTAAAGGGCATGTTTTACAGTATGGTCAAATATGCGAAATACTTGTACGCCAAGTCTTCTGTCGTGCGTTCTTCCTGAGCGAGGGATTGAAGGTCGCCCGGCGTGAGACGCTCGCTATACTGTTGCTGCTTGTATGAGATGCAGATATATTGTTGTCCGTTTCGTTCTTCGATACGCATATCCTCAAACGGTAGTGAACTATGCGGGTCATAACAAGGGATATATGCCAGGCTGCGTACCTTACCTTGCACCGGACGCAGCATCTTCTTTTCCACCAAATCAGCTATATCCCGATTTGCGGTATCCTGCGAGACACCTGCCAGTTTCGCCCAATTCTTTGCGGTCAGTTTGCCGTCATAGCCGCTGAGGAAGATGTTGAGGATTTTCTTCTGCCGTTCAGAACAAGTAATATCTTCGTGAACATGCCAGAACCAGGTTTTATTCAGCACATTACCTATTACCGTATCGGATTCTTTGATTGCGGTCAACAGGGTGTTGAGGAACCACAGCAACCAGTCTGTAATATCGTTTCCCCGTTGGGCGCGCTCCAATTCCAGATAATAGTTCTTGCGGTCTTGATAGATGGCTTTGGACATGCTGTAATAGCGCAGGTTGCTGTTTTCCGCGCGCGCCAATAACATATCCGACAAAGCGCGCGTGAGACGGCCGTTACCATCATCAAACGGGTGAATACAGACAAACCAGAAATGACTAACCGCCGCTTTGAGAGGCGTTGCCGGCACATCCGGGTCGTTATACCACGCAATAAACCGCTCCATTTCAGCTGGCACTCGTTCCGGAGCCGGCGCTTCATAGCAGACACGTTCGCGCCCCATATTGCCCGAAACGACCTGCATACCACCCTTCCGATATTGACCAACGTCAATGTGATAAAGCCTTGTGCGCTCAGTAGGGAACAACTCCCCATGCCAGGCAAAGAGCCGTTCGGCTGTCAGAACTTGCTTATAGTTGCGTGTGGCGTCCAGAGACACGTTTACCATGCCTTCTACATAGTGGGAGAGTGTGTCATTTGTCTCTTCGTAAGGCACACCCAAACGGCGAGCTACAGACGAACGCACCGAGTGGGTGTTCAACGTCACGCCTTCTATCTCCGAGGAAGAGACAATATCTTGCGTCACGCTTTCTGCCGTGGCTTTCAATTGTTCGTCAAAGCCGATCATGCTCAGCCTGCCATGCAAATACCCCAATGCTTGTGACACCTCGGCTAACTTGGCATCTACCTTGTCATGGTTCCACGCAAACTGTGTCCAATTGTTCAATTCGTGAATAAACATAAAATCATTTGCGATGTCCGTTTTTTTTGTTTTCGGGTGCAAAGTTACAACTTTTGCGGCATATATGCAAATTTAAGCCGCAAATTTTGCGGTTTATTTTGATTTTTTAGCCGCAAAGGTACTGCTTTTCTGATATGTAAAAATACTCAGAAGAAGTATATTATATATCAATATATAATATAGTATTTGTTACTACAATTTGAGGCGATTTTTAGCTTTTTCTTGTGTTGAGAGTGGGATGACCCATGCCTAATCTCCCGGTAATAACCCGGTAACGACCCCGTAATCACGCCGTAATCACCCCCTTTTGTGTCGTATTTGGCTCGGTAAATGTTCGGTTCGTTGTTGTGTGAATCCGGTTCATTGTTGTGTAAATCCGATTCGAAATTGTGTAAATCCGATTAGTACTGTTGCTATAAATTTAGAAAAAACACCATTAGTGTCCACTAAAAAATAGAAAAAAACATACACAACCCTTTGAGCGCTTTAGAAGCAATGCTTCTTGAACAAACAGTTAGTAAAACCTGCTTGTAAGCACGCTTACAGACACTTGTTACTACCAATTTGTCCAACTCTGCGAGTACAAATCACTCAAAGACATAAACCCAAAAAACATGTGCGTTTCAAATCGTTGCGCATGAAATTCAAGTGTATTTGGCTAATATATAACGAGTTATAGAACAAAGTATAAATATTAAATGGACAATAATGTTCTTGCTTTAGTACTGATGCGACAACTTAAGAAAAAACAAACAAAACCCTTTTGAATGATTTAGCGCTTAGCTCCTTGTGTCAATTGCTGCTAAAAAGTCCTTGAAAATAAATTTTTAGACCCTTTTTATCATCAATTTCCACAACTCTTCGAGTTAAATCCTTCAAAAGACATACACATAAAAAACATTTTTATTTCAAGTCGAAAAATCAAAGTATATCACAACCATCCTATTTTGATATGCCAAATGTGCAATTTTAAGAAAAATTCTTAAAAAATGCCCCGGATACTTGCGTATATGCAAAAAATGTTGTAATTTTGTAGCCGATTTGAGAATGAACTGTCTCAAACAACGTCAAAAACCGTCAAACAATATCAAACAATATAACATTATGAAAGAGTTAGATCTTACCAAGTATGGTATTCAGGGCGCGACCGTTATCGCCCACAACCCGTCGTACGAGTATCTGTTCGCAGAGGAGACCAAGCCGGAGCTGACCGGTTATGCAAAAGGTCAGAACACCGAGCTGGACGCTGTGAACGTTATGACCGGTATCTACACCGGCCGTTCGCCGAAGGACAAATACATCGTGATGGACGAGAACTCGAAGGACACCGTTTGGTGGACCACCGAGGGTTACAAGAACGACAACCACCCGATGTCCGAGGACGTTTGGGCAAAGGTAAAAGAGCTGGCTATCAAGGAGCTGAGCGGCAAGAACCTGTACGTAGTAGATGCATTCTGCGGCGCTAACAAAGACACCCGCATGGCGGTTCGTTTCATCGTAGAGGTAGCTTGGCAGGCACACTTCGTAAAGAACATGTTCATCCAGCCGAGCGAGGAAGAGTTGGCTAACTTCGAGCCGGACTTCGTTATCTACAACGCTTCGCTGGCAAAGGTAGAGAACTACAAAGAGCTCGGTCTGAACAGTGAGACTTGCGTAGCCTTCAACACCACGAGCCGCGAGCAGGTTATCCTCAATACCTGGTACGGCGGTGAGATGAAGAAAGGTATGTTCTCCATGATGAACTACTACCTGCCTCTCCGCGGCATCGCTTCGATGCACTGCTCGGCTAACACCGACATGGAAGGCAAGAACACCGCTATCTTCTTCGGTCTGTCCGGTACCGGCAAGACCACTCTGTCCACCGACCCGAAACGTCTCCTCATCGGTGACGACGAGCACGGATGGGACGATCAGGGCGTGTTCAACTTCGAGGGCGGTTGCTACGCAAAGGTCATCAACCTCGACAAAGAGTCCGAGCCGGACATCTACGCTGCTATCCGTCGTAACGCACTCCTCGAGAATGTTACCGTGGACGAGAACGGTAAGATCGATTTCGCTGACAAGAGCGTGACCGAGAACACCCGCGTATCGTACCCGATCAACCACATCGAGAAGATTGTTCGTCCGATCAGCGCAGGTCCCGCAGCGAAGAACGTCATCTTCCTGAGCGCCGACGCTTTCGGCGTACTGCCTCCTGTTTCCATCCTGACTCCGGAGCAGACCAAGTACTACTTCCTGAGCGGTTTCACGGCTAAGCTGGCAGGTACCGAGCGCGGTATCACGGAGCCGACTCCGACCTTCTCCGCTTGCTTCGGACAGGCATTCCTCGAGTTGCACCCGACCAAATATGCAGAGGAGCTCGTTAAGAGAATGGAGAAATCCGGCGCGAAGGCATACCTCGTTAACACCGGTTGGAACGGTACCGGCAAGCGTATCTCGATCCGCGACACTCGTGGTATCATCGACGCTATCCTCGGTGGTGACATCCTCACCGCTCCGACGAAGAAGATTCCGTTCTTCAACTTCGAGGTTCCGACCGCTCTGCCGGGCGTTGATCCTGCTATCCTCGATCCGCGTGACACCTACGCTGACGCTGCGCAGTGGGAGGAGAAAGCCAAAGACCTCGCTGCTCGCTTCATCAAGAACTTCGACAAATACACGTCGAACGAAGCCGGTAAGGCTCTCGTGGCTGCAGGTCCGCAACTCTAATCGGCAACCATCATACATCAGCCACGAATGGCTGATCTACTAGAACAAAAATGACACGCCCGAAAGCGTGTCATTTTTGGTATCCTTTGTACCTTGTCCCTTTGTCACTTTGTACATTCAATGCCTTGTGCGTTGTATGTCTTGCCGTTACGCTCGATGAGGAGCATGCCGTTGCGGATGACTTTGGTCCCTTGTCCTTTGTCACTTGGTACTTGTTCGACGTCTAATCCGCGTGCGGTGAAGTAACCGGGCTGACCGGGTCTGTCGGGACGGGCGTAGGATTTGTCCACGTGGTCTGCATCCCATGGTGTACCGTTGCCGCCGACCAGTTTCTCACAGGTCATGAACGTCATGTACGAACCGGTGATCTTGCTGTTGGTACTCCAGTCGTCGTCGCAATAGATGGTCGTCAGTTCAGAGCAGAGCATGAACATACCGGTAACGTCTGTCACCTTGGACATATCCCAGCGGGTAAGGTCAACAGAACGCAACTTGCTGCACAGACTGAACAGCGTACTCATGTCCGTGACATTGGACGTATTGAGCCGGCTCAGATCGATGGTCTCCAACTCTTTGCAGTTATTGAACATACCTTCCATTGTGGTCACGTTCTGCGTGTTGAGGTATTCAAGACCCTCGATCTCCTTCAATTTCATGAAACTGGAGAACATATTTTTCAGGGAGGTGAGCGGTGCGTTAGCCATTGACGGATCGATGATAACCTTGGTAGTCACACTATAGATGCCACCAAGACTATTCCAGTCGTCATGCCCGTATTGGTTCTGGTTCATGTCACCGTAGTACAATGTGAGGATTTTGTTAGTGTAATCCATATCTCCGTACACGCATACATTCGGTGTCATGTTATAATCCGGCAGTTTGAAGGTATTCCACGGATACTCATTCCACGCAGCGGAAGTGCCTTCCGGGAAAAGGAGCAGTACGTAGCCGCATAACACATTATCAAAGACGTAGTTTCCGAGGGTTGGCGGCGTGCTGCGGTCGATCTGAAGAGTCGCGTTGTTTTTGATACCGTAGTCAAAGGCATAGTCTCCTATACTTTGTATAGCCGAACCGAGATGAACGGAAGACAACTGGCAGTTTCGAAAGGCTCTTGCGCAGATGGTCTTGCATTTCGGGGCTTTGATAGCGCCTAATTTTTCACAATCTCTGAATGCGTCTTCTCCGATATAGGTACATTCTTTCAACTCGCCCTCAACTAAGTTCTCACATCCTTCAAAAGCGTGATGTCCTATCGTCGTGCATTTCTCCTCTATACTGACACTTTCCAGTCTCACACATTTCTTGAAAGCGTACTCTCCGACATAAGAACAGTCTGCATGGGTAACAATATACGGCAGATTGTAGCTGTTTTCAAATGCATGTTCTCCGACGGTAAAGGTGTAGTTCCTGTTGCCCGGTACGGTCATGTAGGTCAACTTCGGCATGTTGCAGAACGTATAACTACCTATTGCGAAGTCGTTGAAACCGTCATTACAAATGATTGTTTTCACCTGGTTTCGATACGCGTGCCAAGGCGCCGCGCTCGCACTGGAATAGTTCATCGCCATGACGTTTTCGGAGGTGATAAAAAGCGTCCCCTCGTCACTCAACTGCCATCCGTTGCCCGAGGCAACAATCTCCGATGCCCCAACGGATGTGCTCATTACTGCCATCAGCAGCACAAGCATAAATGAATAGAATTTTCTCATAATGTCTGAATTTTAGTTATACAATATTGTTTCTTTTGATATTTTATTTTACTTCCTTTAGTATTACCTCCGGGTTCAAGTCCATCCGCATGATTGCCGACAGTTTCTTCCCCAAATCCTTCACCGAATGACCGCAGTGGTACAGCGTGTCATCGATGATCACCCAACGGTCATGCGAGGAGTTAGACCATTTATGCGTGTTGACCGGTTGCTTGCCTTTGGATGTATTATGCGCATCGCGCAGGGATTTGTATTCGCTCTCAGAGTATATATCCGCCGTTACATCTTTAGCACGCACGTCTAATATTTCAAAAGTTGCGGCATCTATATACGGATCAATAATAATAACGCGTGTCTGAGCCATTTTTATTAATTTCTCCAATAGTACACGCGCCTCGAAGAACTGTCCCTCAAAGAAAACCTGCTCCACAGGAGGAAGTGCTGTCCGCACGAAGAATTCGATTTGCTCTTGATGCGCTGCTAACTGCTTTTGGTGAGCAGCCAATTGGTTTTCTATATTCAATATGCGTTGATTAACGGCATAGCCTCGTAGCATATACTCGTTCAGCACTTTGGTCGCCCATTGTCTGAATTGGGTGCCTCGTTTGGATTTAACACGATAGCCAACAGATATTATGACATCTAAATTATAATATAAAGTATGGTAACTTTTGCCATCTGCGGCAGTAGTCAAGTAATCCTTGACAACTGAATCTTTACTTAATTCGCCCTCTCTGAAAATATTATTGATGTGCAAACTAATGTTCTGCTTGGTGGTATCAAACAGCACTGCCATCTGTTGCTGGGTCAGCCAGACGGTCTCGTTCGCCAACTGCACATCCAATTGCAGCGTATTGTCTTCCGTGCGGTAGATAACTACGCTTTCACCCGTCAGGTTATATGGTACGATGTTTTCTGCCATTTACTCGCTTGATTTGTTTCTTCTGCTTTTACTCTTCCTCCTCTTCCTCCGGTACATATTCCGTGCAATTCATCGTGAAAGGAAGGCGGATGGCTTGTGTTGTGCTTTTCGCCATATCCACCCATCCGTTATAGACCAGTTCCTCGGTCGCATCGTTATACTTGACCGTATAATCCGCTCCGACGATGAGCAACGCTTCCGAATCGCCGTTTTCATCGGTGGACTTGACCTGGCAGAGTACAATGAAGTAATTGATCAGGTCGTCCGTAGTGAAATGTCCTCTTTCCTTGTCTCCTATGGTATAGAGGCGCAATTCCAACTTGAGTCCTTCTTCTTCGAACTCGCATTTACCGATCGAAGAGCTGAAACCATTGTCCGGCAGGTAATAGTGTTCTCCGGTGAAATGGATCGGTTCGTCATTCGGCGTCTCTGCCATTTCGTAAGGAAGGGTCTGCATTTGGAATTCCACATAATCGATTTCTCCGACGATATTGCCCTCGGTATCCACTTCAGCAGCTGCCACCACATACTTCGTGCCGGGAAAAAGGTTCTCCTGTTTGTAGTCCTCGATGGGTCCGGTAGTGACATTCCACCAGCTGCTGGCTTTGGTGTCCTTCACATCCGGATGAAACAGGTTCTTGTTGATGATCATGATTTTATACGGTGTCTGCGCTGTCGGCGGTTCGACACTGATATAGGCGGAAGTATAAGTGATATCTTCTACCGTGATTTTGAACCGTTTCGTGATCGCTTCCGGCTCGTTCGAACCATGATTACACGATGCCATGCCGAGTACCACTGCGGCAAGAGCAATAATAGAAATGATCTTTTTCATATTCTTCAATTTCAATATCCTTTGTCCTTTGTGAATTGTCCTTTGTCCTTTGTCCTTTGTGAATTGTCCTTTGTACATTGTACATTGTCACTTTGTACATTCAATGCCTTGTACATTGTACTTTGTCCCGTTGTACATGAAATAGAGAACTCCGTTCTCAATGACCTTGGTACTTGGTACTTGGTCACTTGGTACTTGTTCGATGTCTAATCCGCGTGCGGTGAAGTAACCGGGTTGACCGGGTTTGTCGGGACGGGCGTAGGACTTGTCGATATGGTTGGCATCCCACGGAGTACCATTACCGCCTGCCAAAACCATGTACCGGCTATCCCCATAAAACATGTACTGTGAATCGGTAATCTGATCCATTGCACTTAAGTCCACATTGCAAAGAATGGTACGAGCAGATACACCTTTGAACATCCCCGAAGTGATAGTTACCTTTGAGAAATCCCACGTACGAAGATCGATCACTTCGACACCGAAACCATCAAAAGCGGCTGCCATAGAGAATACATCGGAGGTGTTGATGTTCTCCAAGCCGACAATCTCAGTCACATATTCAAAATCGTGGAACCAGTACATGTACTGCGGACGGGCATCTCTCACCGACCGGTCAATGATGATCTTCTCTACCTGGAACGGATCGCCATATTGGACATTCTGGCCTGTGGTATTAAAGAAATTCATCCATTCCTCTCCGACATACGCCCATCCGGTCTGGTGTTGTCTTTTCAGTTCCTCCGGATTAGACACATAGTAGAGCGTCAGCTCTTTCTCGTCCTCAGAGAGTAAGGCAACGTAGTCTTTTCCGTCATATTCATAGAAGAACGTCATCTTGGGGACGAAGTTCTGCTGATCAACGAAGACCACAGATCCCACTTCTGCATTGTATCCTGCCACGCTGGCGCCATTCACACGCTGACCGTAGTACGTGATATCGTCCCTTCTGCCTGGCGAGGGGTTGCGGGCATTAAACACCAGACTGCCGCCGTTGTATTCAAGCGGTGTTTCAAACTCAATGATGATGTGTCCCTTCGGATCCGGTTGGTACATCAGCTGTATTTGTCCGCTGTACCCGGCAATCGACTGACCCGAACTCGGATATTTGAGACTGTTCAGTGTGGTCGTTGAAGCCGGTACTTCCCACATGATCAAATCCATGCTGACGTTTGTCTTATACCACTGGCTACCGGTTACATAAAATTGTACACCGGTAATCTGTTTGCCGACCATCTCCGTGAGTAACGAAGCAGGTACGATGAACTCGGACTCGGTCCAATCGTTGCAATGATTGAATGCCATGGGAACCCAGTCGTTGACTTCCGTTCCGTCATAGATGGTAAAAGAGCGGATCACGGAGTAAGCGGGCATACTCATCATGCCCATCAGGCATAACGCCAGGAAAAAGTAGATCTTTTTCATATTCTCTTATGTTTAAGGGTTAAAGTAAGTTTCCTCAATTTCGCCGCAAAGTTACACAAAAAAAATGACATATGCAAAATAAATGTCATTTTTTTGTAAAATATCGGCAATATGCTGTTAATCCGCATGTTTCGCACCGCGGTTTGCGTGCCTGACACACATATCTGCCGTGCAACAATAACCAGTGATGCGCCTTCGGGATAACGTTCTCCGGGATATATTTCACCAATTGTGTCTCCGTCTGGAGCGGGTTCTTGCTGTGCGTTGTCAGCCCGAGACGTTCGCTCACGCGGAAGATGTGCGTATCGACCGCCATGGTCGGTTGGTTCCATATGACCGCACACACGACATTCGCCGTCTTGCGTCCCACGCCTTGAAGCGTTTGCAGGTCATCGATGTTGTCCGGCACTTGACCGCCATACACTTCCACCAACCGCTGCGCCATCTGCACTAAGTGCTCCGACTTCGAACGGGGATAACTGACCGACTTGACATACTCAAACACCTCGTCGGACGTTGCTTGCGACATAGCTTCCGGAGTAGGATAGGCGGCAAACAGAGCCGGAGTGACCATATTCACACGCTTGTCCGTACATTGCGCGGAAAGCATTACGGCGACAAGGCACTGGAACGGATTAGCAAAAACCAACTCGCTCTCCGCTACCGGCATGTTGGTCTCAAACCATGCTAAAATATGTTTATATCTTTGTGCAGTTGTCATATTACTCCCTTCCTTTTAGGGAAGGGTCGGGGTTAGGCTGTACGTCTTGCTAAGAAACTGCAACACTTGGGTCGCTTGCTGTTGTACGGATCCGGTCTCCGGGCTGATCTCTTTGTGTTGAAGTCTCAGCAGCATGATCTGGTACAGCAAAATCAGACATGCCTCGATATCGGACATCGTCGGGCGGTCGGTCTTGGCTTTGAGCAGATTCAGACTCGGTTGCAACCGGATGATAGCGGCGCGGTACAGGGCGTCTTCGTCCAGCAGGGAACGGTGCAACTCCTCCAACTCGTTCAGCGCATTGACCGCTAACTGCAGGTGTCCGCCGTCCATGATACCCTCGCGGTGCATCATCTCGTTCAGCTCGCTCAGCTCCGGAGTCGCCTTCGCTTGTTCCGGAAACGCCCGCAAGTAGTCCTCTATCTGCCATAGATAGAGAATATATTCCGCAATATTGTCTCGCTTCGTTTTCATTCGTACAATTCTTTCAATCGTCAATCAATCGTTAAATCGTCAATCGTCCAGTCGTCAATTTCGTCCAGATAATTGTCAGACATGAAGATCTCTATCTCCCTTCGGTCTTTCTTGGTCGGACGTCCGGTCCCTCTGTCCCGACCGCCGTTTCCTGCCATGCGTGCCAGCTCCAGAAGCTCTAATTGTTGCGGGGATGTACAATCCTGCATATACTCAGGAACCAACTTGGCACCCAGCCGGTTCTCGCTTAGTTGCAGCACCTTATAGGTATAGGTGATCGGACCCTTGCGCACATTGAACATATCTCCGATCTTGAAGGTCCGGCTCGGCTTGAGCTGTACCCCGTTCATCGTGACACGTCCGTTCTTGCACGCATCGGCGGCAATGCTCCGCGTCTTGTAGATCCGCATCGCCCACAAATATTTATCTACCCGTACTTCACTCATAAGTAGTCAGTTTTCAGTTATCAGTTGTCAGTTTGTTGGTGATCATTCGATGGATATATTGCTGAATATACGCCTTCAGATACCGTATCATCTCTTCCGGGGCTTGTGCTTGATCCATAGGTTGTTGCAAAAGCGGATCGGACAAATAATTATACAATGCCGTTACCTCTTTGCCGTCAAATTGCAGCAAAAGGCTGTCACTCATGATCTGGAAGACAGGATGGTTGTAACAAACGGCGTAGTTATGTTGCTTTCCGGTCGTGAGTGCGTCTTCGCCGAAAGCAAAATAGGGCTTGTCGTAGCCTACTGCGCCTAAGACGGAAGGCATTATATCCGTCTGGCTGACGATACCGGTGCGCTCTTCTGCCGCCAGCATGGCGGGGCAATAGAAAGCGACAGGAACGCGGTAAAGACCCAGAGCGTTCGTATATTCGGGGCGGGAGAGTTGGTTGGTATGATCGGCGGTGATCACGAAGAGCGTGTGCTCAAACCAGGGTTGTGTCCGGGCGTAGGCAAAGAATTGCCGCAAGGCATAGTCACTATAGCCGATACAGGGATGTAGCGGTTGTGTACCTTCTGCGAACATGCCCTCATAGCGTTCCGGCACGTTGAAAGGATGATGGCTCGAAGTGGTGAAGACAGCCGTCATGAAAGGCTCGGGCATAGTGGTCATCGTCCGGGCGTAAAACTGCAGAAACTCTTCGTCCCAGATTGCCCAGGTGCCATCGAAATCGCGTTGTGGGTTCGGGTACTCGTCCATGCCGTAGTACCTGTCAAAACCTGCGCTGCGGGCATATGCCTGAAAACCCATACTGCCGTTTGGCGCACCGTGGAAGAAGGCGGTCGTGTACCCTTCGCGACCCAGACACTCCGCTATCGAGGACACCGCATTGGTCGAGTAGGGAGTCACTACATAGGGATCGATGAGCATGGGGATCGACGAGAGCACCGAAGGCATCGCGTCAATGGATTTGCGACCGGAAGCGAAGCTGTACTGCCACGTCACGCTCTGCGCCAGAAGCGAATCCAGGAAAGGCGTATATCCTCTACCTTCGTTGTAAAAACCGATATGCTCTGTCGCAAAAGATTCCAGGATGAAAACGACGACGTTGAAAGACGGGTGATTCGTTATTGGTGGTTGGTCATTGGTCGTTGGGGATTGATGGATAGGGCTCATGACCGCCTCCAATTCGTCTTGCGGGAAATAGTGCGGGTCGGTATAGATGCTGCCTTCCGTAGAGCGCATAAGGCTGAACGGCGTATTGAGCACAAGCAGCGTCTCTTGCGGGCGGTTGGTATATTGCAAGGCATTACTGAGCGTGATCGGGCGGGTGTAACGGCCAAAACCGCCGCGCATACCCATGACGATAAAGAAAACCGACAGGACGAAGATGACCGTCTCACGCGTATAGTAGAACCAGTGATTATTGGTTATTGGTGATTGGTTATTTGTGATTTTGGGTCTGCGGTAGAGCAGGACCAGGGCGGCCATAACGAGTAGTGCAAAAACCGTCACATACCAATACTGCGTCACCCCTTGCAGGAAGATGGACAGCAGGTTGCTATCGTGCTCAAACTCGCTGAAAAAGGTGATCGTGGTACGCCGGTCGGTGAACCGTACATACACCATGTCGATGCAGTTAACGGCGATGCCAAGCAGGTTCGGAATGAGAAACAGATAATTGGCTACACGTTGATATACTGCGTTTTGTCTCCATTTGACAGGTAATGGAAGAAGCGTTAGCAACAAGTAGGCGGAACTCAGATAGAGCACGGCGGTCAGGTCGAAACGCATACCGCCGAGCAACATCTCCCGTAAGTGGGAGCATGTGACGTCTGGAAAGAGATCCGGGCTGACGAAATAAAAAAACAAGCGTGACAGCGTATATATCGCCATCACGAGTAGCATGTTCCATGCCGCACAAACCCACGGATGTTGCCAGAAACGCTTCATAGCTTTTGTCTTTCGACTTTCGACTATTTATTGTTGAACTGGTTCATCGTCCGGTCGATGCCTTGCAGGCAGAACGAAGGGATGATCTCGGTCGTTACTTTCAACCGCTCCTCGATCGTTTTCTTCTCCTCGTCTGTCCATTCGCCGAGCACGAAGTTGATCTGCGTGCCGCGGGTGTACTCGTTGCCGATACCGAAACGTACACGCGCGTAGGCGTCCGTTCCTAATACGGATTGTATGTTCCCCAGCCCGTTATGTCCGCCGTTTGAACCCTGCTTGCGGATTCGGATAGTACCGAATGGCAGGTTCAGGTCATCCACGAGGACCAGCATGTTCTCCACCGGAATCTTCTCCTGCTGTAACCAGTACCGCACGGCATTGCCGCTCAGGTTCATGTACGTGGACGGTTTAAGCAGCACGATCTCGGCATTCTTGACGCGGCAACGCCCGATAAAACCGTAACGCTTGTCTTCCCATTTCACCTCTTTGGACGCAGCAAACGCATCGATCATCATAAAACCGATGTTATGCCGCGTACCGGCGTACTCGTCACCAATATTGCCAAGTCCGACTATTAGAAATTTTGCCATCTTCTATTAAAATTAAGAGGGGGCAGGATAATCCCGCTCCCTCTGTTCTCCTTCCCTTCAGGGAGGGTCGGGGTAGGCTCCTTATTGAGCCTTGCTCTGGCGTGTTGCCTTCACCTCTGCTACGCAAGCGTCTGCAGGGTTAACGAACTTCAAGCCTTCTACCTTCACGTCACCCACAGCGATCTTCTTACCCAGACCCAGCTCGGTAACATCGATGTTGATACGATCGGGGAATGCAGTGTAGATACCCTGAGCTTTCAGCTTGCGCATTGCCTGAACCAGCTTACCACCGGCTTTTACACCTTCTGCAAGACCGTTCAACTGAATAGGAATCTCAACCACTACCGGCTTCTTCTCATCTACTGCGAGGAAGTCAATATGCAGCGTCTTGCCGTCGATCGGGTGGAACTGCAACTCTTTCACTACGGCTTTCGTCTTGGTCTCACCTACCGTCAGGTCAACAATCTGGGTGTCCGGGCTGTAAATGAGCTTGCGGACATCAGCAGCTGCTACCGTGAAGGTCATGTTCAGACCACATCCGTAAATGTTGCAAGGAATCAATTCCTCTGCGCGAAGTGCCTTTGCGGCCTTCTTGCCGTACTCGCTACGGGGAGTACCTGTTAATGCGAATTCTTTCATAATTGTTTTGTGTTACTCAATATGGGGCAGAAATAAGTTTGGTGTGGCTGCCCGTATCCCATCACACGTGCCTCTTTTCATAATTCACCCCTCCTTGTAGGGAGGGGCTTGGGGTAGGCTTCCCATTTTTGTTGTCCACCGAGGAGTCGAACCTCGCTTCTCGGAACCAAAATCCGGTGTAATACCGATATACGAGTGGACATCGCTTGCATCAGAACTTCGCGTGACTCGTGACCACGTCACCCGATGACGCCTTCGTTCTGTGCTACGCTCTCCCCAAAAATTAAAATTTTCGGGAACCCCATCGGGCTCTTTGAGCGAAAAAGCGTGCAAAATTACAACAATTTTTTGATATGACCAAATTTTTTAACAAAAAAATGTACTTTTTATGCATTTTGTTGAATCCATAGTGCAAAGAAGGGGTCGTAGATAGTGTATGTCCCTTTATCTTCAGTAATCAAATCCTTTTCCAATAATCCTCGGATAGCGGCATTGACGACACTTACTGTTTGCAGATGATATTTCTTAATAAAGACTTTTCCTGTAATGGATCTGGCTTTGCCTTCACGCGCAACCGCCACAAACACCTCCCGCTGTTTATGAGGTAGTTTCTCCAATAAATCCGCGTATGTCTCATGAAACATGCCTAAGATATAGTCTATCGCGTTATCTACCATCTCGCGTGAACATATCTGTCCTTGCGGAGTTTTTAGAAACAGCACATTCAAAACACGTTGGTTACATGACGTAATACCCTCAAAGCGGCGATAGGTCTCTTCTACGGCTCCGGCTTCTATCTGCTTGCCGTAATTGGCGAATTGCCTTTGCGCGAATTCTATATATTTGTCCATTGAAATCGGAGGCAGATTCATTATCATCACGGATTGATAAAACGGTCGGGCTGAGGAAGTGAAGATTTCCCCCATAAGATGCCTCTTGGAACCGGCGAAGATGAATGTGGCATTTACGCATTTCTGAATGTAGGTGCGAAGCGTTGCCTCGATGCTTGGAGCGTCCGTATAAGATACGATTTGTTGAAACTCATCGAAAGCCACAATACAGGGTTTGTCTGCATGCGACAGGTAGTAGAAGATCTCATCCAGCGTGGTCTCCGGGTGCTCTATATCACCAAGCGCGACACTCCATGTCGGGAAATTATTGATGTCGTAGGAAACATTGCTTTTCAATGAACGCAATACGGACAGAAATCCCTCCCATACGACTTTGCCTTTCGGTTTTAACTCCTCCAGAATTGCGCGTCCGAATGCATTGACAAAATCCCGGATGGTTGTAGTCGCGTATATATCAATATAAAAAGTATAATACCTGTCCTTGATCTCCGGCTGTGCCAGATAATGACGTATCAAGTCTGTCTTCCCGACACGTCTTGGCGATATAAGCGCGATATTATTACCGTTGGTGGTAAGTTCTACCAATTGTTGCGTTTCTTGCACCCGATCGCAGAAATATTCCGCTCCCGCGTAGCCTTTTGTGACAAATGGATTATCCATACTATATTGATATATTGTTAATTAGGCGTTTTGTTGGGTATTTTCTCCTAAATAGGATAATCCTAAATAGGATAAAATTTAATTTGTGCTGCGAAGGTACTGCTTTTTTCTGACATGAGCAAATTTTTTGCAATAATTTTGCACTTTTAGATGCTTTTGTATGCTTTTTTCGTATTTCAGTGCCGTATTTATTGCAAAACGCCCCGTCTTTTGGCAAGATGGGACGCTATAGCCTTCCGACTCGGAGACTCGCCACAAGGGCACGATTAATTATTATTTAGCGATGACCAGATAATAATTCTTCTTGCCTTTTTGGAACAGAATGTACTTTCCGTTGAGCAGGGCTGCGTCGGTGATGGGCGTTTGCGGATCGGTCAGTTTCTCTTTGTTCATCGAGAACCCGTTCGCCTGAATCATCTTGCGCGCCTCGCCTTTGGACGGGAAGATAGCGGTCTTCTCCGCCAGCAGATCCAACGGACCGATACCGGCTTTGAGTTCGTCCATAGAGATCTCATAGCTCTCGACGCCGTTGAACACATCCAGGAAAGTCGCCTCGTCCAACGCGCGCAACGCGTCCGCGGTCGCGTTTCCGAATAATATATTGGACGCTTCCACTGCGGCGTTGTAGTCCGCTTCGCTGTGAACCATGCAGGTCACTTCTTTTGCCAGACGTTTCTGCAGCACGCGCAGGTGCGGTGCCTGGTCGTGCTCGGCGATGAGCGCTTCTATCTCCTCGCGGCTGAGGCTCGTGAAGATCTTGATGTAGCGTTTCGCATCGTCGTCGCTCACGTTCATCCAGAACTGGAAGAACTTGTACGGACTCGTGTACTTACGGCTGAGCCATATGTTTCCGCTCTCGGTCTTGCCGAACTTGCCGCCATCCGCTTTGGTGATGAGCGGGCAGGTGAGCGCGTACGCCTCGTTGCCGGTAATCTTCTTGATGAGCTCCGTACCTGTGGTGATGTTCCCCCATTGGTCCGAACCGCCCATCTGCAGCTTGCAGTTCTTGTGTTCGTTCAGATAAACGAAGTCGTATCCCTGCAACAGCTGGTACGTGAACTCGGTGAATGACATTCCCTGGCTGAACTCGCCGTTGAAACGCTTCTTCACGCTGTCCTTCGCCATCATGTAGTTGACGGTGATAAGCTTGCCGATGTTACGTGCGAAATCAAGGAAGGTGTAGTCCTTCATCCAGTCGTAATTGTTGACGAGCTCCGCCGCATTGGGCTCATTGCTGTTAAAATCAAGGAAGTGCTCCAATTGTTCGCGAATGCATTGTACGTTGTGGCGCAGCGTCTCTTCGGTCAGCAGGTTCCGCTCGGCACTCTTGCCGCTCGGGTCGCCTATCATACCCGTAGCGCCGCCTAACAGGGCTATCGGCTTGTGACCGCAAGCCTGCAGATGGCGTAGCATCATAATACCGCACAGGTGACCGATATGCAGACTGTCCGCCGTAGGGTCGATGCCTACATACGCCGTCGTCACTTCTTTCATCAACTGCTCTTCTGTTCCCGGCATGATGTCCTGCAGCATGCCTCTCCAACGCAATTCTTCTACAAAATTCTTCATATTTTTTTGCTAAACTCCAAGTTTGGCACGGTGTTTGTATAATGGTTAGTACAACACTGAAAAGTGATTCTAAAATAGAGATTGTTTGTTATGATTAGGAATGGAGTTCGTCGGGAGACGAGCTCCTTTTTATTCGGTCACTTTCCGGTATTTTCCTTCGATCAGCAGCATTCCCGGGAGGATCTCGCCTCCGGACACCTTGGTGAACGTGGTGTAGGGGAGTGTAGCTCCGTCCGCTTCTTCCAGTACGGCGTTGTAGCGGTTGTCCCAGATGCAGCCTTTTTTCGCCTTGACGGTAGCGATGTATTTGTATTTGGTCTTGCCCGTCTCGGGATCCTGGATGCGTTGTACTACCTGGAACTTGGAACCATCGACGATACCTTCTTTCATACCGATTTTGGCGGCGTAGCCGGTGATCTTGCCCTTGTCGTTGTTCAGTACGGAATAAACCGGCGTCTTCACCTTGAAGTCCTCGTACTGTTTGGCGAGCGCTACGATGTTCTTATCCATCGAACGGGCGCAGATGGTACGAACCAGCTCGGTACGGCTGTACTTGCCTTTGAGAACCGATTTCTTGTCGAACTCATACTCATGCGCAACGTATTTGAGGCGGTAGGTCGTCTTGTCGTCCAGGAACGCCTTGATCTTTTCCGGATTAGGCGTGCCGGTATAGTGGAACTGGTAGAAGATGGCAGCGATAGAGTCATTCCACTCCAACTGGTAGAGGTAGGAGTGCGTCATTACTTTGAAACCCGTGAAACTGTCGGCTATCGCACCGCCTAATTCGGCTACACTGCGTCCTGCGTTGCCTCCGAAGACACCGTCGAAGATACCTCCGATGATGTTCATTGCCGTCTTGGCGGCTTCCGCTTCCTGCTCCGCCGTGACATAGGTCACGTCATTGACCAGGACGAAGGTCTGTCCGAGCAACTCCTCGCCGGCATCGCTCAGCATGGCGAGTCCGCGGGTCGTCTGTAATGCTACGGCTACATCCACGTCCGAGGCGTTGTATTGTCCGCGGCTCTGGATGAGTTCCGTGTTGAACGTCGCATCCTCGGGATTCGTACCGTTCAAACCGAACCACATGGCGACCATCGATTTTGCCATCTCGCTCTCGTTGAGCAGGTCTTCCGTGAATTGGGCATTCTTGCGCAGTGCCGCTGCGGTCAGGGGCTTGCCGTACGTCGCTTTGAAATAGCCGGAGTCACGTTTCTGGACGCCGAAAATGGTACTGTTGTCGATGACGCGCATTCCTTCGATGGTATGGTCGTCGTACTTGTCGGGAACGGGAAGGGAGTCGAAGGCTGCGTAGATATCATAGCCGAACTCATCCTCCGGGTGATAGACTAACATGGTCGCCAGCGAGTTGCGGCGATAAGCGAGTTGCTCCTGGGCTTGCGCCGTAAGGGTGACGCAAGCCAGAAGAGCAACGAGGGATATTTTGAAATTACTCATGGGGCGTTGTCAAATAGGGGTTAGAGCAACGTGCGGAGGAACTCGATCGTCGTGGTCTGCTGCGGCTGGTGTTTGCCATATGCTACACCTACCTCACGCATGGAGTTGATGCGCTCCTTCTCCAGATCAACCGTATCCTGGTATTTCTTCATCTCGAACTTCCAGTCGTCCAGCACTTTGCCTTTGATCTCCTTGTACAGGTTCATCGCATCGTCGTAGCAACCGGCGTCCGGCAGGATATTTGCCAGATACTCTCCAGCCGCAACGGCTCCGGTGCTGTTCTGCTCGGCTGCCCATGCCTGACGGGCTGCGGCGAGGTTGACGTTGCACTCGTGGTCGATCATCATCTGGTAGATAGCCAGACCTTCCGTCAACGCTGCATCATAGTGCTTGCTCTGCTGCGGAATGAGGGTGATCCAGTACATTGCCTCGTCGTATTTCTTCTGTTTGGCAAGGAACTGCGCTTTCTTGATCATCTGCTCGCCCTCATGGTCGTAGAACTCGAGGATTTTGTTCTTGCCTTCCTCGATGAACTTTGCCATCTGGGGGGACTGGAGCGGCATATGAGTCAGTGCATTGAGGTAGCATTTGTTCTCCGTCTCGCCGAGACCGTTGATGGTCATGGAGGTGGACGAGAAGATCGTCTTGCTGTATGCGTCCACGATATAGAGGTTCATCTCCATTTTCTCGCGAATCTTCATCGGAGGACCGGGAATCACATCCTTGTCTATCGGAGTGCTCGTGATGGTCAGGATGAACTGACCCATGTAGTCCATACCGGCGATGCCGTTTTTGGTCAGCAGCTGTGTCAGCTTGTTCTCCACCATCGCTTTCGCGCCTTGGGGGAAGGTCTCCGAATCGTCACCTGCATATACCGAAATAGGCAGGTACTGCGTTTCTGCTGCCAGCATAGAAGCACTCATGAGCGCTGCTATGAATATAGAAAATATCTTTTTCATAAATTTCAAATTAAAAATTGTAAATAGCTCCCTTCCTTTCAGGGAAGGGTTGGGGATAGGCCTATTTCTCACCAAGGACGATAACTGCGCGTCCGAGACCCTTAACCAGCACTTTGGACGGGATGTTGTACGGCTCTTTCTTCAGGAACTTGGACAGGTTCTTGGCAAAGCCGTTCGCGTCTATCGCGCGTCCGCGCTCGTCATAAACAGGAATACGCACCTGCGTGAAGTTGGCTACGTTCTCGCTCGAATACTGACGGGAGAAACGACCCTGAACGGTGTTGACCTGCAGCCAGTTCTCGATGACATCCACCAATTCGTCGCCGTCAAACTCGGTCTCGAGGTCCACGCCGGCGGCATTGTTGGCGAACACCTTGATGTCCAATGTGATCTCGCGTCCGATGGTCTGCATCTCTGTGAAATGGTCCATGAGACGATTGTTGAAATTATCCATGTTGGCTACGATCGCTTCCTCTAACAGCACGTCCACGTCGGCGGTGAAGGATTGTGCGCCCGTACCGCTCGCGGCGCCGATGGACACGCCCGTATAGGCGTCACGTGCCTCCAGAATATACGACAGAGAGTGCTTCGGACCGAAATCCTTCATCTCCCAGCTCAACTCCAGGATAATATCGCACTTCGCCATACGTGCCACCTCGTCCAGCGGGGACTCTGCCAGTTCGTTACCGGCTTTGCTCGTCGTCAGGTGGTCCTCCATACGGCGCTGCTCCAGGTTCTTGATCGCTTGCTCCAGACTGTGCAAGGGGAACTGGCGCTCTGCCATCAGGTCATTCAGTTTGGCGATAGCCAGTTTCAAACCCATGTTCTCCTGCAATGCCTGTTTGTAATCGGGCACTTTCTCGGTCTTGCCCATATTCTCTACTTCGGTGTAATAACCGTTCGCGATACACCAATTGTCTGACGGAATGACCATCAGTTCGGGTTTCTTAATCTGTGCGCTCGCTACCAACGCTACCAGCGCTAATGCGATGGAAAAGATATATCTTTTCATAACTGTCAATTTTCAATTATTAACTATCAACTTTCAACTCTCAACTCTCAACTTTCAACTATTAATATCTCCCTTCCTTCGGGATGATACCGTCCTCTTGGAGTTTCTTCTTGAGACCTGCGCGGTCCACGGTTACCGTTCCCGTCTCCACCATCAGACGTCCGTCACGCTGGTAGCGCGTCGAGGTGGCACGGCGGTCTTTGTAACTCGTGAACTCTTTCCACGGACCTTCGTCGCTGAAGAATGCGTTCCAGTAGTCCTCGTATTTCTCGCGGGCGTTCATGTCAAAACACAGCGGTTTGAGGTCGCTCATGCTGCTGTTGGCGGACTTGACGCCGTCGAAAATCAGTTCTCTTACCACTTTGCGCTGAGCCTCTTTGAAGGCTACAACCGCATCTTTTGCGCGAACCTGAACGCGGATGACATACGTACCGTCGGAGGTTGCACTCATTACCTGACTCGGCTGGTCATAATAGGCCTGAGAACGTCTCGGACCGCAACCGGCAAAAACGAGAGCCGTTATAACGGCTATGAATAATGATAACTTTTTCATAACTTTCAAAATCTGACTTGTCAAATATTAGAATCCTGAACTAAGTCCGCGGATGATACCTGCGGCTTCCAATGCCTTGCGCAAATCGTCCTTGCGAACGCTTACTACAACGCCGATCTTGTACTCCTTGCCGACTTTGGTCGTCTCCGTCGTACCTTCCATGATGGAAGCGTATTTCTGGAACTCGCCGCCTTCAGCGAAGAAACTCTTGAAGTACTCCTGGTACTGGGTCTCGATACCCGGATTGTTTGCCAGAGGACGTTGCGATACGCAACCCTGACCACCTCCGTAGCCCTTGAAGATGATACCGTGAACGGCATTCTTGCGGCACTGGTTCTCAGCGATGGAAGCTTTCTTGCTATAGCTCCATACTTTTACCAGATACGTACCCTGAATGGCGTTACCGGCGCACTCGATTTCATAGCGGAACTGGTTCGTGTCCTTGTCTGCTTTTTTCTGACGAATACCTGCTACTGCAGGAATGCAAAGTGCTACAGTGAGTAGCGTTAGAAGAATTTTTCTCATATGATTATTGAATTAAATTGGTTTTTCCGCGTGCAAAGGTACAACAAATATTTGGATTATACAAATAAATTGTAATTTTTTTCAAAAAAAAGTGTATTTGCATATAAAAAAAGCCCTTCACCATGTGAAGAGCTCTTTCTTTTCGGCTGTTTTAGCCCGCTTAGAACTTGTAGCGGACACCGAGTTGGAGACCGCCCCAAAGACCCGGGATGTTGAATCCGAGGTTGCCGGTATTGGTTCCTACACCGATCGACGGACGCCAGTCCAGCGACAACTGGAACGGGAACCAGAAATCATATTCGATACCGATATGACCTGCTACACCTGCGTACCAGCTACCACCGTGAGCGGTGCCTTCTTTGTCCGTGTATCCGAAGATGAAACCACCCGAACCACCGACACCCATGTACCAGTGCCATTCACCTTTCTCGTTCCAGGGAACAGGTGCATTGAACGGATCGATCCAGTCATAGGTCACGTGACCGCCGACACCGACACCGCTGTTGATAGGCAGGATGACGTTAGCCGCTACATCCAACATGTTCGCCGTTCCGAATCCGTGCTGGTACGAGAACGATGACCACGGTCCAAGGTTAACACCCACTGCACGCGGTTGTGCATAAGCTGCCAAACTGGCTACAGCAAGAACTGCAATTAAAAGATATTTTTTCATTTCGTTTTGTAATATAAATCATTCTTCCTCCACTCCCTCCCTTGAGGGGAGGGTCGGGGAGGGGTTCTTACTTATTCAGCGCCAGCGCTACGTTCACTGCGCAAGCTACGGTACATCCTACCATCGGGTTGTTACCGATACCCAGGAAGCCCATCATCTCAACGTGTGCCGGAACGGAGCTCGAACCTGCGAACTGTGCGTCGCTGTGCATACGACCGAGGGTATCCGTCATACCGTAGGAAGCAGGACCTGCTGCCATGTTATCCGGGTGCAACGTACGACCGGTACCACCACCGGAAGCTACGCTGAAGTACGGCTTGCCTGCGAGCACGCGCTCTTTCTTGTACGTACCTGCTACCGGGTGCTGGAAACGCGTCGGGTTCGTCGAGTTACCGGTGATCGAAACGTCCACGTTCTCATGCCAGAGGATAGCCACACCTTCGCGAACATCGTCTGCACCGTAGCAGTTCACTTTTGCACGCGGACCGTCGCTGTATGCTTTCTTACGAACGATCTTCAGCTCGCCCGTGAAATAGTCGAACTCGGTCTGTACATAGGTGAAACCGTTGATACGGCTGATGATCATAGCAGCGTCTTTGCCCAGACCGTTGAGGATGCAACGGAGCGGGTTCTTACGAACTTTGTTCGCCATCTCGGCAATCTTGATAGCGCCTTCCGCAGCAGCGAAACTCTCGTGGCCTGCCAAGAAAGCAAAGCACTGGGTCTCCTCGCGCAGCAGACGAGCAGCCAAGTTACCGTGACCGATACCTACCTTGCGGTCGTCAGCTACAGAACCCGGGATACAGAAGGCCTGCAAACCGATACCGATAGCCTCGGCAGCGTCAGCGGCGTTCTTGCAGCCTTTCTTCAGCGCGATAGCGGTACCTACCACGTAAGCCCACTTGGCGTTCTCAAAACAAATACGTTGGGTCTCCTCGCAGGTCAGATAAGGATCGAGGCCGTATTGTTCGCAAATCTGGTTTGCCTCCTCGATGGAAGCGATACCGTTAGCGTTCAGAGCGGCGAGAATCTGTTTCTCGCGGCGGTCTTGCGACTCAAATTTTACTTCACGAATCATAGTC
>CAJOEJ010000006.1 GCA_905233375.1 Paludibacteraceae bacterium | reverse complement strand
AAAGAACAAAATTGTATAATAAAAATTTTATTGTTAACAATCCAAAAGTGTAAACGATGTTCTGATACAAAAGTGTAAACGATCATCTGATACATGTCATTTAAGATTTAAAATTTGTGAATGGTATGAAAAAGCATTATAATCAACCCGAAGTGCAAGTAGCACAGTTCGCATCGATGACGCTTATGCAGGCAGCGAGTGGTGCTCCCGCACCGACAAGTGACCAAATGTCTATCGGCGGTAGCGACACCGATATCCAGTGGTAAATCGTAGCCGTCAGGCTATCCGTAAGCAAGAGACGGAGCACGTGCGTGCCCCGTCTCTTTTTTTTGTCGTAAGTATGCCGCTATCTTCCTCCTATTATTCCGCTTGCCCCATCCGCAGACGGATTTATTATTGTTTGCTCCGAAAAACGGATTGAAATAAGACCCGCGACCCAATAAGGAAAGTGACCCAAAACGCCCTAAAATAGTATTTGCTTAACGGAATAAGCAATTTTTTTGCAAAAATGCTTGCACAATTCAGCATTTTTTTGTAATTGGCGAATCTGAATAGAGCAAAACTGCTGAACTCGTTATATGGCGATGCACAAAATCTCAAACGAATGCAGAAGCCGGATAAGATTTATATGGAGAACTGCAATCTGTTGCATGCCTTATCGCTCACACAAGTAGAAACCGGCACAGAGAGGGAAACGTTCTTTGTGAACCAATTGGCATATCATCACCAGATTGAATATGCCAAACAAGGGGATTTTATGATTGACCGGACATTTACTATTGAAGTCGGAGGTCAATCGAAGGACGGCAAGCAGATAGCAGATATTCCTAATGCTTATATTGCCGCCGATGGTATTGAATATGCTTTAGGCAACAAAATCCCTCTCTGGCTCTTCGGATTCCTGTATTAGCGCTTGAATAAAGCCTTTTCAAAGCCGGATGAATAAAGCGAGAGCACCGCCTTTTGCTTGTTGGGAAACCGGAATCAGATTCCGGGCTAATGGACAAAGAAAACAACGACGGATGACATCCGTCACAATAAACGACGTAAAAAAACAAGCAAAACAATGGCCTATAAATCAATGTATAAAAACGAAATTGCGCGTGCGGCAGGCATACCGATGGTGCTGGTCAAGTATCTGGGACGATATTTGGTATGTACTCATGAGACGATGTGTGCGTACGGGCTGGAATATGTCCGAAACACGTAGCCTGTCAGGGTGTGGTCAGGGTGTGGTCAGGTCGTTCTCGGGACGTAGTCCCGTGATGGTCGCGTTCAAACCTCGTTCCATATTCGATACAAGCTGGTGCAGGTGCGATAAGTTAGAAAAAATCCTCCAAATTTTGCAAATTCCTTATAAATAATCAGACATAAACATAAAATAGTGGTGATGCGATAAATCAGAATTTAGAAAAAAACAAACAAAAATGATTAACTAAAAAGACGCGGAAACGTTAAATAACGCATATTAAAGTCAGGAATCGTGCGAGCAACCGCTTTTAAAATCAAATCCGCCGCAAAAAACAGAAAAATCGCTCATATCGGGCGATTTTTCTGTTTTTGTTTGATGTTGTTTGAACCGGGAATGCTTATTCGAGCGCATCCAGTCCGGCGGTGAGGGCGAAGAGGGTGACGTTCCAGTTGATGGTCACCTCGTTGGAAGCGTACGAAGGCTGGTAGTCCAGATAGCTCTCATCGGCAGGTACGTCCTTGGGGTACTTGACCCCGTCGGTAGCCGCGTCCTGACGGGCAGGGTTGGGACCTCCGGCAAGGAAGCCCGGGAGCGTGCCCTTCGGATGGTTGTACGACAGACGGTGATGCGGATGAGAGGTCGGATGGGTACCAAAACCCGTCACATAGCAGAAACCCGTAGCGTTCTGACCCAGGATATAATTGAGGCACCGTTCCGCCTGGATGCGGTACTGCTCCTCCCCCGTCATGCGATACGCGTACAGGCACTCCACCCCGCGCCAGCAACAGCCTTCCGAGTTACAGCCCCAGAAGAAATCCGACTCTCTGTTGCCGTAAGGCGATTTGAACACGGAAACCGTATTGGCTTCCTCGAGGTACGGTTTGAGGTGGGCAAGGAGCAGATCCGGTGACGAACCGAAATGGACAAGCATATCGAGATACGCCAGTTCGGCTACATTACCCCATACCGCAGGGACATACCCGTCCGGCATATGATCGACCGCTACCATTGCGTACGTCTCGGCTTTCACTCCCAGCGGCACAAAAAAGAGCACACTCGCGCGTACCTTGTTCTTCACGCCCGTTATGCGCGTGTAGTTGAGTCCGTGACGGCATTCGTAACTGTCCAACTCCGTCTTGCACGGCTTCCAGCCCGGATTCCAGACGGTCGCACCGTCTTTGATATAGAAATAGCGTCCCACGCTGTCCATCGGCACGCTGTTGTAGCGGTAACGGGTGATACGGCGGAACTTGGCATCCTTGTAGAAATTGTAACCGCCGCCGGGGCGACACGTACCATTGGTGACAGCCATGAGACCATCGGCAATCTGGATTTGGTCCTCATGACGGGCGGCAAACTGGTACATGTTTGGGAACAAGGCACTTGTCCCGAGCAGGACATCTATGAAATCACCATTCATATCGACCCGGATGCGTTCAACGGTTCGTTCATGGACAAACGTGCGTTCGTCTCCATCCGCCGCATGCTGGAGCGTGCCCAGAGGGGACTCGCTTTCCCTGAACCCGCCATACAGATTCTGCGGGAGGATATCGTCAACCTGGCGCACAGCAATGAGAGTTTTGCGTCCGTGATACGGCTATGGAACCTGCTGTACCGGTTGTCGCTGGTGGAGGATGCCCGCGAATTGTCCTCTTCATCGTTCATAGAAGCGAACGAGGAGAACGAAGACGAACGGGTATACCGCGTGCGGGAGTATATTGCGGACAACTACATGCGCGATATCTCCGTTCAGCAGCTGGCGGATATGACTTGCATGAACGTGGACTCGTTCTCGCGTTTCTTCCGCAACAAAACGGGTCGCACGCCCAACAGGTATCTCATTGACTACCGTCTGGGCATCGCCGCACGTATGCTGCTGACAACCAAACTGTCAGTAGCACAAATCGGCTATTCGTGCGGGTTCAATACGCTCAGCCATTTCAACCGTCTCTTCCGCGAATCCAAAGGCTGCACACCTTCGGAATTCCGGGAGCGGTTCTGATACGTTTAACGGAAACAGAGCGGCAGGAAGCGGTTGAAGTAATCCTGCCAGTTAGGCCAATCGTGTCCGCCGTCACTCTCGTAGTAGGTGTATGTCACCTGGTTCGCATCGAGCCACTGGCGGTAGCCTTTCACCATATCGTAGAGGAAATCATCCTTTCCGATACCGATCCAGAACACATCCGCCTGACGGGGTGCTTCGTTCTCGAAGGTAGCGGGCGAGAACATACCCACATAGTTGAACTGCCCGTCGAGCAAGGTGGCGATTTTCATCGTGTGATACCCTCCCATAGACAATCCGGCTATCGCACGTTCGGACGGTTTGTTGCTGATATGATAGCGGCGCTCCGACTCCGCCATGAATGCGGCAAAACCGTTCTCCCACTCTCCCGTGGTCGCGTTCGCCAGCTCGTCGTCATAGGAAGGCAGATCCGGACAGTTATCCGGCATGATGATAACCATCTCTTTCACTTCGCCGTGACGCAGCATAGAGTCCATCCACTGCAACAGATGTCCCTTGACAGGCCAATCCCGTTCGGTGCCGTCCATTCCGTGCTGCAGGTACAGCACAGGGAACGCCGCTACGCCGCTCGGCACCCGCTCGGCATAGGCATCGGGGAGATAGATACTGCAGGGTACCCCGTTGATGGTGTCTTTGGAGACCGTTCCTACTTGCGGATACGCTTCTTGCGCATTCCGCGTACATCCGGCGCACAGCACACACAATAGCGCTGCAGCCAATACCAGTTGTTGTTTCATGGTGGTAATATAGTGTTTGTTGTTAGTCCTTTTCCGTCCGTATTGTTTTCGTCAGCCCCACATACGCCAGCAAGACCAGGTTCATTACCAGCGCATAGATGATCGCCGGAATGGCTATTGTCTCGTTATTAAAAATGAGGGGGCTGCATGCGACAGTAATTGCCTGAGCCGCGTTCTGCATGCCGACCTCGATGACAAGCGTGCGGCGTTCTTTGCCCGACAGCCGCAACAGCCACGCGATCAGCGCACCGCAGAACGTGGAGCCGAGGATAAGCACTGTCATCGTCAACCCGAGCGAACCGAACTCGCTCACAATCGTTTGACGGTGCTGCATAAAGAAAACCGTCACCAACAACACCAGCGCCGGCATCGCGATACGCTTGAGCACGTTATGAATCTTCTGCGCCGGTACAGGTTTAAAGATATTGATAACAAAACCGACCGCGATAGGCACGACCATCAGCACGATGTTCTGCACAAGCAGTTTGCCGACCGGCAGGTGGATATTGACCGCTTCGCCTACACGCGAGGTCACCCACGCCATAATGAGCGGCAACGTGAAGAGCGTGATGAGGCTGCTACAGGCGGTCAGGGTCACGGACAACGCCACATCCCCCTTCGCCAGCATGGAGAACACGTTGCTTGAACTGCCGCCGGGGCTGCATGCCACCAGCATGATACCGATAACAAACAATGGGGAAAGGTGAACACTGAAAAACGGAAGATGAATGACGCCCCAGGCGATAAGAGGCAGCAGAATAATCTGTCCTACAAGACCCGCTATAACGGGTTTCGGACGCGACACAATCAGTTTGAAATCCGCCGGTTGCAACGCCAGCCCCAGGTCAAACATGAGCAACGTCAGTATTGGCAGAACAATAAAAATCGTATTCATCGGCATCGTGGTTTGCGGGTGCAAAAATACTAAAAAAATCACACATGTGCAAATTTATCTGCAAATTTTTGCCTTTTCTCTTGTATATGTCGCAAAAAAGCAGTAACTTTGCAGCCGATTTGTAAATATGAACGAGTTTTTAGAGAAAGAAGAAGCTATATTACGCATGCTGAAAACCGTTTTTGACCCTGAGATACCGGTGAATATATACGACCTCGGGTTGATATACGGAATCGAGCTGAAGGACGACGGAGTGTGCGAGGTCACGATGACGCTGACCGCCCCCAGTTGTCCTGCGGGCGATTTTCTGGTGGAGGATGTCCGTCAGAAAGTAGGCAGCGTGGACGGCATCAAGGACGTGAATGTGAACATTGTCTTCGAGCCGGAATGGACCAAGGACATGATGAGCGAAGAAGCCAAACTCGAACTCGGCTTCTTATAATCATCAATCCAATTGCAAATCCAATTGTCAAATTGTAAATTGTAAAATCGTCAATAATTAAATCTGTCATATGATTTATTTTTTAAGCGACGCCCATTTGGGCAGCCTGGCGATCGAACGCGGCTGGGCACACCAGAAGAAATTGATCAACCTGCTGGAGGAGATGAGCAAAGATGCGGTCTCCATCTACATGCTGGGGGATATGTTTGACTTTTGGATGGAGTACTATATCCGGGACAAAAGCAAACGTCAGTATGACCCGTTTTTCAAGGAGCTGCGTCATCTCCGCAAGAAAGGCATCCACATCCATTTCTTTGTCGGCAACCATGACTTATGGACCTTCGGCGGGTTAGCCAAACTGACCGGAGTGGACGTACATACGGAGCCATGCACGATCTTGCGATACGGCAAAGTGGTTTATCTGAGTCACGGTGACGGTTTGCTGCCGCGCAACTGGGAGACCTATTATTCCTCACGGGTGCGCAAGAAAATCAAGCGTTTTATCAAGTTGCGCAAGATATTCAACGATCCGTTCCTCCAGTTCCTCTTCCGCATGTTGCCGCCCGAGTGGGGAAACAAAATCGGGTATAACTGGGCAAAGAAAAGCCGCTTGAAAGAGATAGCCGAACCCTGTCCCTACAAAGGCGAGGACAAAGAGGAGTTAGTGCTCTTTGCCAAAGATCAGGAGAAGCAGAACAACCACCGCGACTATTATATCTTCGGTCACCGGCATATCGAGCTGGATCTGCAGTTGGAGAGCGGCAGCCGCGTCATCATCCTGGGCGATTGCTTCCAGCAGTGGACCTATGCGAAGCTCGACCATCACGGAAACCTGACCATGCACAATTATCATCCGGAAGAAGAGGACAAAGAATGAGCACACGGGAAGAAAAACTGGCTGCGTTCGGACGATTGCTGGATATCATGGACGACCTGCGGGAGAAATGTCCGTGGGACCGTAAACAGACTTTCGACAGCTTGCGCCAGAACACGATCGAGGAGACCTTCGAGCTGGCAACCGCTATCAGCCGTCACGACATGAACGAAATCAGCAAGGAGCTGGGCGACGTGCTGCTCCATGTCGTATTCTACGCCAAGATGGGCAGCGAGACAAACGATTTTGATATCGCCGATGTATGCAACCGGCTCTGCGACAAACTCATCTTCCGTCACCCGCACGTGTACGGCGATACCGCAGCACAAAACGCCGAGGAAGTGAGCCACTTGTGGGAGCAGGTCAAGTTGCAGGAGAAAGGCGGGAACAAGACCGTCTTGGGCGGTATCCCTGACAGCCTGCCGAGCCTCGTCAAAGCCTACCGCATACAGGACAAGGTAGCGAACGTGGGCTTCGATTGGGAGCACCGCGAGGATGTGTGGGAGAAAGTGAAAGAGGAGATACGGGAGTTTGAGGACGAACTCAAAGAACTGAAAGACAACGCCCCGTGTACCGCGGAGATGGAGGCGGAGTTCGGAGATCTGTTGTTTGCGCTCATCAATGCGGCACGCTTGTACAAAATCAAGCCGGACAACGCACTCGAGCAGACCAACCTCAAGTTCATCCGCCGGTTCAACTACCTCGAGACACGCGCCAAAGAGCAGGGTCGCGAACTCAAAGACATGACGCTCGCGGAAATGGAGGAACTGTGGCAGGAAGCGAAGAAGACTACTCTACCGGCTGATTGAAAGAACCGCTGCGGGGGGAATATTTCTCATTGGCGGTGGAACCTATCTCGACGTTGATCGGATACGTACCGGATTTCTTGGCTACATACCGCAGGGTGGCGGGATACAGATAGCACCCGGACACAAAATGCAGATAGCCCTCCTCGGGCTTCGAGTCCTCCGCAAGCAGATGCTGGTACAACGTATCCTTCACAATGTCATAGTCGAATGCATTCGCATCCGCACTCACCTTGAAATAGACAAGATTGTTGTACACCCCTTCCAGCAACATCGGCGCCAGAACCGTGTCACCGATCTGAATGGTGTCGCCGTAATTCAAAGTATCTTCCACTCCGGCTAAATTGGTACGATAGAGTTGATAAACCGTGATACGCGGCGTCGATTGATAATCTCCGGTCAGACAGGAGCTGAAAAAAAGGGCAGCACATGCCACCCAGACCAATGGGAAACACTTTTTCATAGTGTGCGGCATAAAAGACTCGAACTTTCACTCCTTGCGGAACCAGATCCTAAGTCTGGCGCGTCTACCAATTCCGCCAATGCCGCTCGCTTACACGACAACTCGCGTGACTCGCTGCCCCGCAGCTCGATGACGCTACGTTGTGTGCTACGCTCTTCGGTCGGAATATCGTTTCAATAGCATTCCTCCCGAGGTATTTGAAAAACCGCTGCAAAATTACTACATTTTTTTGAATTATGCAAGAAAAAAGTCAAACTTTTTATCATATTTTGCCAAATGGCGTCAAAATAGTGCATCGCAGGACGCCTTCACCGGTTGCATACATCGGTGTCATGGTCGGTGCCGGCACACGCGACGAACTACCGGAAGAAAACGGAATGGCGCATTATATCGAGCATTGCGTCTTCAAAGGAACCGCACACCGGACAGGGCGGCAGCTCATTCAATCCATTGAAGGGATCGGAGGGGAAATCAACGCCTATACGACCAAGGAAGAAACCACCTTCTATGCCGCCATCCTGACAAGCCATGTACAACTGGCACTCCGTCTGATAGCTGAAATGCTCCGTGAACCCGGTTTCAAAAAAGACGAAACGGACAAGGAGCGGATGGTCATCATGGACGAGATAGAGAGTTACAACGACAGCCCGAGCGAACTCATCTACGACGATTTCGAGAGTCTCGTCTTTGCAGGGAGCCCGTTAGCAATGCCCGTTTTAGGTACGAAAAAGACCTTGCGGCATATATCCTCGAAGCCGGAATACGCCCGCCGATGGATGGAGGAGCACTACCGCCCGGAACGGATGGTCGTTTTCTGTCAGGGCGACGTCTCTCCCGATCGTTTCTTCCGCCTCGCCGAACACGAATTCGGCTCCCTCGCCGCACCTGATCACATCGGGAGCAAGACGAGAGCAAGACGAGAGCAACCCGACGGTCAACCGAGAGTGACAGCCGACGACACTATACTCAACCCGGAACGGGAAAGGACGTTCAAACGGCACACCCACCAGGTGCATGCCATGGTGGGCGGGCACGCGTACCCGCTCGGGCACGAGAAACAATTAGGAATGTTTCTGATCAATAATATTTTAGGCGGTGGAAGTCTGAACAGCCGGCTGAATCTGAGTCTGCGCGAGTCCAAAGGGCTGGTCTATACCGTCGAATCGGTCTATACCCCGTTGAGCGACACGGGTTACTGGTGTGTGTATTGGGCTTGCGACCCGGGCGACTTCGAACGGAGCCTGGAACTGGTAAAGCAGGAGTTGGAACACCTTCGCACACGTCCCATGTCGGAAACGGCGTTGCGCAAAGCAATCACCCAGTTACGCGGTCAGCTGGCGGTTTCCGCGCAGAATCAGGAGAACACAGCCTTGTCCATGGCGAAATCCATGCTGTACCACGGGCATGCTCCCCAGTGGGATGAGATAGTTGACAAAATATCCAAAACGTCGGCACAAACGCTTTTTGATATCGCAAATGAAATGTTTTCGGACGCAAATTATTACATTTTGACATATAAATAGGTTAAAATTGTAAATTTTTGCATTTTTTTGCCAAATAATTTGGTTATATAAAAAAAAAGTCGTACCTTTGCACGATTTTTCCTATGTACGCACGTGCGTATTCCGTATTCATATACGTATATACGCGCACAATAAGGAGTACCGGGCGGAAATAAAAATAAAACAAAATATAACAAACGATGAAAAAATTATTGACACTTTTGTTTCTTGCAGTGGTCAGCGTATTCGTGTATGCCGACCAGCATGTAAACGGCGTGGTAGTCGACGCGAATGGTGAGCCGGTGATCGGTGCCAGCATTCAGGCGAAAGGCTCCACACAAGGTACTATTTCGGACTACGACGGTAAGTTCGAATTGAACGTACCGGAGTCGGTGAAGACCCTGGTCGTTAGTTTCGTCGGTATGACCACGCAGGAAGTTCCCGTGGGGAAGAACCTCAAGGTGGTTATGACGGAGAGCTCCGAGATGCTCCAGGACGTTGTCGTTACGGGTTACGGTACCGTAGCCAAGGGCGCATACGCCGGATCGGCTCAGGCGGTCAAAGCCGACGACATCGAGAAAAAGAACCCCTCCGACATCACCAAGGCGTTAGCCGGTGAGGTAGCAGGTGTTCAGGTAGCACAGACAAGCGGTCAGCCGGGTACAATCAGTACCATCCGTATCCGCGGTATCGGCTCGTTGTCTGCCGGAAGCACACCGCTCTACGTAGTGGACGGTATTCCGTTGGATGCCGCTTCCATCAGCTCCATCGACCCGGGTGACATCGCCAGCACAACCATTCTGAAAGATGCAACCGCTACCTCTCTGTACGGTAGCCGCGGTGCTAACGGTGTCGTATTGATCACCACCAAGAAAGGTAGTTCGAACGGAGATGACGGAAAAATCGAGATCGACGTGAAGGCGGGTGCCAACATGCGTCTTCTGCCGATGTACGAGGTCATTGACACGCCGGAGGACTACGTCGTTCTCTGCTGGCAGAGCTTGTACAATCAGGCGCGCATGAGCAAGTCGGTAACGCAAGCCATCAAAGATGCAAACGGCAAACTCTATGGTTCCGACGGTCTTCCCACCACCTACTATCTGTGGGAGAATCCGCCCGCAGGAGAGACGCTGATTGAGCCCTACACCAACGGTGTTGTCAATCCGTATTTCAACCCGAACGTAAAGCGTCTGTCGGCGTACGAGAACATGGAGAGCTGGTACAACACCTTGTTCCACAACGGTCTCAAACTCGAGGCAACCGCCAAGATCAGCGGTGGTAGCGAGAAACTGAACTACTTCACCAGCTTCGGCTACCTCAAGGACGAGGGTTACTACACCGCTTCCAACTTCCAGCGTTTCAACACCCGTGCGAACATTAACTATCAGGCGAAGAAATGGCTGAAAGGTGGTTTGAACATCCAGTATGCACACGCTACGATGAGCAACCCCTGTCAGGATGACAACGCCGCCAACAACGGTTTCCTCTTCGTGCAGCAAACGCCGTCCATCTATCCCGTTTATGTACATAATGCCGATGGTTCGATTGTAACGGACCCGTTGACAGGCAAGTACATGTTCGACTACGGAGAGCCGCGCGTAGCAGGTGACTCCAACGGTCGTCTCTACTCCTACGGTATCAACCCCGCAGGTGCATTAGTATGGGACAAGCAGGTGAGCGTATATAACCAGACAGTGGCAAACGCCTTCCTGGAGTTCAAACTGTACGAAGGACTCAAGTTCACCGTCAACGTCGGCGCACAATACCTCAATTCACGTCAGAACGAATTGACGAACAAGTATTACGGTGACGCTGCTGGTATCGGTCGTATCAGCAACACCCAGGTCAACCACCTCGCTGTAACGAGCAACCAGTTGCTGGAGTACAACAAGACCTACAACGAGCACACCTTCCGTGTACTCGCCGGTCACGAGACGACCTACTACAAATACAACGTACAATACGGTTACAAGAAGAATATCGTAGATGACAACATTACCGAGCTGAGCAACGCTGTCAGCATGGACGGTGTAGAGGGGTACGCACGTACCAGCACTTTGGAGTCTGCTCTGGCTACCTTCACCTATGAATACGACAACCGTTACCTGATCACCGCCAACTACCGTGCCGATGGTTCGTCCAAGTTCGCAAAGGGTCACCGCTGGGGTCATTTCGGCTCTGTCGGCGGCGCATGGAATTTCACCAACGAGCATTTCATGGAAGGTACAGAAGCTGCCGATTGGCTCAAGAACGGTAAACTGCGTCTGAGCTGGGGTGTGCTGGGTAACCAGGACATCGGCGATATGCTCTTCACCGACCAGTATGATATTCAGAACGTGAACGACAAGAAAGGTTATCCCTGGAGTTACAAAGGAAACGAGGAACTGACATGGGAGCGTTCGAGTCAGGTGGATCTCGGTCTGGAAGTTTCGCTCCAGAAATATCTGGATGTGGAGTTCGACTATTTCTACAAACTGACGGACAACCTGCTCTGCCCGCGTTATGTGGCTCCTTCGCTGGGTTACAGCGGTTACTATGTAAACGATGCCAAGATGATGAACCAGGGTATCGAGTTCGACTTGAAGGCACACGCAGTGGATATGCGTAACATCAAACTGGATATCCGTCTGAACGGCGGTTACTATCGTAACAAGATGTTGGAGATGCCTTGGGACGGCGAGTATGACGAGAATGGTAATCCGAAACGAATGGTAATGAACGGCGGAATGGCGGTCGGTCACTCTATCGCAGAGTACTATATGCGTCATTATGAGGGCGTTAACGAGGATGGTGAAGCTACCTACACGGCATACTACGATGCCAACAAGGGTGGATTCGGTACAACGAATGCCGAACTCATTGACGACAACACCACCGCATCGGTGGCAAACTACATCTCGTCTGTTTATGAGTATAAGTTGAAGCACCCGAATGCCAACATCCAGCAGACCACGGTGTTCGGCAACAAAACGCCTTACGCAGGTTACAACTATACCGGCAAGAGCTACATGCCTGACCTCGACGGTGGTTTCGGTATCGACTTGGAGGCATATGGTGTGACGCTGAGTATCAGCTGCAGTTACCGTATCGGCGGTTACGGATACGATAACAACTATGCACTCTTGATGCACAGCGACGCTATCGGTAAGATGAACTGGCACAAGGATATCAAGAACGCGTGGACGGAGAACAACACGAATACCAATATCCCGCGTTTGAGCAACGGCGTTGACCAGTATGCCAATACCGGATCCGACCGCTTCCTGACCAGCAACAACTGCTTGAGTCTGAACAACATCAACCTCGGGTACAAGTTCCCCAAGAAGTTGATTGAAAAGATTAAGATGAACAACCTTCAGATATGGGTGGCAGCGGATAACATCGCTATAGCGTCGGCTCGTAAGGGTTACAACCCAATGATGTCCTTCTCGGGTACAAACGCTTACGCAGACTACTCGCCGCAATCCACTATCATGGGTGGTATCAAGGTACAATTCTAATTGAAAATTGATAACGTATAATTGAAAATTAGAGTATTATGAAAAAGATTCAATATTTATTTGCTACTCTGGTAGTAAGTTTAGGGTTAGTATCCTGCGGTGACAGCTTCCTCGCGCAATATCCCGAGGGAGGCGTGATGCTGGAGGATCAGTTCAACGCCCTGACAGACGCCGACAAACTGGAAGGAACGGTATTCGGCTTGTACTCCAAGTTATATGAATACGGTGGTCACGGCACGTTCGGAGAGCGCTCCATAGACATGTACGGCGACCTACAGTGCGGCGACATGGCAATGCAGCGTACGGGCTACGGATGGTTCGAGTCATACGAGCGCGGTTTGTTCCGCAACTATGCCTACAGTTACCTGTGGTCGTACTATTACGACATCATCCATCTTGCCAACCTCGGTATGATCGGTGTAGAGGCGCACAAATCGGATATCATGGCGGCGAAAGACGCCGGTACCGTGGATGACTCCGAGTTGATCCTGCAGGGTTATTACTATGGTCAGTTGCTGGCTATGCGCGGATGGGCTTATGACAACCTGCTCACCTATTTCTGCAACCCGATGGATATGTTGGAGAGCACCATGGACAACGAGCTGGCAGTACCGATCTACACGGTCAAAGAAGTAATGGCGGATACCGCCGGTACGCCCCGTGCTACCATTACGCAGGTGTACGAGCGTATTTATGAGGATTTGTCCGACGCAATCGACCTGCTTGAGTTCTACGGTCAGTACTACGAGCGGGATTCCAAACTGGAAGTCAATGCCGATGTAGCGCGTATCATTCTGGCGTATTCCATGCTGAACCACGGCAATTCGGACAACGTCATTATTGCGGACGGAAAGAACGCATATGAGATTGCACTCGAACAAGCCAAGAAAGTAATTGACGGAGGCAAGTATCCTATTTTGAAATACAAGGACTTGACAGAGACCGGTTTTGCGGATGTCAACGCCAATAACTGGATGTGGGGACAGGACGTGACGGTTGAGACGACCACCGGATTAGGTTCGTTCTTCGGTCAGGTGGATATCCACTCGTACAGTTATGCCGCTGCGGGCGACACCAAAGCCATCGACAGCAAGCTCTATGAACTGATTGCTTCCCACAAATGGGACGGTCGTGTCAACTGGTTCCGTTCACCGTCCATGACCTATTCGTATTGTCCTGACGGCAAGTTCTACAACCCGGGCACACGTAATGTAACCGATTTGCGTGACGTGGATCGTAACTGGCTGTGCGACAACATCTTCATGCGTTCGGAGGTGGCTTATCTGATTGCCGCCGAAGCCGCTTGGGCAAGCAACGATGAGGCAACCGCTGTAAGTTACATCAAAGCGCTGTGTGACGAGCGTGTCATTCCGGGCGAGGAGACAGAATACAACACCTGGCTGGCAGGTCTGACGGGAACCGCGCTCAAAGAGGCGTTGATTTACAACTGGCGTGTCGAGATGTGGGGCGAAGGATACGGATTGCAGACACTGCGCCGTCTCAACAAATCGATTGCTCTGGGTACCAACCACGTAAGCCGTGCAAACGCCGAACTGAGCGTAGCCACCAACATGGAAGAGTTCCAGTGCGAGATTCCGGCTTCGGAAACATCGTATAACCCGAACTTGATTTCCCAGACACAGTTGACACACGAATAATTGGAGTGAACAAACGAATAATTAGACGACAAGTCTGTTTATATACAAACAACATTAACACTTTTTAACAAAAGATTAGTATGAAAAAGTATCTGATTGTATTGGCAGTTGCTATCGTAGCATTAGCCAGCTGCACAAACGAAGTTCCGGTAACGGGCATCTCCGTTAACCCGAGCTCGATTGAGAAATTCTACATCGGTGATACCGTACGCTTGGGTCTTATCGTATCTCCGGCAGAAGCCAAATTGACCGAGGACGTAAAATGGATGTCATCGGACACCGACGTAGTAAAAGTTGTTAACCAGAACGGTACTGTCACCGCTGACTATCCGGGTGAGGCTGTCGTAACGGCTACCGCAGGTGAGTTTCAATCTGCTTGTAAGATCTACGCCAACTACGAGGTTTTGTTCTGGAATCTGGCAAGAATGTACTATTTCCCGAGCACTAAATCGAAAGAGCCGCTCAACGACTCCGTTTACACGGTGTACGATTCTCAGGAAGGTGACTCTGCTAAATGTCAGTTGTATTCGCTGACATTCATCTGCCCGAACGGAAATGACTACAACGAGGATTTCAGCGCAGGTGAAGGTCTCTGCCTCTTTGCGAACGTATCGGTATTCTTCCCGATTGAAGGAAGCGAAGAAAAGAAAGCTTCGCTGTGGGGTGACCTGTACGAATTCACTGTCGTGGATACCGAAGAAGAGTGGAAGAACACTCCGTTCACCACTTTGTCCGGTGAGTTGTATCCGGACATCGTTGGTCCGATCTATCAGGATTATCTGGAGAAAGTGGATGCAGGTGACCAGAGTGCAAGCGTGGATTGGGCTACCTTCCTGGAGAAAGGAACCCGTGGCGCATACATCGCAAATGCTGAATTTGAGGAAGGTAGTGTAAATTATTCGTACATCCGTTCCGGTCTTGTAAAAGAAGGTTTCTCCAGACCGGTATCGGGCGGCGGATATGACTACGACCTGACCATCCAGTGGATCGTAAGCGGCTGGTGGGGTCTGGCTGCCGATTGGGAGAATGCCACTTCCTATTCCAACCTGCTTGTTTATCCGTACGAGTTGACTCCGTCTGCAATGGTTCGTTACCAGGACGGCGAGTTGCTGGGTGAGTTCCTCGATGACGAAGAGGAAGAAGAGGAAGAAGGCGGACAGAATGCTCCGAAACGCTCTGTTTCCCGCAGAACCCCCAACTTCGGAAAGATCAACTTGGGCAAACCGGTTCGTTACGACGCAACCAACCGCATTGCAAAATAAGTGCATTGCTGATTGCTTTTTCAGGCGGCCTTCGGGTCGCCTGATTTGTTATATACCGTCTATATCCTGTCAATATCCTTTCAAAAAGACACATAAAACAAAAAAATATGCCCATAAATTTGCATAATCCAAAAAAAAAGTGTAACTTTGCACGCTAATTTGGTAAATTATACGCAAATGAAAAAGATACTATTGTTTTTGAGTGCGTGCGTGCTGAGTATAGCCGCATATGCCGTAGTGGCGACCCCGGAGCCCATTACGATGACGCAAGGAGACGGAAGTACCATTCAGCTGAAGCTGGTGGGCGACGAGTTTCACAGTTATTACACCCGCGAAAACGGTACGCCGGTTCGCCTGAACGGGCAAGGCATGTGGGTGGATGATGCATCGGTGGCAACGCAAAGCGAGACGGCACGTAAAGCCCGCCGCATAGCTCATCAGCGCCAGTTTGCGGCTACGTTCCCTTTGACCGGTTCGCCGCACAGCGTCGTTATTCTGGTCAATTTCTCGGATCTCAAGTTCCAATACAAGCGGGACGACTTCGACGCCATGCTCAATGAGTCGGGGTACAGCGCTAATGGCGGTGTCGGTTCGGCACGCGACTATTTCACGGCATGCTCCGACAGTATCTTCTCCCCGTACTTTGATTGCTACGGTCCCGTGACACTGAGCAAAGGATATGCGTATTACGACGAGCACACCGCCCAGATGGTGGTGGAGGCATGCAATCTGGTTCATGACGATCTGGGAATTGATTTCGCCCAATATGACACCAATAACGACGGCCGTGTGGATAATGTATTCATTTACTATGCCGGTCATAACGAGGCGGAGGGAGCCAGTTCGAGTACCATCTGGCCGCACCGCAGCATTGTGAATACGGGCGACCGCGTCAGCGGCAAGCTGATATATGACTATGCCTGTACGTCCGAATTACGCGGATTTGCAGGAAACAGCATGTGCGGTATCGGTACGTTCTGTCATGAGTTCGGACACGTATTGGGTTTGCCCGACTACTACGATACGGACAAGGATGCGGAGCAATACACCTTGGGTACATGGGACATCATGTGCTCGGGCAGCTACAACGGTAACGGCAAGACTCCGCCGTCCTACACTGCCGGAGAGCGTTTCCAGTTGGGCTGGGTGACACCTGTCCAGTTACAGGATGCAGGGCAATATACGTTGGAACCCATTGAGAATGGTTCTAAGCAGATGTACCTGATTGCCAAGACGGCGCATAACCTCAGCTGGGAGAGCGCTTCGCCGAACGAATACTGGCTGTTGGAGAACCGCCAGCGTGTAGGATGGGACAGCCCTACTTCCGCTCTTCCTGGTGTCGGAATGTTCATCTGGCATGTGGCATACAACGCTGCTGCATGGAACAACAACACGCCGAACAACGGCACCCCTATGCGCTATGACCTGGAGGAAGCGGGAGGACAGAAAGGATTCTCGAGTGCGAGCGACCTGTACCCGGGTTCGAAGAACATTACCTCCTTCACCCCCGTGCTTCACAGCGGCGAGATCGTCGAGCAGCCTATATTCGACATCCTGATGGAAGGCAAAACGATTTCGTTCACATTCAAGTCCAACGGAGACGACAAGTTCATGTTCGTTCCTTCCGAACTGCCGGTAATGACCAGCAGTTATGTATCCTCGCCTCGTACCGTCGTCACTCCGACGTACGAGTTGAAGATCATCGGCGCTCATCTGGATCCGAATCAGGAAGTGAGTCTGTCTGTACCGGGAGCCGGATTCGAGTTCTCGCTGGACAGCACCAACTGGCTGACCTCTGCTACCGTGCCCGTTCAGGCGGACTCGACCATGGATATCAAACTGTACGTTCACTATGCGCCGAACCGCCAGATATGCGACACCAAGCGCGCCAACCTGACGGTCAAGCAGGACAAAACGACCAGCAACTACGTATTGTACGGCACCAGCCCGCGTCCCGTGCTGATCGAACCGCCGTACATCAGCAAACTGCACGAGCAGACACCTACCACGTTCAAGGTACAATGGGATCCGGTGGAGGATGCCGAGGAGTACTACGTCACGCTTTATCACCTGGAAGAGGGACAAGAATCGACCATGGAGAGTTTTGAGGGATTTGACGACGAGAGTACGGTAATGGAGAGCGGCTGGGCTACGAGTTTCTACCGCACAACCACCAAAGCCAAACAGGACGGAGCGGTGTCGATGTGGTTCAAAGAGAACAACGAGTGGCTGATATCGCCTATCTATCCGTTGCCGGTCATCCAGCTGGAGATGTGGCTCAATGCACCTGCCACATCGGACAGCGAAGTCGGTTTCTTCCACCTGATCGGATTCAGCGAGCTGGGCATTGATACCATTGACACCATCCAGATATACCGTAGTACCAAGGATCTGATTTACAGCCGTACTTTCACCGAGGAGCAAGGATACCGCCGTTTCCGTCTGGACTACACCTCCATCGGCGGTGAGGGTGTGTGTCTCGATGCGTTCACCACCACGTTTGACAAAAAGACCATCTATACCCTCAAGGGACGTGAACAGACCATCGCTCAATCGGATTCGGCCATCGAATTCTACGCGCACGACCTGACGCCTAACACGATGTACTATATCCAGTTACAATGCTCGGAGAACAAAGGATGCGAGGAGCACCTGAGTGCGCTCAGCGAGGCGTTCACCATCCAGACACGGGAAGGTGAGCCGGTAGGTTCGAAGCACCTCACGTTCGCGTACGACTCTATCAGTTACAACCCCGGCAAGCATGTCATTTACCTGCCGGAGTCCTTGCAGGACGGCTGTCTAAACATTTACAGCCCGGAGGGTGAACTGGTGAAGAGTATTCCGGTCAGCGCAAATCATAACGAGATACTGATGGACGATGATGCGTTCCGCGTAGGGGCGGTTTATCTGGTCAAGTACATGCCCGCCAGCGCGATGAACCGCAAGAGTCCGTGGATTAAGATTTTATATCGCTAAGATATGACGGTTTCCCACTGGCTCTGTTGTCTTTGTCTCTGTGCCCTTACCCTGTCGGTTAAGGCGGGTGTTGTCACCTATACGGTGGACGACACGACCGTTTTCCCTAATCCCGAACGCGGGTTCACGGACGAGATAAGCGGCAAGGTGTCGGACAGCAAGAATCATCTGCTGGTCGGCAATGAAGACTATTTCGACAGAGCGGGAGACCGCGAGACGCAGCGTCTGGTGGTATTGTTATACAACCTGTACAACTACAAGACCAAAGCGCTGAGCACCCGGATGCTGCAGGGATTTGACGACGACATGCAGGTGCTGCGCAACAAAGGATACAAATGTGTGCTGCGCTTCGCCTACTCGGAGAGCGACAAGAGAGATGCGACCAAAGAGCGGGTGGTAGCGCATATAGCCCAACTCAAGCCCCATCTGAGCAGTAACGCCGATGTCATCTACGCGCTGGAAGCGGGTTTTGTAGGGGAATGGGGCGAGTGGTATTACAGCGCCAACTTCGGCAACGAGTCGCAACAACTCAACGCCAACCGGCGCGCCGTATTAGTCAGTTTGTTAGACGCCTGTCCTGCCGACCGGTTTTTGCTGGTACGCTATCCGCTCATCAAAATGCAGTACCTCGGAGACGAACAAGCGCTTACGTCCGATTCGGCGTTCAGCGGTTCGCCGCGTGCGCGTATCGGGCATCACAACGATGCGTTTCTGAACGACTACGGCAACGACGGCACGTACGGTCGTGACGGCGACGGACCGGATGACGACCCCGTATTGCGCCAATACATCGCCGCTGAAACGCTGTACGTCCCCAACGGGGGAGAGACGAACGTGGAGAATAGTTCGCTGGCGCAGAGCGTCTATGCCAATGCGGAGAGCGAGATGCGCACGTATCACTGGTCGTTTTGCGGCGCGGAGTACGCCGAAGAGGTGACGAACCTGTGGCGCTCCAGCGGCATCTTTGAACAACTGAACAGACTAATGGGATACCGTTTCCAGTTGGTGAACGGAACCTATCCCGATGCTGTACCGGCAGGAGGCGCAATGCCCGTGTCGATGACGGTTCGCAATACCGGCTTTGCGCCGTTGTACAACGCCCGCACGGCGTATATCGTCCTTTGTTCGGCAACGGACACCTTCCGCCTCGCGCTGCAAAGCGACCCGAGGAGATGGTTGCCCAACAACGCAGAAACGACTATTAACGAGACGCTTACGTTGCCGTCCGACATAGTGCCCGGTACGTATCATCTCTATCTCCACCTGCCGGACGCGTACGCCTCCATAGCGGATAACCCGCGTTTTGCGATCCGGCTGGCGAACACGAACTGCTGGGACGGGACGACCGGTATGAACGACCTCGGCGCGGAAATGACCGTTCCGTCCGGCGAACAAGCCGTTCCGTACGTCACAGCACCGGATACTCCGCGAAAGATACTGCGTGACGGACAACTGCTCATCCTCCGCGGAGAGAGCACATACACCATCCTCGGATGGCAATAAACGGAAAAGACTATATGATCGAATATATTAAAGGAATATTGACGGAGCTGACTCCGACCGAAGCCGTGGTGGAAGCCGCGGGCGTGGGCTACTGCCTTGCTATCACGCTGCCTACCTATTCGGCTCTGATCGGTCAGGAGGACAAAGAGACCAAACTCTTCACCACGGAAATCATCCGCGAGGATGCGCACGAGTTATACGGCTTTGTAGCGCGCCCGGAGAGACAGTTGTTCGAACTGCTCATGACGGTGAGCGGCGTCGGCGCAGCTACCGCCCGGATGATTCTCAGTGCGTTCACCGCCGAAGAGTTACGCATGCTGATAGCTACCGGCAACTCGAAGGGAATGGCGAAAGTGAAAGGTCTCGGTCCCAAGACGGCGCAGCGTATTATCGTGGACCTCAAGGACAAAGCCCTCAAGCTGGATCTGGGCGGAGACCCGACCGAACTGCCGTTAGCGGACATCGAAGTGGACAACGGCGTCAAAGCGGAAGCCGTCAGTGCACTGACTATGTTAGGATTTGCTACCTCCGCCAGCGGCAAAGCCGTGGACAAGATCCTCAAAGCCGACCCGTCTCTGTCCGTGGAAGCGGTTATACGCAAAGCGCTTACTATGCTGTAAAAAAACGGAATAACGGAATAACGTACATTGAAGAACAGATTTCTCTACATATTACTGATCCTTTGCTTACTGCCCGTAACGGCGGTAAGCGTTCATGCGCAGAACAAGCCCAAGACGCTCAAGGAGCTCGTTGCCGAGGAGAAGGCACGCAAAGAGGCGGAAAAGGCGGCGAAGGAACAACAGGACAAAGGCAAAAAGGAAAAAGAAAAGGAGAAGACAGACACCCCGGCTCCCGAAGAAGCAGCGGACTATGTCACCGAGACGGACAGCGCCATCTGGGCACCGACCCAAGTGAAACAGCTGGGTGTACAGAACTTCGGCGAACTGACCCAGCCCTACTCTTCCCTGGACCTCAACGATCCGGACAACGTGACCACCACCGTCGAATACCAGCCTGACAACGGTATCTATATTATCCGCACGCGCATAGGCGACACGGATGTCTCCACGCCCTACATGCTCACCCAGGAGGAGTATAACCACTATTCCGAGCGGCAGTTGATGCATAAGTACTGGCAACAGAAAATCAGCGAAGTAGAGCATAACAACGAGCGCAAGTTCGACATCACCGACATGAAGTTCAACATCGGTCCTGCGGACAAAGTCTTCGGTCCCGGCGGTGTGCAACTCAAGATGCAAGGTAGCGCGGAGCTGCTGTTCGGATTCAAGCACCAATATATCGCGAACCCGTCGCTTACGTTACGCGCGCGCAACAACAACATCTTCGATTTTGACGAGAAGATACAAGCCAGCATCCAGGGCAAGGTCGGTACGAAACTCAATTTCAACCTGTCCTATAACACCGAAGCCTCGTTCTCGTTTGACCAGCAGAACCTCAAACTGAACTACAAAGGCGAGGAGGACGATATAATACAATCCATCGAGGCAGGTAACGTGACCATGGATCTGCCGAGCTCGCTCATCCGTGGCAGCAAGGCGCTGTTCGGTATCAAGACGAATCTGAAATTCGGCAAGTTCAAGATCCAGGCGCTCATCAGCCAGCAGAACAGCCAAGCGCAGACCGTCAGCAGCCAGGGCGGCGCACAGATGACACGCTTCGACATCAGCGGAGACAATTACGACGAGAACCGCCATTTCTTCCTCGGACATTTCTTCCGTGACCACTACGAGAAAGCAATGGAGTCGGTACCGTACGTAGCGAGCGGTGCTACGATCAGCAAGATTGAGGTATGGATCACGAACAAACGCGGCAACTACGATCAGGCGCGTAACATTGTGGCGTTCGCCGACTTGGGAGAGAACACCGCCCACCTGCAGAACGAATCATGGACCAGTGCGCCCGATCTGGCACCGGACAACAGCGCCAACGACCTGTACTCCACGATACGCTCCACCTCGTTCCGAGACCTGCAGCAGACGAGCACCGTGCTCGAAGGGCTCAACGGCATGGAAGGCGGAAGGGACTTTGAGAAAGTGGAATCCGCCCGCTTGCTCACCAGCAGCGAATATACGCTCAATAGCGCCCTGGGTTACATCTCCCTCAAATCGGCGTTGAACCAGGACGAGGTATTAGCGGTTGCGTACGAATACACCTACAACGGCAAAGTGTATCAGGTCGGTGAGTTCTCCACGGACGGTAACGAAGAGCTACGCACGCCGAACGCGCTGGCACTCAAGATGTTGAAGAGCAGCGCCAATGCGCCGATGCGCAAGGAGAGAGGCACGTGGGATCTTATGATGAAAAACATCTACGCCCTCGGCGCCACCAGCCTCAACCAGGACAAATTCGAACTGTATATCACCTACCGCAACGACTCCGTCGGAACGGATGTGCAGTACCTCAACGAAGGTTCCATCAGCGGCAAACAGTTGCTGCGCGTGATGAATCTCGACCGCCTCGACCAGAAGCACAACGCAAGTCCCGACGGCAGATTCGACTTCATCGAAGGAATGACCGTTTATTCGTCCGGCGGCAAGATCATCTTCCCCGTGCTGGAACCGTTCGGCAGCCATCTGGCAGCCATGCTGGGCAACGACCCGAAGCTGACAGCCAAATACTGTTTCCCTGAGTTGTACGACTCCACGCTGGTCATTGCGCAGGAAATCAGCGAGAAGAACAAGTTCCACCTGACCGGTAAGTACAAAGGCACGAACAGCAGCGAGATACGTCTTGGTGCGATGAACGTGCCGCGCGGTTCTGTCACCGTCACCGCGGGAGGTGCCACCCTGATCGAGAACGTCGATTATACGGTCGATTACACGATGGGAACGGTGACTATCCTCAACACCTCCATTCTCGAATCCGGAACGAACGTGGATGTGCGTCTGGAGAACCAAAGCACGTTCTCCATGCAGCGCAAATCGCTCTTCGGCGCGCATTTGGAGTACGAGTTCACCAAGGATCTTGTCCTCGGCGGTACCATCATGCACCTGCGCGAACGCCCCCTGACGACGAAAGTCAACACGGGTTCAGAGCCACTGGCGAACACCATATGGGGTGTCAACGGCAGCTGGAAGACCGAGATGCAATGGCTCACCAACGCCATCGACAAGATTCCCTGGATAACCGCTACGGCGCCGTCCACGTTCCAGATCAACGCCGAGTTCGCGCATCTTATCCCCGGACACACCCGTGACGTGGGTGCTGTCGGAACGGCGTATATCGATGATTTCGAGGCGACTACCACCAATATCGACATCCACTACCCGAGTTACTGGTTCCTTGCTTCCACGCCTACCGTCTTTGACGAATCGAAGGACATCAACCAGATCACCTATAACAAGAACCGTGCGCAGCTGGCGTGGTTCACCGTGGATCCCATCTTCGGCTATCCGCAAACGAACACGCCCGCACATATCAAGAACGACCTCGTTGCCCTCAGCGACCACCGTACCCGTATCGTCTATCAGGACGAGATATACCCCAATCGTCAGGAAGCGAGCAACGTGGACACGAAATTAGCCATCCTCAACCTGGCTTTCTACCCGGACGAACGCGGTCAGTACAACATCAATGCGAGCGAGATAGGCACGGACGGCAAGCTCCTGACGCCGAATAAACGCTGGGGCGGTATCATGCGCCGTCTGGACAATACGGACTTCGAGAAAGCCAATATCGAATACATCCAGTTCTGGCTCATGGATCCGGCGCTGACGAACCCGGACGGCTACAACGGCGAGTTGTACATCAACCTCGGTGACATCAGCGAAGACATCCTCCGCGACGGCAAGAAAGCGTTCGAGCACGGTATGCCGGTATCCCCTTCCGATGCAGGACGTGTCGATTCGACCATATGGGGATACGTGCCCAAGACCACCAGTACCGTTGTCGCATTCAGCAACGAGACCGGATCACGGGCGATGCAGGATGTCGGTCTGAACGGTTTGAACAGCGAGCAGGAGAAGAACTGGCCTGCCTACAAACAATACCTCACGGATCTCCAGAGCCGTGTCAGCGCCGACGTATGGAACCGCTGGGCGGACGAGCGCTTCTCGCCACGGAACGACCCTGCGGGTGACAATTTCCATTATTACAGAGGATCCGACTTCGACGAGGAGCAGGTGTCCATTCTCGACCGCTACAAGCATTTCAACGGAACAGAAGGCAACTCACCTGCGGCGGAGCAACAGACGGAGAGCTACGGTACTGCATCGACCCTTACCCCCGATGTGGAGGACATCAACCTGGACAACACGCTCAACGAGTACGAGAAATACTACCAGTACAAGGTGCTCCTGCGTCCCGACATGATGGAGGTGGGACGGCAGCATATCACCGAGAAGAAAGTGAGCCGCGTCCAGTTGCGTAACGGCGAGAGCCAGGATGTGACGTGGTACCAGTTCAAGATCCCTCTCAAAGGGGACAGCGCGAGCGTGCAGCGAATCGGTTCCATCCGTAACTGGAAATCCATCCGTTTTGTCCGCATGTACCTCACGGGCTGCGAGAAAGAGACGCATCTGCGTTTCGCCACGATGGATCTGGTACGCGGCGAATGGCGCCAGTACACACGCGACCTCGCGCCGGTAGGCACCGCCGTCAACACATCGGCATCCATTGATGTTCAGACGGTTAACATAGAGGAAAACAGCACCCGCACTCCGGTCAACTACGTATTGCCTCCGGGTGTGAGCCGGCAGACAGACCCCGGACAGGCACAACTCATCGCCCAGAACGAACAGGCGATGGTGCTCCGTGTGATGAACCTCAGCCCGCATGATGCCCGAGCGATGTACAAGAACACCGGCTACGACATGCGCCAGTACAAGAACCTGCAGATGTTCGTTCACGCAGAGCAGCTGAGCGCCATTGACCCCGAACTGAAGGACGGCGACCTGTCCTGCTTCATCCGTCTCGGTACCGACCTGCGCAACAACTACTACGAATACGAGATCCCTCTGCATCTGACCGATGCGGGTATCTATAACAACAACTCCGCCGCCGACCGCGAGAAAGTATGGCCGACGGAGAACATGTTCGACTTCCCGCTCCGTGTGCTCACCGACGCCAAGCTGGCACGCAACCGAGCCAAACGTGCGGGTAACAGCGGCGTGGGCAACACTATCCCGTACGTCATCTACGATGATGCATCCGACAAGCCGCAGAACAAGATCACCGTCCTGGGTAACCCGACCCTCGAAGAGGTATCGACCATCATGATCGGTGTGCGCAACAACGGTCAGCACGATGCGAGCGGAGAGATATGGGTCAACGAGCTGCGTCTGAGCCAGTTCAACGAGCAAGGCGGTATAGCCGCCATGGCAAATGCCGCCCTCGCTATCAGCGACATCGCCCAGGTCAACGTAGCCGGACGATTAGAGACAGCCGGATACGGATCCATCGAGTCCAACGTGCTCGACCGCAACATGGAGAACTTCTACCAGCTCTCTGTCAGCGCCGCATTGGAAGCCGGACGTCTCTTCCCGGAGCAGGCGAAGATACAGATGCCGCTGTACGTCTCCTACAGCAACGAGACCACCAGCCCCAACTACGACCCGCTTGACACGGACGTCAAGTTGAGCGAGACGCTCAGTGCATATGACAGCAAGGAGCAGAAAGACAGCATCAAGCAGATGTCGAACACCGTACGCGAGGCGACATCGTTCTCCGTGAGCAACTTCAAGGTCAATATCCACTCGAAGAAGAAGGATATGTTCTACGACCCGGCTAACTTCTCCATCTCCGCTTCCTACAACAAGCAAAGCGAGCACTCGCCGGAGATGGAAACGAACTACTCCACCGATGCCAGAGGTTCGTTCCAGTACGCCTACAGCTTCAATCCCAAGCCGTGGGAACCGTTTGCCAAGTTAGAGAAAGTGCAGAAAGTGAAACTCCTCAAAGAGGCGAACATCTACTACCTGCCGCAATCATGGTCGTTCAGCACCAACATGCACCGTACCTTCAGCCATATGAAGATGCGCGATCTGGCGGGTTCGTCCGCCGACGCCATGGATCTGACTTTCAGCAAGGATTTTACATGGGACCGTAACGTTGATATCAAGTTCGACCTGACGAAGAACATGAAGTTCTCCTTCCAATCGGGTATGAACGCCATCATCGACGAAGGCAAGTACACGCCGGAGATTCTCAAAGGGCAGTATTTCGATGCGGACTTCAACCACGACCACTACGAGGCATGGCGCGACACAATCCAGCGTTCTCTCGCCAAGTTCGGTTCGCCGTACACCTACCAGCAGGTCTTCACCGCCAGCTGGAACGTGCCTCTCAACCGCATTCCGGGATTAGACGCCATCACCGCCAACGGTTCCTATAACGCCAACTACAACTGGACACGCACTGCCTCCACCACTTCCGGTGTGGACCGCGGTAACACCGTCAGCTCCGTGCAGACATGGCAGGTGGACGGAGGCATCAATTTCGAGACATGGTACGGCAAGTCCAAGTACTGGAAGAACATGACGCAGCGGTACACCGGTCGCAACGCCCGCAAGAATTTCAAGCCCAAGAACTACACCCAGACCGTCAGCCTCAAGAAAGGCGAAGCGGTCGAGATCACCCACCGTCTCAACAGCGAGGTGCTGACCGTCGTGGTGGCGGACTCGACGGGCAAGAGCATCCCCGTTCAATTCAAGCCGTCGGGCAACACCAAGGTCACCTTGACCCCGAAGACCGATTGCGCCAATGCCACCGTCACCGTCACGACGCGCGACCCGAACGAGCGCACACCCAAGCAAATCGCAGGAGACATGTTCGCCTATGTCGGAACGATGTTCCGCAAGCTGCAGGTCACCTACCGTGAGACGAACTCCATGACCATTCCGGGCTTCCTGCCCGAAGCGGGCTTCATGGGACAGCGCAAGGTCAACGGAGCTTATGCGCCGGGATACGATTTCGCCTTCGGTTTCATACCCAATAACATGCTCGAGCGGGCACAGCAGAACGGATGGCTCTCGGGAGACACCAGTATCGTCCAACCTGCCGCACGCGCACACACTTCCGACCTCGATATCAAACTGACCCTCGAACCGCTGCCCGGACTCAAGATCCAGCTTAACGGCAAACGTTACATGGCGCAATCGTCCTCGATCATCTATTCCTATGACCAGATGCAGGAGAACATAACCGGTTCGTTCAACATCACGCAAGTTGCTATCGGAACGATGTTCAGCCGCATCGGAGCGCAGGAGGAGAATTTCAGCAACAGCGCGTACGATGCGTTCCTTGCCAACCGCGAGACGCTTGTGGGACGCGTCCAAGACCAGTACACCGGCATCACGCTGCCTTCGTCCGGCTTCATGGCGAACATACCTGCGGGCACCAAGTACGACCCGAACAAGCACGGCCGTGTCAACAACAACTCCGCCGATGTGCTCGTCCCTGCGTTCCTCTCCGCCTACACGGGACAGGACGCCAACAAGGTCAGCCTCACGCCTTTCGTCAGCATCTTACGCATGCTGCCCAACTGGTCTGTCACGTACGACGGGCTGGGCAAACTGCCGTGGATGCGCGACCACTTCAAATCGGTGACCCTGACACACGCCTACACTTGCAAATACGCTATCGGCGCGTTCAGCAGCTACTCGACATGGATCGGAGCCGACGGTAACAACAAACAGGTCGGTTTCGTCCGTGACGTCACCAACGATGCGCCGACGCCCTCCTCCGCGTACGACATCAGCAGCGTGACGCTCACCGAAGCCTTCAGCCCGCTCATCGGACTCAACATGACGATGAAAAACAGCCTGAGCGTCAAAGCCGAGTTCCGCAAGCAACGGAACCTCGCACTCAATATCACATCCGTCCAGCTGACCGAAGGACATACCAACGAGTTCGTCATCGGAGGCGGATACACGATCAAGAACCTCAATTTCATCACGAAGAACAAAGACGGTGCGCAGAAGAAAGTGAGCAACGACCTCAAGTTGCAGGTGGATGTGTCCTACAAGGATGTGAAGATGCTTCTCCGCAAGGTGGAGGAAGGTATCACGCAGGCTTCGTCCGGCAACAAAGTGCTTGCCATCAAGATCTCGGCGGACTACGTGCTCAGCCAGAAGATCAACCTCCAGCTCTTCTATGACCACCAAGGCACCACTCCGCTCATCTCGTCGTCCTATCCGGTCAAGGCGGACAACGTCGGCATCAACATCAAACTCATGCTGACACGGTAAGCGGTTTGTCAAAATCACGGGATATATACATAGTATATATAGGGTAAGGTGGGATACGTGATTCTCTCGACATGCACAGGTAATGCACAGGTAATGCATGGGGAATGCATGGGGAAATATGTCAAAAAAATTCGCAAAACACCATGCGCAATACCGGCTATATTGAAATCAGCAAGGATCTTCTCAAGCAGAAGTTCCGGGAGTACAATGCGCTCTATTTCGGCGGGCAGTTGGGAGCGTGCCGGTTCTATATCCCGGGCAAGAATAATCCGGATTGCGCCAGTTACGCGCCGCAACAGGACGGAAAAGGCAACATGTACAGCATCATCCGGATCGGCAAGGCTGTCCGATGGACGGAAGAACTCCTCAAATCGGTTCTGGTACATGAGATGATCCACATGTACGTTCGTACGGTTGAAGGCAAGCGGCTGGACGGCGTATTGGGGCACGGACCTGCTTTCCGAAGACATTGCCGGAGACTAAAACGGGACTATGGCATCCACATAGAGGTACACCCGTCGTACGAATACATCAACAAGAAACTCACCCCGAAATGGTGGGAGACACTCATCCTGGCTATTATTGACCACTAAGGATGGAGACAAAAGAAATACAAACAATATAACATATCAATCTGAAAAAGCATGAGAACAGCAATCGGCGGAGGTGTAGTTTACACCCAAGGTTATGATGTCGTAGCCGAGTTGGAGGCAAAAGGCGACAAGTACGGAACCGCGAAGTATATTCGTGAGCGCAAGAAAGAATGCGAGGAACAAGCCCGCAAGTATCTGGCGGAACATCCCAAAACGACCTATTATGTCGCTTCCGGCTATCCATCGATGATGGAGAGTGAGGATTTCACACCCGAACCGTATTATACGTCGCTAATTGCGTATTCGGAGGAGGAAATCCATCGGATCAAGGAACTGATAGTAGAGGTATGGAACAACGACGATCCGGAATCGCCCATTCAATCCGTTGACGATATTGACGAAGGTCAGGATTTGTCTTTCTTTGAAGGCGCTAACGACGAGTTGGATGAGTTGCTGTGGGGACGGGCTTCCTTAAATGACTTTGTGTTGAGCGATCTGGATTTTGACCATCCGGTTCATGCCTACCTGTTCCGCACGTGGGAATATTCGAAGCGTACCGACGAGATGGCGAAGTACAAAAGCGGGAAGATGGTGGTTCTTACCGATGATGAGTATCTCTATCTGCTAACCGAACAACTCTTCAGCCGTTCGTTCTCGTTCAACCGTCTATTGCTGTACAATGCCCCTCTGGCGCAGAAGATATGCAATGCGACAGACGGCGATGTGATGATGGAGTCGATGTCTCCGTATCTGATTATCATGACGGAGGTAGTGGAGGATATGGTAGCCATTCTGGGACACGACCCCGTGGACGACGAGCTGTGTTCGTTCAACAAGGACGGGCACAACTACCACGCCCATATGATCATCGAGCGGGACAAGATGGAGATTTACTGGCAATCCCTTCCCGAAGAGGATATGATGATGGAGCACCTGACCGAAGGACGCGTTCGGAATATTGACGCGAAGGCGGTAATGAAGCTGTTCGAAGCCAAGGACTACCCCGATCTGTTAGACCGGATCAAAGAACGTTTCCACGAAGAGAGTGCCTACGATGACCTCGTAGCCTATCTGCGCGAGCAGGGTATCACGATTCCCGATTAAACAAAGACACGCTCCTGCCCGACAAGCACAAAACAAAAACCGGCACTCATTACGAATGCCGGTTTTTGTGGAGTATAGCGGACTCGAACCGCTCACCTCAACACTGCCAGTGTTGCGCTCTAGCCAGATGAGCTAATACCCCTCGCTTGCATCAACACTCGCGTGACTCGCGGCTCTGCCGCTCGATGACGCTACGTGTTGTGCTACGCTCTTCGGTCGAAATATCACTTCGTTAGCATTCCGACCGAGGATTTTCAAAAGCGAGCGCAAAAGTACTGCTTTTTTTTGACATACGCAAATAATTGCGCATTTTTTTTTGCATTTTTAGCGTTATTGCGGCGTGGAAGCCCCCGTTTGTGCATCTACCGCCTTCTTTTCCTCGTCTTTCGGCTCCTCTTTGACCGTTGCCGGCTTGCCTATTTTGTCAAACGCCTGGAGCAGGACCGGCAGGTTCGTCTTGTCAGCGTCATAGGTCAAGGTGACCGTTTTCGTTTTCAGGTCGCACCGGATGTCTTTGACCCCTTTCTCAAAGGCGATATTTTTCATGATCTTGTCGCAGCAACCCTGACAATGCAGGTCGCATGAGAGCACGACCGTTACTTTGTTCGTCTTGGCTTGAAGCGCCACCATCGGCATCAAAGCCAATAAAAACAGACACAGATACTTTTTCGCAGCCGCAAGGGCACAATAAACTACTTTTTTCATAACAAACTACCTATTTGATATACGATAAACGAAATGAGCCATGCAAGCAACAAACTGTGCACGACCGTGAACCAAGCCCATCCCCGTCCGGCTTCGCGGCGAAGGGTTGCTACTGTTGCCACGCAGGGGAAATACAGCAGCACAAAGAGCATGAAGGAGAACGCCGTGAGCGGCGTGAATCCTGCCGCCGAGATGTCCCCGCCGTAGAGAATCGCCATCGTGGACACGATCGCCTCTTTCGCCGGAAGACCCGTCAGCAGACACACCGACATCTTCCAATCGAAGCCCAGGGGCTCCATGAGCGGCGAGACGAACTGACCGATGGCAGCCAGATACGAGTGCTCAAGGTCATTCAGATCCTGACCCGGGAAATACTCCAACGCCCAGATGATGATGGACGCCCACAAGATGACCGTACATATCTTCTGCAAATAATCCGCGACGCGCTCCCAAATATGCGCGAGCGTGTTACGGGCACGCGGGAGACGGAACTCCGGCAACTCGTTGACCGTATCGCCGTCGGGCTGGCGGAACCAGCGCGTACGCTTCATGATAATGGCAAAGAGAATAGACAAGGTGATACCGATGGCATACAGCGAGATCATGACCAGCGCCTTGTGCCGCTCGAAGAACGTATCCACGAAGAGCATATATACCGGCAGGCGTGCCGAGCAGGACATAAACGGTACCATGAGCATCGTCAGCACACGATCCTTGGGGTTCTGGATATCTTTCGCCGCCATGATAGCCGGCACGTTGCACCCGAACCCCATCAGCATCGGGATGAAACTGCGTCCGTGCAATCCCACACGGTGCATGATTGTATCCATCAGGTACGCCTCACGCGCCATATAACCGCTGTCCTCCATCAGAGAGATGAAAAAGAACAAGATGATGATGTTGGGCAGGAATGCCAGCACGGCTCCGACCCCTTGCAGCACACCGTCGATGAGCAAGCCGCTGAACCATCCCTCCGCCATATGCGCATGACAGACACCGACGAGCCAATCGACACCGGAAGCGATCCACTCCTGCGGGATGGCACCCAACGCAAACGTACACCAGAACACCGTATAGAGAATGGCTATCATGATCGGGAATCCGAGCCACGGATTGGTCAGCACTTTGTCGATACGCTCAAGCGCCGTCTGGTTCTGGTCGTTCGCCGCGTGCTTGAGTGTCTGCGTCAGCACGCCGTGTACATAGGCGCGGTAGGTGTCCTCGTCGCCCTGGTCACGCAGGTGGTAGATAGGATGCGCCTTGGATGCCGGACGCGCCGCGACCTCCTGTACGACCGACAGGCAGTTCTCCAGCCCGTAGTTCTTGCGCACCGACAGACGGCAGGCAGGCACACCAATGAGCTGCTCCAACAGGGGCATATTCAGCGAGTGGTCCGTTTCCAGCAGCAGGTCATACCGACCGATGGCAAGGACGATTTTCTCATGCTCGTCGATAATATGCGGCGTGAGCAACAGCGACTCCTCCAGCCGCGTGGCATCCACCACCTGCAATACCACTTCATATGCATGCGCATGCAACTCGTCCGGATGATGCACCTCCACGAACTGCATATCCGCGCCGCTCCGTTCCGCACGCTCCTGCAATGCCTGACAGAGGGACGATTTGCCGCTTTTGGGCAATCCTATAACCGCAATTTTTTTCACGCTGCAAAAGTACTGCTTTTTTTGGACATACGCAATACCTATTTATGGGGATTTTTAGCGAACAGCGTCTTTCTTTGCATGCAATTGAGGGTGTTTACAAACTTTTTTTGTTTTTTATTTGCATATATGCGGAAAAATGCGTACCTTTGCAGCCGCAAAGGTGAAAAGAGCGAAAAAGGGATGTTCAGAGTTGGTATCATCGGACCGGAAGCAAGCGGTAAAAGTACGCTGGCACGTTATCTGGCGAAACGGTATGAGGGTCTGTACATCCCGGAGTACGCGCGGACGTATGTCGAAGCCAAGGGCAGTACGGATATCACGTGGGATGAGTTATGCGGGATAGCCCGGTATCAGACAGAACAGATGCAGTGTCTGGAGCAGGAGCATGCACGAAGGGAAACGGTCTTGTTCTTCGACACCGAACTGATCATCACCAAAGTATGGTTCGATGAGGCGTTCGGTCAGGTGCCGGAATGGCTGGAGGAAGCAATACGACGTTACCCGATGGATGTCTATCTGCTGACCAGCCCGGACTTGCCCTGGATCCAGGACGGCGCACGCTATAACGGATCGGACGGGCAGCGCAAGAGGCTGTTCGAGCGGTACCGAACGGAGATAGAGGCATTGGGAATACCGTACTACCTGGTGGAACACGAAGGTAATTGAGAATTAAGAATTAAGAATTTTGAATTAAGAATTAAGAAATCGTCAAATCGTAAATAACTTTGATGGATTATAACTATATAAATCATATTGACTCGCCGGCGGACTTGAAGAAGTTGAAGGTGGAGGAACTGCCATCCGTCTGTGCGGAGTTGCGCCAGTTCATCATCGAGGCGCTGAGCAAGAACCCCGGGCATTTAGGTTCGTCGTTAGGAGCGATCGAACTGACGGTGGCTTTGCACTATGTATTCGACACGCCGAACGACCAGCTGGTATGGGATGTGGGACATCAGGCATACGCGCACAAGATCCTCACAGGTCGTCGTGACCGTTTCCATACGAACCGTCAGTTCAAAGGGCTGAGTCCGTTCACCAATCCGGCGGAGAGCGAGTACGATGCGTTCATCGCCGGACACGCCAGCAACTCGATTTCAGCGGCGCTGGGAATCGAGATTGCAAATGTACAAAGGGACAAAGGACAAAGGACAAAGGACCACGTCCAACGGAATGTAGTAGCCATTATCGGCGACGGAGCGATGACCGGCGGACTCGCATTCGAGGGGTTGAACAACACCTCGATGGACAAGAACAACCTGCTCATCGTGCTCAACGACAACCACATGGCGATCGACCCGCTCAAGGGCGGTTTCACGCAGTACCTCGTGGACCTGACGACCAGCCAGACGTACAACAAATGGAGATGGCGGCTGTATCAGCTGGCAGCGAAAATGCACCTGGTGGACGAGCGCAAGAGACGTGCTATCCTCCGGCGCAACAACAGCCTCAAAGCCGTACTGAGCAAGCAGCCGAGCAATATCTTCACGGGTCTCAACATCCGCTATTTCGGTCCTACCGACGGACACGATGTGGAAGGATTGGTACGTATATTGAGCGAGATCAAGAACCACCGCGGTCCCAAAGTGCTGCATATCATCACGAAGAAAGGCAAAGGATACGCCCCGGCGGAGAACGACCAGACCGTTTGGCATGCTCCGGGAGAGTTTGACGTGGAGACGGGACTTCGTTCCGTTGATGTACAAAGTGACGATGTACAACGTACAAAGGATATACCGCCGTTATGGCAGGAGGTGTTCGGAGAGAAGCTGTTAGAGTTGGCGAAGGGGAATGAGAAAATAGTGGGTATCACTCCGGCGATGCCCTCGGGTTGCTCCATGAGCATCATGCAGAAAGAGCTGCCTGACCGCGTGTTCGATGTCGGTATCGCCGAAGGGCACGCCGTTACTTTCAGCGCCGGACTCGCCAAAGCCGGCATGATGCCCTACTGCAATATCTACTCCACCTTCCTGCAACGGGCATACGACAATATCGTCCACGATGTGGCACTGCAGAACCTGCATGTGGTCTTGTGTATTGACCGCGCGGGTATTGTGGGCAACGACGGCGCCACGCATCACGGGTTACTCGACCTCGCGTACCTGCGACCGATACCAAACATGCAGATCTGCGCCCCGCGTACCGCCGAAGACTTGCGGCAGATGATGACCTTAGCCGGAACGATCGAAGGACCCGTTGCCATCCGCTACCCGCGGGGACGCACACCGGATGCACAAGAGGAAAGTACACAGGTCGAATACGGCAAAGGCGTGAAGCTGCGTGACGGCAAAGACATCGCCGTCCTGACCATCGGAGCCATCGGCAACACCATGAGCGAAGCCATTGAGGAAGTGACAAAGGGACAAAGTACAATGTACAAAGGCGGCATTGCTCATTACGACATGCGTTGGTTGAAGCCGATGGACGAAACCATCCTGCACGAAGCGGGTCAGCATTTCCGTACCATCATCACCGCCGAAGACGGCATGACAGCCGGAGGATTGGGCAGCGCCGTACTCGAATGGATGGCGGATCACGGATACACGCCGCGTGTCATCCGGCTGGGCGTGAACGACCGGTTCGTCGAGCATGGAAGCACAAAAGAATTATATCATCTGTTAAAACTCGATAAAGAAGGATTATGCGAATCGTTATTGCAGGCGCTGGAGAAGTAGGAACCCACCTCGCCAAACTGCTGAGCCGGGAAGATATGGAAATCAGCCTCCTGGACGAGCAACCGGAGCGTTTGGGTGACCTGAGCGCCAACTACGACATGCTGACCAAAGTGGGCAACCCCACCTCTATCCGCGACCTGCGGGATGCAGGGGTGAACGGGTGTGACCTGTTCATCTCCGTTACGCCCCATGAGACGGAGAATATGACGGCATGCCTCATTGCCAACTCCCTGGGCGCCAAGCGTACCCTGGCGCGTATCGACAACTACGAGTACCTGCTGCCGGAGAACAAGAAATTCTTCGAGCAGATGGGTCTGAACCACCTCATCTATCCGGAGGTGCTGGCGGCGAACGAGATCGAAGAGAGCCTGCGAACCAACTGGATGCGTTACCATCTGCATCTATGCCAGGGCGCACTGGAGCTGTGTATCATCAAAGTGCGCAGCACGGCGAAAATACTCGGACGAACCTTCGCCTCCGGTGTCTATAACCACGGCAAATACCGCATCGTCGCCATCAAGCGCGACCAAGAGACCATCATCCCGCGCGGACAAGATACGGTGCTCGAAGGCGACATGGTGTACTGCATGTGTCCCAAAGAGAACATGGAGTTCATGCGGGAAGAGCTGGGCAAGAACAAACGGGAGATCAAAAACGTCATCTTCTTCGGCGGCGGACGTATCGCCCGCAAAGCGGCAACGGAGCTGGCGGACGAGATGGATATCAAGATCATCGAGCGGGACCGCGAGTTGTGCAATATCCTGAGCGAGAAAGTGCCGGACGCCCTCATCATCAACGATGACGGAAGCGACATGAGCGTGCTCAAAGAGGAAGGCATCCAGGACGCGGACGCATTCGTTGCCGTCACGGACAGCAGTGAAGCCAACATCTTCGCCTGCCTTGCCGCCAAACGGTTCGGTGTCCGCAAGACCATCGCCGAGGTGGAGAACCTCGATTATATCCCGATGGCGGAAGGATTGGATATCGGTACCGTACTCAACAAAAAGACCATCACCGCATCCTATATCTACCAGATGCTGCTGGACGCGTCCGTTCGCGGCGTACACAACCTGACGAGCGCCGATGCCGAGATAGTGGAGTTCTTCGCCAAAGAAGGCAGTACCATCACCCGCCACAAAGTGAGAGACATGGATCTGCCGGACGAAGCCAACATAGGCGGTATCGTCCGGGCAGGAGAAGGTATATTGGTGAACGGCGACACGCAGATCATTGCAGGTGACCTCGTGGTGGTATTCTGCAAGAGTCATGTAATACGTAACTTAGAGCGGTTCTTCAAATGACACGATTGTTCAACTGGCGTTTGGTATTCAAGACGATGGGTGTCCTCACGACGCTCGAGGCGCTGTTCATGCTCATTCCTACCGTCACCGCGTGGTGGTACGACGAGCCGGATCTGGGCGCATGGGTCGCTTCGTCCGCCATCGCATGGCTGACCAGCTGGTGGATGATGCTTGCCGGGCGCAAAGCGGAGAAGCGTGTCGGCGAACGGGAAGGATACGTCATCGTGGCGGCGGTATGGGTGGTCTATTCGGTCTTCGGCATGTTGCCGTACTGGCTGAGCGGCGCCCTCCCTTCGCTCACCGACGCCTGGTACGAGACGATGGCGGGATTCACCACCACCGGCTCCACCGTCTTCACCGACGTCACGGCGCAGACCCATTCGATCCTCTTATGGCGCGCATTGAGCCAGTGGATAGGCGGTATGGGTATCATCGTCCTCAGTGTCGCCATATTGCCGATGTTCGGCTTGGGCGGCATGCAGCTCTACAGCGCCGAGGTGACAGGTGTCAGTTACGAGAAACTCAGCCCGCGTATCGCCGACACGGCGAAGCACATGTGGCTGACCTATATAGGGCTCACCGTGGGAGAAGGAGTGCTCTTATGGCTTTTCGGAATGGGACGTTTCGATGCCGTATGCCATTCGATGGCAACGATCTCAACCGGCGGTTTTGCGACGCATAACGACAGTGTCATCGGTTTCAGCCCGGCGATCCAATGGATCATCATGCTGTTCATGCTGCTGTCGGGTATCAATTTCACCCAGCTCATCTACCTGTTCCGTGGCAAGCCGCAACGGATGGTTCAGGATGAAGAGACACGCTGGTACGTCAGTGCCTGTGTGGTAGCTGGACTCATCCTGGCGGGCGGATTGCTCTGGTTCACATCCGGACAGTTGGACAGCATACGCAAAGGATTCTTCACCGCGGTAGCCACCATCACCAGTACCGGTTTTGTGGCGTCCGATTATATGGTATGGCCTCCTGTATTATGGATGGTGGTGTTCTTCCTCATGTTCACCGGCGGCGCATCGGGTTCGACTTCCGGAGGAATGAAATGGGTGCGTCTGGCTATCTTCGCCAAGTCGGCGAATGCGGAGATCAAACGGCGTATTCACCCCAATGCCGTCATTCCGGTTCGATTCAACGGTCACACGCTCCGCGAACAGACGACCAGTAACGTGGTGGCGTTCATGTTTTTCTACGCGGCGATCATCGTACTCGCTTCGCTCTGTTTCTGCGCATGCGGCATCGGTTTTGACGAATCGATCGGTGTCGCCGTTTCCATGATCGGTAACGTCGGCGTATCCATCGGTCAGTGGGGTTCGAGCGGTTGCTATGCCTCGTTCCCGGCTGCCGCCAAATGGGTAGCGACCTTCGTCATGCTCATCGGACGTCTGGAGATTTTCACCATCCTGCTGCTCTTCAGCCGCGCGTTATGGAAGAAATAGAAAAAATATCATGCTTCTATAATCCTTTGTACATTGTACATTGTAAATTGTAAATCAATCAGGTGCGTCCATATCGGGTTCTCATATTCATCGCTTGTGTGCTGGCTTGTCTGGCGGTCTTATGCCTTGTACTGCCGCACGAAGTGCCGGTAGGTGACCGCACCTTGCGCTGGCCTGCGCTCGCGGAGGTGCTGGAACTCAATGAGCCTGCCCCCGACCTATCTTTTGAAGAAGACGAACCGATTCTTGTGGACTCGATAGCGCCGGCAGACACCGTATCTCCCTTCCCTTCAGGGGAGGGACGGGAAGAGGCTGCTCCTGTCAAACCGATAGAAGTGCCGAACTTGGTCATCGACTCCACGACCGACACGCGGGTGTTCCTCCGTACTTTCTATGCCGCCTTGGCGGAGAGCAGCGAACGGATCGTGCGCATAGTGCATTACGGCGACAGCCAGATCGAAGAAGACCGCATGACCCAGCAGATACGCGAGTTGTTCCAAAGCCGCTACGGCGGTTCCGGGGCGGGTTTGTTACCGCTGGCGCAGACCATTCCGTCACGCACCGTACGGCAGGAGATCTACCTGAACGGCAGACCCGTTTCGCCCAAACAGGGACCCAGGCGCTATCTGGTCTATGGACTCAAGCGCGACCAGCGGCAGGACGGCTTGTACGGCATGATGGGACAGGTGGCGGTCATGGCGGACAGCCTGGTGAGCGGCAGCGAAGAGGTGACGGCGGTATGCAGACCGCAGATACCGTCGGCGCGCTATGACACATGGCGCATCTTCGCGGACAGTACCATCACCTGCTCTCTTTCCGGCGATACCGTCCGTCTCAGCGGCAAGGGCGCCGTCTATGGGCTCTCGCAGCAGACGACAACAGGTGTCATCGTCGATAACATCCCCATGCGCGGATGCCTGGGCATGGTGTTCACCAAAATGGACTCCACCCAACTGGCGACTTTCTACCGTCAGGAAAACGTGCGGCTCATTATCATGCAGTTCGGCGGCAACGCCATACCGACCAACGAGCGTCCCGAGACCATCAGAGGGTTCATATCGGGCTATCGGGACCAGATTCACCGCCTGCGTGCCTGCGCACCCGGCGCATCGATACTCTTCATCGGTCCGAGCGATATGATACGCATGGTGGACGGCGAGTGGCAGACCTACCCGATGGTGCCCTATATGGACAAACTGCTGCGCAAGATGGCGCAGGAAGAGGGAATAGCCTATTTCAGCCTCTACCGGTGGATGGGAGGAGCCGGCAGTATGCTGCGCTGGAAGGAAAACGGACTTGCCGGAGAAGACGGAGTGCATTTCTTCCGCTCCGGTGCCCGCAAAGCCGGTGATGCCGTCGCCAACTGGCTCATGGAAGGAATGAGTAAAGTACAAAGTGACAAAGTACAAAGTACAAAGGATGAGGTACAAATGCCCAATAACCAATAACCAATAACCAATGACCAATAACCAATGACCTCCTTCCTTCACCACATATTGGCATTTGACGAGAACAGCCCGTTGCTCTTCACCCAGTTCTATTTCTGGGCGTTCTTTGCTTTGGTCTTCGCGTTATATACCTTGATTCTGGAATTCCCCGGAGCGTCCTCCCGACAAACGGGAGGAGCGGCCTCCGCCGAGAAGGGCATCCATAAATCACCAATAACCAATCGCAAATTACATTTGCGTAACCTCTATCTCCTCTTCGTCAGTTGGTTCTTCTACTACAAGACCAGCGGTTTGTTCCTGCTCATCCTGGCTTTCGTCACGCTCTCGGATTGGCTCATCGCACAGCAGATCAAAAAATCACAAATCTCCAATCACCAATCACCAATCCCCACTCTCCTATTGGCACTGTCCGTGATCATCGACCTCGGTCTGCTCGCCTATTTCAAGTACGCCTATTTCTTCACGAACCTGATCAACGACCTGTTTGGTACCGGTTTCCGCGTATTCGATATCTTCGCGTACATAGGAAACGGTTTTGCCGACGCAGGACGGTTCAGCGTCGATACGATCGTGCTGCCGGTGGGTATCTCGTTCTTCATTTTTCAGGTCATCTCTTATACGGCGGACGTGTACCGGGGACGCATCCAGCCGGTCAGGAACATATTGGACTTCGGCTTCTACGTCTCGTTCTTCCCGCAGTTGGTCGCCGGTCCTATCGTGCGCGCGGAGGAGTTCATTCCGCAGTTATACAAACCCTACCATCTGAGCCGAAGGTGGTTCGGCGTGGCGGTGTTCTGGATACTGAACGGCTTGGCGAAGAAAATCATCATGTCGGACTACCTGGCGGTGAATCTCATCGACCGCGTGTTCAACAACCCGCTGCTCTTCTCGGGTTTCGAGAACCTGTTTGCGCTCTTCGCCTACTCCCTGCAGGTCTACGCCGACTTCTCCGGTTATACGGACATCGCTATCGGCGTCGCCATGCTCATGGGCTTCTACCTGCCGATGAACTTCAACAGCCCCTACAAGTCCCAAAGCCCGCAGGAGTTCTGGCGGAGGTGGCATATGTCCCTCGGACGATGGCTCAAGACCTACCTGTATATCCCGCTGGGCGGAAACAGGAAAATCGGATTCGGAACGTATTTCTGGCTATCGCTGATCGCCCTCGTCTCTGCCGCCCTCACCGGCTGGTGGCTATGGATACTGATACCTTTTGCGGTCTTCATGATAGTGGTAGCCATAGTGAACTCCGCTCCCTTTAGGGAGAGGTTGGGAGTAGGCGGTCTTAAATTGCTTTACGCAAATTTAAACTCCTTCATCACGCAGGTCTTGGGCGGTTTATGGCACGGTGCCAGTTGGAACTTCATCATATGGGGCGGAATCAACGGCATCGGAATGATCGTGGAGAAAATATGGCGCAGGATGAACTGGCATGTGCGCTTTGCCTCCATGACGGCACTCACGATGGGACTTTGCGCACTCGATTATACGTATCACCTGCCCGTCTGGCGTCTGTTCGCCGTCTGGGCTGCGGTCATATGGTTCGGTACCGCCATCCGCTATATCTACTGGCTCTTGACAAAAGACCAAAAGACCAATCCTTCTCCTCCCTTGAGGGGAGGTCGGGAGGGGTTCCCAAATAAGCTTTCCCAAGCTTGGGCGATTCTCCAGACCTTCACCTTCATCACTTTCACGCGTCTGTTCTTCCGTTCCAGCAGCAACCTCGATCCCGCCACGGCGAACGAAGTGGCATGGGAGACCGCGAAGAATATGGTGAACCAGATCGGTGGAGCGTGGAGCAATGCCATCATCCCGGATTTCCTTTGGGAGTACCGATGGGTCGTGGCGATGTTCATTGCCGGCATGGTCATTCACTGGCTGCCGACTAATTGGAAACGCAGATACCGCCTTGCCTTTAGCGCGATGCCTTTATGGCTCATGGTGACAGCCGTGTGTATAGCGATCATCGTCATCTATCAGTTCGTCTCCGCCGAGATGCAACCCTTCATCTATTTCCAGTTCTAATGATCCTTTTTAACTATCAACTATAAACTATCAACTAAACGACTTCTTTAAACTTTAAACTTTCATCTATCAACTATGATAATCGGCATCACAGGAGGCATAGGAAGCGGCAAATCCACCATTGCGCGGGAACTCGCCAGACGGAGTTATACGGTCTATGATTGCGACCGCGAAGCCAAACGGATCATCGTCGAAAACCCCGATGTCCGAGCCGCCATCATCGCCCTCCTCGGCGAAGAAGCGTTCATCCAATCAGCAACCACCAATGACCAATCAACAATAACCAATGACCAATCTATAATCTATAACACCTCCTATGTCGCGCAACGTGTCTTTTCCTCCTCCCTTGAGGGGAGGTCGGGAGGGGTTCTGGACGCCCTCAATGCTATTATTCATCCCGCCGTCAAAGAAGATATCTGTCAGCGAAGCGGTCTATCAGCAAAGCGGTCTGGGTCACACCTGAAAGCGGTCTGTCAGGCGGAGCCGGTCTTATTCCTCGAATCCGCCATCCTCTATGAGTCCGGCTTCGATACCCTCTGCGATCGTATCATCGTCATCGACGCCCCCGAAGAAATCCGTATAGCCCGTGTCATTGCCCGCGACTTCCACGACCTCAACACCACTGCCAATATAGAAAAGGTTCGCGCCCGCATACGCACGCAACACCCGCACACAGGCGACCTGCTAATTAACAACGACGGCCTCGCTTCCATCGAATCCTTAGCTGACCAAATCCTGAACTATCTCTCCGCACAATTATAACTATAGCATCGTGCATTTTGGCGGCATGCTTGCCGCCATTATCAGCTTTTATTGTTACATCGTTTCACGATGTGCAGTCTCCTTTTTAACTATTAGAGTATACCTACGGTGTTTTTTTGCTAACTATCCCTATTCATCTCTTTGTTATGTGCGCGGGGCGTCAGACCCGCGTTAGATTACGTCCCTGACAAGGAGCGAAAGCTCCGCTATTCTTCGTTCTTTTTCCGCTTTTTCATGCGGATTATCATACAAAATCTATTTTCTCGTCACTTTTTCGTCATTTTATTTGTATAATTCAAAATTTATTTGTACCTTTGCACCCGCAAAGGTTATTTGCAATAATGGCGCAAAGCGTTGCGCAGACATATTGAAAAAGCGTTTACACGCTTGTAATCTGACTATTTGAAATGTAGGAAGTTTCAAAAATATCCATTCAGAAAACAAGTAAGTAGATGCTCACGAGTGTACAACTCGCCTGCACTATTGGTTTTTTCTAATAGTGTATTGGCGGTTATATACACGGCGCGAGTTTCTGTTTGCATATCTGATGGATTAGGCATTTCCTACAGCCTCAAATAGCGGATAACAACAGTTATTCGCGTTTTTTGTGTGTACTTATGTGTAAAACACAAAATATCATTACTAACTAAAACATCAAACAACATGAAAAAATTAATCATGGTAGCAATGGCCTTAATCGTTGCATGTAGTGCCGCAATGGCACAGGACGCAAAAGAACTGCGCAAGGAGCGTGAGGAAATCCGCAAAATGGCTAAATCAGAACTGAAAGCCAAAGTGGACAAAACAACTCAAAAAGAGGCAAAGCGTCTGAAAAAAGAAGGCTGGGTAGTTAGCCCTGGTGCACTTCCTATGGAAAAACAATTGGAACGCTCTTATTTAATGGAGTTTGAGTATGATGAAAATCAGTTCCCCAAATATATCATGGCCAATGCACAGTCTATAGGCGAAAACTACGATGCAGCAAAGATGGCAGCAACTAGTTTAGCAATTACCAATCTTGCAGGTCAAATTCAGACGGAGGTAGCAGCTTTGGTTGAAAACACCGTAGGTAACAATCAAATGTCAGCAGGTGAAGCTACCTCTGTAACACAAAGTGTAATGGCCTCAAAAAACACTATCGCACAGAGCATAGGTCGTGTTATTACCGTTGTTGAGTGCTATCGCGAGCTCAAAAATAAGAACAAGGAAGTAATGGTTCGTATCGCATATAATGGTGATATGGCCAAAAAAGCGGCAAAAGAAGCTATCCGTCAAGACTTGGAACAGAAAGGCGAAGACCTGCATGAACAATTAGATAAATTGTTAGGCTTCTAATGAAACGTTTATTTGTTCTTTTTTGCTTTGGTGTAATTGCTCATTTTGCACACAGCCAACGAACTGCAACCGTTTGCGGGGAGGTTGATTATATCATGCCTGAAACGCAAACGATTGCAGAAGCAAAGCGTACAGCTATTAATCAAGCCCGCCTTAAAGCTATCGCAGATGAATTCGGAACAATCGTTTCTCAAACGAGTACTACCGCAATGCATAATACCGATGGCAAATCTAGCACTAGTTTCAATTCGTATAGTGAAAACGAAGTGCGCGGTTTATGGATTAGTGACACGAAAGAGCCGGAAGTAAGTATCAAATACCGCAACGAAATGACCATCATCCACGCAGAAGTTTGTGGTAAGGCGCGTGAGCAGAAACAGTCTTCCGTAGAGATACAAGTAAAAACCCTAAATAAAGGTATTGAAAGTACGCTTTTTAAAAACAATGATCGTTTCTCTGTTTCCTTTAAATCGGCGGCGAGTGGCTATGTGGCTGTATTTTTGAGAGAGGATGATACAGAAACGGTGTATGTAATGATGCCGTATGATGATAGTGATGGCAATGCACGCGAAGTGAAAAGCAATAAGGAATACATATTCCTTTGTACGAAAGACCCCGAGTATCCGTATGAAGAAGAGACAATTTTGACTACTTCCAAGACGGTGGAGAATAATACTTTAATCGTTGTCTTTTCACAAAAAAAATTCCATATTTCGCTAAATAATAAGGGTGAATTTGTGCCCGAAGTAGAAAATGCGAAATTCCAGAAATGGCTTCATGGCTTGCGCGTGTATGACACTACGGCGCAAGTAGAAGAAATAGTATTAACAATAAAAAAATGATTTATTATGAAAAAGTATTTTGTGATTATTGTAGCTTTAATTGGCTGCATCTTAACAAGTTGTACGACATATAAAGCATATATGTCGGAACCATCTAACGAGTCTATCACCCAGAAATTACCCAAAATGGAATTTGATTGGTTCTCGGGAGGTGATATTCAAGGAGCCAATGTTGATTTTGTTAAAAACATTGTCAGAAATGAAATTAACAAAAATATTGCTTCTTCAACAGGTCAAAAACAGGGTACAATAGAAGTAAATTGTGAAAAGATACACTTGAAACAAAACTTAGCATTAGCGGGTCTTTCTGGTGGTACGTTATTTATTTTTAATTTATTCGGAATGCCGTTTACTTCTACAAAAATTGACATGACGCTTGGTTTTAATATTTTGAATGCTAATGGGGATGTTGTAGATACCTATAAATATTCCACCAAGGTAAAAAGCGTTATGGGCTTTTATTACGGAAAAGATGCCAGTGTATGTATGGTGGAAGCGACTAAAGACATAATGAAAAAATTCAAAACTGACATGAATTTAAAAAGCGAACAGATTATAGCCAAACTGGAAAATACCACTGTTTCGTCACCGATTCATTATGCAGGCAATTCAGCTACTTCATCTAAGAAAAAGTCTGTAAATAAATCTGATGTTGATACGTACATTCCGCAAGGAAAAAATGTTGCAAGTAATACGTTTGCACTAATTATCGCTAACGAAGATTACCAGTTTGTAGATCCTGTTAATTTTGCTGCTCATGATGGTGAAGTATTCAAAGAGTACTGCATTAAGACTTTGGGCATCCCGGAAAAACAAATCAGATATTGCGCAAATGCCTCTTATGGTATTATTTCAGGAGGCGTAGATTGGTTAAGTTATGCTTTGAATAACTTTGATGACAGTCGTGCCATCGTTTATTATTGCGGTCACGGTATTCCTGATGAGAAGACGGGTGATGCTTTCATTATTCCGGTAGATGGAAAAGGAACTAATACAGCAACTTGTTATAGTCTAAATAAATTGTACAAGACTTTGGCAGATACGAAGGCTGCTAATATTACCTATTTTATGGATGCATGTTTTACTGGCGCGAACAAAGAAGGAAGTATGTTGGTAGCTGCGCGTGGTGTTGCGCGTGAAGCGAAAAAAGAGACTTTGAACGGAAATGCTGTTGTTTTCTCAGCCTCCAGTGGAGACGAGACAGCTATGACATACGAAGAGAAAAGTCATGGTTTATTCACCTATTATCTGCTTAAGAAATTGCAAGAGACAGAAGGTAATGTAACATACGATGAGCTTGCATATTACATCAAGCAAAATGTTAAAAAGGAAGCGTTTTTGATTAACGAGAAACCGCAAACACCGGTAGTTGCTACCTCTCCGGCCGCTGCCTCCACCTGGAAATCTATGAAACTTAAATAACCATATACCAAATGGTTTAGTTATTGCAGTCAACCCTGCGAGCATTCCAAGCGCGAGACCCGCAAGTCTCGTGCTTTCATTTTCTCTATGTCTGTGCGTCGGGACCTCCCGACATCTTCCTTTTTTCCTCCAGTCCTCACCCTTCCCTCCCATCTCTCTCACATCCTCCTCCCCATCTCCCCCCTATCTTTCCTCCCCCCTATCTTTTACCCACATTTCACCCAAAAAACTTATGTTATTCTTATGTTATTCTTATGTTATTCTTATGTGATTCATATGCTATTCATATGTTATTGATAAGTTATTCTTATGATATTCTTATGATATTAACATAACCAAGTCCTAACCACTACGGTACGTCACTATACTGTTCAGAGTCTGTTTATTAATTTTATCGGACCTGTTCGCAACGCATTTCTTACCTTGCATACAAAAAAAACGCACAAAAATTTGCATATATCAAATATTTTTCGTACCTTTGCACCCGAAAAACAACTTCATATATGAAAAAGAGAATTATTCTATTTGCACTATTCCTTTTTGCCTGTATAGCAGTACGGGCACAGTTCATCGCCCAAATGAGTTTAATGACGCCCCATTATTACCCGGGCGAGGTCCTCTTCAAAGACGGACACCACGAAGAGTTCGTCGAGGTTGAGTTACCGCGTGTCGGCAAGAGCAAACTAGGCGTCAAGAAATACGCCGATGAGAAAAAACACACGGACATAGAAGCCGCAGACATCATCGGCATCAAAATCTGGCACAAGGATTTTCCGGACAAACAGCACGTCCTCTACTACGTCAACGCCCGCAAGTCGATGATGCAGAGCGAACACCAATGGGGCAACCCGGTCATGGGCAGCGCTTGGGGCATTGTCTTCCAATGCGAGATGAATTACGAGATGAACAAGAAAACGGGCGACTTGGATTTTATCAAGTTCGTCGGCGGCAACGGACCCGACACGCCGACCCTTTTCTACCTCATGCGCGAAGGATGGGACCAGGCGGAACTCGTCATGGTAAACAGCAGTTTTAACGCCATGAAGAAGGTTGCGGCAAAACTCTTTGAAGAGAAACCGGAGATATCCGAAGCCATCAAAAAAGGCAAACTCAAAGGCTCGGACATGCAATATATCCTGGACGAGATGGCAGGCGGCATGAAAGCCGGAGAGCCGGCATTCGTCCTTCCTGAGATACAAACAGAAACAGACACGACCTCCAACGGGGTAGCAGGTGACGACGAATAACAGAACCATCTTATGAAACGGTATTGTATTTTAACCTTCGTATTGCTTTGTCTGGCGTCTATAACCTTTGCACAAGGACTACGTCACAGCGTGTGCGTGGTCAAGCCGGAACTGTCGGACGCCGACAAGATGTTCATGGGCGATTATGCCCTGTATATAGCCCGTGCAGGAATGACGGGCGCATCAAGAGCTATCACCGGATACAAGAGCGGAGAGAGTTTCGGTTCGGGCGTCGTGGTCGAGCAGAACGGAAAGAAATACGTGCTGACGAACCTGCACGTAGTGGGCTACGCCGAACAGGCGACCCTCGTTTTCCAACTGCACGAGAAGAACGTCCGTTACCCGCATTGCAAGGTAGTGAACGCTGGTTCGACCGACCTCGCCGCCATCGAACTGCCTGCCGGGAGCGAGATGATCGCTCTTCCTGTCTATAACGGAACAATCGAAGAGGACATTTCCATTGTGGCGGCAGGTTTTCCCGAGTTGGCGGGCAAGCCGTCCTGGCAGATGACACGCGGCATCATCTCCAATGCGCATGTGGATCTGGACAGCCGCGAGCACGCTACACGTATCATACAGCACACCGCTTCCATCGATCCCGGTAGCAGCGGAGGGCCCTTACTGCTCAAGAACGAAGCCGGCAGATACGAGATCTTGGGTGTCAACACCTGGAAAGCGTTCTACCGCGAAGGTGTAGGATTAGCAATCGGCAAAGAAGATGTTCAGGCGTTTATCGCTTCGTTAGGAAGCCCTTCCAAAGAAGCACGAGCCGAACTGGAACCACTTCATTCCCTCTCCGGCGAAGAGTGGTTGTACGTATTCCGGCAACTACCCGACTCTATCCGGCAACGGATCAAAGAGACGGATTGGCATTTGCCTTTCGACCAGGCGCTGATGACGCTTGCCATACGCGACAGCCTTGTGGCTGCCAATAACGGCATAGGTGCAAAGCACTACAAGAAATCGTCCACGCATGTGGTGACCGATATGGAATGCAACAACCAGTTCCGGATCGTTTATGACAATTACCTCGGCAAAAACCAGCAGGTCGGCATTCAGTTCGGGCACGATTGGGGAGGCTATGTCCCGACCGGTTTAGAGGTCACCTCTTTCCTGCTCGACCCGCCGACGGGCAGCGCTAAGCCGCTCTATGCAGGTGTGCTGTTCGGTGTGTATCTGGGCGGACAAGTGCCGATAGCCGTAGGCACACACATTCTGGTGCCGAACGTGACGCAAAGCGCAAAAGCGGGTCCGCTCATCACAGGCTCTTTCGGCGGCAGTTATGCAATCACGACCGACACGCGTATAGGTCTGAACTGGTATATCCCGGCTGGCTCGTGCCATTTCGTAGCGGGACTCCACTATGATATGAACTGGCTCTGGACCGAGACCGCACTGAACAGCACTCCCTACACCACGACCAAGCTCGGTTCGACCACATTCAACCAGTTCCTGCAACACGGAATAGGTGTAAATATTGGCGTGGCGTGGTAGGTTGATGTGGAAAAATTGACGGAATATGGGGAAAAGGAGCGCAAAAAGAGCTCCTTTTTACATATATGCTTGCATATATGGATTTTTTTGTGTACCTTTGCGCCCGATTTTTTCGCTTACGAGTTACAGAGGGATCCCAATATACGAGTTACAGAGGGAGCCTAATTGAATAAAAAGAATATGAAAATAGCACTTATCGGATATGGAAAAATGGGGCATATGGTCGAAGCCATTGCCCTGGAACGCGGACACGAGATTGTCGGAATCATAGAGCCCCTACTTAATGTACAAAGGGACAATGTACAAGGTACAAAGGAATATCCCCATTCTATTGATTTTGACAGTGAGGCGTTTCGTAGTGCGGACGTGGCGATTGAGTTCACCACGCCGGCGACGGCAAAGGACAATATTTTGCGCGCATGGGCGCAAGGCGTGCCCGTTGTTTGCGGGACGACGGGGTGGAAGCCGGAAGAATTAAGAATTAAGAATTATGAATTAAGAAGTCAGGCTAACAAAACCATCATCGTGGATAGTAAGACGGGCAAAACGATGCTCGTTTGGAGCAGTAACTTCTCCGTAGGGGTCAATATATTCTTCGAGCTCAACAAAGAGTTAGCCGCGGCGATGAAAAACCAACCTCAGTACACGCCTTCTATCACCGAGACCCACCATATTCACAAACTCGACAAACCCAGCGGTACAGCAAAAACATTAGCGGAAGAAATAGAGAACCTCTCCCCGACCCTCTCCACAGGAGAGGGGGAAGGGATTCCCATTGAATCGATCCGTGAGGGTGAAGTGCCGGGGACGCATGTGGTGACTTGGGACAGCGAAGAAGATACGATCGTTATTACGCATATTGCAAAAGGAAGAAGGGGTTTTGCGTTAGGAGCGGTACTGGCAGCGGAAGAATTAAAACAATAATATCAAAATCACGGAATAATATATAAAATATATTATAGGGTCATGTGGGATGCGGCATTGTCTTGGCTCGCCCTCGACTCGATCCCGACAAGAACAAGAGATGAAAAGTTTTCAAGATAGATTAGCAGAAGTGACGCGCGGCGGTTGGATCCGCGCAGGTATTTGGAGTGCGGTATATGTGGCATTCGTTATTTGGGTCGCATGGGGAGACTGGAAGAGCCTGGGCTGGCTCGTTCTCCTGCCGCTTATCATCGACGCGTTTACGACGAAGTATATCAACTATAGCTGGTGGAGAAAATATAAGCCTACCCCCGACCCCTCCCTTAATGGAGGGGAGAAAGGAAATGCGGTTTTATACACCTTGTTTTCATGGATAGACGCGATCGTGTTTGCGCTCGTGGCGGTGTATTTCATCAACCTGTATATTTTCCAGAACTACCAGATTCCGAGTTCGAGTCTGGAGAAGAGTCTGCGGGTCGGTGATTTCCTGTATGTGAGCAAGATGGCGTACGGTGCGCGTGTGCCGCAAACCCCGTTGTCGATGCCGCTGGTACAGCACACGATGCCGGGATGGCTCGGCGGAGGAAAGAGTTATTTCGACCACCCGCATTGGGACTACAAGCGTCTCAAAGGCTGGACGAGTCCGCAGAAAGGGGATATCGTGGTGTTCAATTTCCCTGCGGGCGATACGGTCATCGTCGGGTGTGAATCGCCGGACTACTACACGATCCGTTACCTGATGGAGACGCAGGGACCGGGCGTGTTGAAGTACTACGGTGTGACACCGGGCGACCTCAAACGCTTGCGTGTACGTCCTGTGGACCGCCGCGAGAACTACGTCAAACGCTGCGTGGGCGAACCGGGAGACAGCTTGCGGATCATAGACAATGTCGTATGGACGAAAGGACAAAGGGACAAAGGACAAAGGACAAAGGACGGATGGCAGCGTGAGCCGGAACGCGAAGGAGTGCAACTCAACTATTTCGTACAGACGGACGGACACTTGTTCAGCGCCAAGTACCTGGAGAAAATCGGTATCAGCGTAGCCGACCGCCAGCAGGTTCGAAGCGACGTGTGGCATTTTCCGCTGACCAAGGCGATGAAAGAGGAGTTGGAGCACAACCCGCATGTGTTGGCTGTTCAGATTGAAAACGATGCATTGGGTGGCAGCGTCTATCCGCTGGGACAGAACGAATGGACGAGGGACAACTACGGACCCATCTATATCCCCCGAAAAGGCGACCGATTGCTGATCACGGAGGAGAACTACCCTGTCTATAAGCGCATCGCGGAGGCGTACGAGTTCAAACCGATGACCATTGGTGAGGAGTACGAGTTCGGGATGGACTACTACTGGATGCAAGGCGACAACAGGCACAACTCGGCGGACAGCCGCTACTGGGGTTTCGTGCCGGAGGACCACATTGTCGGACGACCGGTGTTCATCTGGCTGAGTATAGACAAGGACCGCCACAAGATTCGCTGGAATCGGCTCGGACGCAAAGCAACAGGAAGATAGATAGAGAGAAAAATGGTATTACCCACTGCATATCTGCCGCCGAGGTCGTATATGGAAGCGCTGATGAGCGAACCGGCTACGATCGAACAGATGGAGACGTTTGAGAAACAGACGTTCCGCAACCGATGCCTCATTAAGGTACAAAGGGACAAGGTACAAGGGACAAAGGATGATTGGATCCGGCTGACCGTACCGGTGAAGAAAGTGGAGCACAAGCAGTTGACGCGGGATATAGAGATCAGCTATCAGACCCGCTGGCAACACCAGCATTGGATCACACTCGTCAGTACATACCAGCACACGCCCTATTTCCTATATTTCGCGGACTACCTCAAACCGTTTTACGAAAAAGAGTACAAATGGTTGCTGGATTTGAATGACGAACTGAATGCGACGTTGGTGAGCTTGCTGAACAAACAAAGACCATCCGTCCTGCCGGGGCAGCATGCAGAACGTTCCACGGATTGGAGCGGACAGATATGGACCGACCAACATCCGTGGCAAACAGAAGTGAGCGTGCTGGACACGCTGTTTGATAATTGAAGATTGAAGATTGAAGATTGGAAGATGAAAAATATCGATTGGAGTAAATTAGGATTTCACTATACGGAGCCGGACTATATCGTTCGTGCGGCGTGCCATAACGGGGTATGGGAAGAACCGTACGCCACGCAGGACAAGTACATCCATTTGCACGTGTCGGCGACCTGTCTGCAGTACGGGCAGGAGGCGTTTGAGGGTTTGAAAGCGTTCCGCGGCGTGGACGGCAAGATACGTCTTTTCCGCTGGAGGGAGAACGCACGGCGCATGGCGCGTAGTGCAGAGGGGCTGTACATGACGCCCGTACCGGAAGAGTTGTTCGGCAAAGCGATCCGGCTGGCGCTGACGAAGAACATGGATTTTGTACCGCCGTACGAGACACGTGCGACCTTGTATTTCCGTCCGTTGCTGATCGGTACGACCCCGCGTCTGGGTGTAGGACCGGGAAGGGACTTTGAGTTCATCGTCATCCCCTCTCCTATCGGACCCTATTATCCGGGCAAGTTCCACTGCACGACGTTCGTCGTAAACCGTCATGTCGATCGTGCGGCGCCGTTCGGCACCGGTCAGTTCAAGGTCGGCGGCAACTACGCGGCATCGTTCCGCGCCACCGAACCGGCACACGCACAAGGAATGGATTGTTTGTTCCTCGACGCCAAGTACCACCGGTATATAGACGAGTGCAGCGCAGCGAATTTTATAGGCATTAAGAAGCCTACCCCGCCCCTCCCTGAAGGGAAGGAGGTTATTGAATACCTGACGCCGCGGAGCAGTGCCATATTGCCGAGTATCACGAACGACAGCCTGATGACGCTGGCGAGGGAACGGGGGTACAAGGTGACCAGACGGCATATACGGCTGGAGGAATTGGCGGAGATGAGCGAAGCAGCTGCTTGCGGTACAGCCTGTGTCATCTCGCCGATTGACAAGGTGGTCGACCCGGACACCAACCGCATCTATACCTTGGGCACCGAGCCGGGACCGGTACTGAGCGAACTGTACCACGCGCTGCGGGATATACAGTTCGGACGGAGTCCTGATACTCATAATTGGACAGAGATAATTGATAATTAAAAATTTTATAGTTTATGTTTAAGAATCAACCAAAAGGATTATTTGCGCTTGCCTTGGCGAATACAGGCGAGCGTTTCGGCTACTACACGATGTTAGCCGTGTTTGCGCTGTTCTTGCGCGCTAATTTCGGTCTGTCAGCAGGTGCAGCAGGTGCTATCTACTCCACGTTCCTGGCATTCGTTTACTTCTTGCCGCTGATCGGTGGTATCATCGCCGACAAGATCGGTTATGGCAAGTGCGTGACCATCGGTATCATCATCATGTTTCTGGGCTACGTACTGCTCGCCATCCCGATGGGCGGCGTAGAGTACGGCAGTACGGCGCTGGCGATGACCGGTATGATCGGTGCACTGGTACTGATCAGTTTCGGTACCGGCTTGTTCAAGGGTAACTTGCAGGTCATGGTAGGAAATCTGTACGACGATCCGCAATACGCCGACCGCCGCGACGCTGCTTTCTCACTGTTCTACATGGCGATTAACGTAGGTGCGATGTTCGCTCCGACCGCAGCGGTCAAGATCATGGCGTGGGCACAGGAGTCATTAGGCGTGAGCGTGAACGACAGCTACCACTTCGCATTTGCCGTTGCTTGTGCGTCGCTGGTTCTGAGTATCGGTATTTACTATGCTTGCCGTCCCTGGTTCAAGCATGTGGAGAACACGGCAAAGCAAGCCGCAGCAAGCGGACAGAAAGTGGAAGAACTGAGCCCCGAGCAGACCAAGAAACGTATTGTGGCGCTGTGTCTGGTGTTTGCAGTAGTAATCTTCTTCTGGATGGCATTCCACCAGAACGGTTTGACGCTGACCTATTTCGCAGATAAGTTCGTTAATCCGGTAGTGACAGGTGCGCAAACGATGGCATTCAACATCTGGAACCTTGTGCTGGTAGCAATCGGCGTGTATGGTCTGTTCGGCATTTTCGGCGAAGGCTCGGCGAAAGCGAAATCGATCTGGGGCGCTGTGACCGTAGTCGTTCTGGCGGTGTTAGGATATCAGTATTTCCATCATCCTGCCGAGTTGGGTATCTCTGCTCCTATCTTCCAGCAGTTCAATCCGTTCTATGTAGTGGCGTTGACGCCGGTTAGTATGGCTATCTTCGGTTCGCTGGCAAAGAAAGGCAAGGAACCGAGTGCGCCGCGCAAGATCGCGTACGGCATGTTGGTAGCCGCGGCTGCTTATGCCGTAATGGCTTTCTGCTCGGTAGGTCTGTTGACGCCGGACGCACAAGAGGCAGCCTTGGCAGCAGGTGAAGACCCGCTGATGGTGAATGCGAACGTGCTGATCGGAACGTATCTGATCCTTACTTTCGGTGAGTTACTGCTCAGCCCGATGGGTATCTCGTTTGTCAGCAAAGTGGCACCTCCGCAGTACAAAGGAATGATGATGGGCGGCTGGTTCGTGGCAACTGCGCTCGGTAACTTCCTCGTAAGCGTCGGCGGCTTCCTGTGGGGCAACCTGCCGTTATGGCTCGTCTGGAGCGTATTCATCGGTGTTTGCGCCGTTGCTGCCATCTTCATGTTCTCGATGATGAAGAAGCTGGAAGATGCTACGAAATAATGTACAAAGGGACAAAGTACAATGTACAAAGTATGAACGAATTAATCAAATATTTTGAGAGTCTGGAGGCGCGCATTGCGGGATACGAAGCCCGCATTGCGGCGCTGGAAGCACGTGTCGCAGCCCTGGAGGAGGCGCACTCCGCCCGCGAGAGCGTGATTGCGTCGCTGCAAGCAGAGATCGAAGAACTTCGTAACCGTCCCCAACAAGCTCCGGAACTCCCTGTTATCGACGAACCGATCATTGAGGATCCGGAACCCGTGGTTGTAGAAGAAGAACCGGTGGTGGAGGACGAACCGGTTGTTGTGCCCGAGACCGTAGAGGAGGAAACGAAGGACGAGCCCGTTGCTGTGCCTGAACACGTTGTAGAAGAGCCGAAGGAAGAAACACCGGCGGTAGAAGAAAAGGCGTCACCCAAAGCGGCGCTATACGGCAAGGCGGTGGACGATATCCGTCAGGCTATCTCGCTCGGCGACCGGTTCCTGTACCAGCGCGAGTTGTTCGGACAGAATGCCGAGCTGATGCAACGCACGCTGACCGAACTGAACGCATTGGGTTCGTTCGACGAAGCCATCGCTTATATCAGTTCCCATTTCCAATGGGATACCGAGAGCAGTACGTACCAGCAGTTCCTCGTGACCCTGCACAGAAGATTTGGATAAATGAAGAATTAAGAATTATGAATTGAGAATTAAGAAAGCGTCCTATTGACTTATGTGCAACGTTTTAAGTTGGTTCGGATTCTATGAGTTTGGTATCCAACTTCAATAGCCGTACGAATCTTTATATTTAGCACTCAACTTAAATAGCCCTTTCTAAATTCAGAATTCTCCATTCTAAATTGATTATGTTATACATCGTTCCGACACCGGTAGGCAATTTGCAAGACATGACGTTTCGCGCTATTGAGGTGCTGAAATCGGTGGATCTGATTTTGGCGGAAGACACGCGAACCAGCGGTGTGTTGCTGCAACATTTTGACATCCACACGCCGCTCAAGAGCCACCATAAGTTCAACGAACATGAGACCTCGGCGGATATCGTGGAGCGTCTCAAAGCGGGTGCGAACATCGCGTTGATCTCCGATGCGGGCACGCCGGCTATCAGTGACCCGGGGTTCTTCCTCGTTCGTGCCGCCAGCGAAGCGGATGTGGAGGTTCAATGCTTGCCCGGTGCAACGGCTTTTGTGCCGGCACTCGTGGACAGCGGGCTGCCCAACAACCACTTCTATTTCGAAGGGTTCCTGCCGCAGAAGAAAGGTCGTCAGACACGCCTCCAATACCTCGCGGCACTCGACCAGACCTTCATCGTCTATGAGTCGCCGTTCCGGCTGGTCAAGACCCTGGAGCAGTTGGCGCAGGTATGCGGCGAAGAGCGCAAGGCAAGCGTCTCGCGCGAGATCAGCAAGGTGCATGAAGAGACGGTTCGCGGCACGTTAGCGGAACTGATTAGTCATTTCAAACAAACAGCCCCCAAAGGCGAAATCGTGCTCTGCGTGGCTGGAATTGAAGATTGAAGATTGAAGATTTATGTCTGAGATGAAATCCTTGGCGAAGGACACCGCCATCTATGGTCTGAGCAGTATTATCGGCAAGTTCTTGAACTACCTGCTGGTACCGCTGTACACGTACGTTCTTGCCCGGACGGACGACTACGGTATCGTCACTAACCTGTACGCGTGGACCGCCCTGCTCTTGGTGCTGCTCACATACGGAATGGAGACCGGGTTCTTCCGTTTCGCCAACCGCGAGGACTATAACGCCAAAACGGTCTATAAGACGGCATATGGCACCCTGCTCGTCAGCAGTGCGCTGTTCACCCTGCTCATCGTCATTTTCCACCAGCCCGTTGCGAACCTGTTGGGCTACCCCGATCACGCGGAGTTTGTGGAGATGATGTTTGCTACGGTCGCCATCGATGCCTTTGCTTGCATCCCCTTCGCCTACCTCCGGTATCAGAAACGACCGCTCGTTTTTGCGGGCCTCAAGTTGCTGTTCGTGCTGCTCAATATCGGTTTCAACCTGCTGTTCCTGGTCGTACTCGGCAAGAACGATGTATTCTACATCTTCCTGAGCAATATCCTCGCCACCACGATCCAGACCCTGTGTCTGTTGCCGTTCACGCTGCCCAAAGGCGGTCGGTTTGACGTGCAGGTGTTACGCGATATGCTGCGTTACTCCCTTCCGCTGTTGGTGTTGGGTGTCGCCGGTATCATGAACCAGACGCTCGACCGGATCCTCTTCCCCTATCTCTATACGGGCGGAGACGCACAAGCGCAACTGGGTATCTACGGCGCGTGCTTCAAGGTGGCGATGGTCATGATGATGTTCACCCAGGCGTTCCGCTACGCCTACGAACCCTTCGTCTTCGCCAAGCACAAAGACCGGCAATCGGTCGAAGCCTACGCGGACGCAATGAAGTACTATATCATCTTCTCGTACCTCATTCTGTTGGGCGTCATCTTCTATCTGGACATCTTCCGTTACATCGTGTCGAGTGCCTACTGGGAGGGGTTGAAGATCGTGCCGGTCGTTCTGTGGACGTACGTGTTCCAAGGCATCTATTTCAACCTCAGTTTCTGGTACAAACTGACGGATGAAACGAAATGGGGTGCGTATTTCTCGCTGATCGGTCTGGGAATCACCTTAGTACTGCAAATCGTGGGAGTGCCGCTCATTGGCTACTGGGCAAGTTGTGGCAGCAGTATGGTTTGCTATTTCGTGATCATGCTGCTCTCCTTCTTCATCGGGCAGAAGAAAGCACCTATCCCGTACGACCTCAAGCGTATCGGGGCTTATACGGTCCTGACAATCGGATTGTTAGCCGTCTATTACGCATTGAGGCTGTATTACATCCAAAATATGTGGCTGTTGATGGCGGCAGGTACCCTCCTCATCGGTATATACCTGTACGTGCTGACGAAAAAAGACTTCCCGTTAAGTCAATTAATACATCGTAAATTATAAATTGTACATTGTACATTGTAAATTGTAAATTAGTTTTATGTTTTCCGGAATTGTAGAAACCATGGCTCAGGTCGTTCGTATCGAGACCGAGCAAACCAATAAACATTTCACGTTGCGCAACCCGTTCGGCGAAGCGCTGTCTATCGATCAATCGATCGCCCATAACGGCGTGTGTCTGACGGTAGTGAAGACCGACGGCGACCTCTATACCGTCACAGCGATGCAGGAGACGCTGCGTCTGACTAATCTGGATCTGCTCCAGGAGGGTGACTTTGTCAACGTGGAGCGCTCGATGATTATGGGTACGCGGCTGGACGGACACATTGTGCAGGGACACGTGGACCAGATGGCACGCTGCATCGAAGCCAGAGAGACCGACGGCAGTTGGTACTACCGCTTTGAGTATGACAGCAACCGCGACATGATCGAACGCGGATATTTCTGCGTGGACAAGGGTTCGGTCAGCATCAACGGCGTGAGTCTGACCGTGTGCGAACCCGACGTCAAAGGTGACAAAGGGTACGTATCCGTGTGTATCATCCCTTATACCCACGAGAACACCAACTTCAAATACATCGAAGCAGGTACTGTCGTCAATATAGAATTCGATATATTGGGGAAATACCTGTCAAGATATGCGGCTGTTCTGAGAAGTTGAAAGAAGTTATTAAGTGGAAAGTTAAAAGTTTTAAGTAAAAATATATTTATGAATCCAAACAGTTTATCATTTCAATTAGGAACCTCCGTAGCGCAGTACCTCATGCAGTACGGAGAGAAAGAACTCAATTATGAGGAGTTCAAAGCAGGTGTAGATTTTGTACTCAACGCCTCCACCGAGGCGAAAGAATCCGGCGAGAAATTCCTTGCGGAGAATGCCAAACGCGAAGGTGTGAAGACCACCGCCAGCGGTCTGCAATACGAAGTATTGGAGGCTACCCTCGGTCAGAAACCCAAAGCCACCGACACCGTACGGGTACACTACGAAGGAACGCTCATCGACGGTACCGTCTTCGACAGCAGTTACAAGCGCGGCGAGTCCATCTCTTTCCCCCTCAACGGCGTCATCAAAGGATGGACGGAAGGACTCCAGCTCATGTCCGTCGGGTCGAAATACAAGTTCTTCATCCCCTATCAGTTAGCGTACGGAGAACGCGGAGCAGGTGCTTCCATTCCGCCCTATGCAGCACTCATCTTCACCGTCGAATTATTAGGAATCGAATAACAAATAATGTAATTAAAATTATGAAAAAATTCAGTATTTTTTTACTTGCCGCAATGGCAATGATCTCTTGCGGCAACAGTTACAAAGCGCAAGAAGTACAACTCACCAACGAGTCCGATTCTATCAACTACCTGCTCGGACTTCTCAACGGTTCGCAAGTCAGAATGTACTACATGTCGAATGACACCAGTGACGAGGCTATCGCCGAGTTCATTGACGCCATGGAGAAAGGGTACCTCGACCAGGAAGAGGAACTCAACGACATCGAGCAGAGAGGCCGTCAGTTCGGTTCATCCATAAAGATGTTTGAGAAAGAGGGTCTTGCTGAAATCCAGAACTGGAACATCAACGAACCGGTGTATTTCCAGGGTATCGTCAACGCACTCTATGACGAGACCGGTATCATGACCGCGAACGAGGCGGAGGAGTTCTTCGTCAACGCCTATCAGACACGCCAGGAGAGCGAGACCGGCAAACAAGTGCTCGGCAAGTGCCCCAAGAAAGCACAGAAAATCATGCTGAACACGTTCGGCGACAGCCTCAACTACGCCTTCGGTATGATGCAGGGCGAACAAATCAAGAACTACCTTCAGGCTAACGACACCACCGAAGAGGCGGCTCAGGAGTTCATCGACAACCTGAACAAAGCCATGAAGCTGAAGATCCGTAACCCGCAGCTCGTAGCAATGGGATCGAACATAGGTACCACCATCCGCGAGCAAGAGCCCACCGGATTGTTAGGCATCAATGGTCTGGAGACCAACTACGACCTGATCAAGCAAGGTTTCATCAACGGCTTGTACAACTTCACCGGTCAGTTCGACATGGCGTCCGCAAGCGCTTATCTCGAACCCACGCTCGCCCGTCACCGCTACGGTTCCACCTTGGAGGACGGAGAGAAATTCCTGGCGGAGAACGCAATGCGTGAAGGCGTACACACGACCGAGAGCGGTTTGCAGTACGAAGTACTGGTAGAGGGCAAGGGACCGAAACCGACCGCTGAACAAACCGTCAAAGTACACTACGAGGGAACACTCATCGACGGCAAAGTCTTCGACAGCAGTTACGAACGCGGCGAGCCGATTGAGTTCCCGCTCAACGGTGTCATCAAAGGCTGGACGGAAGGACTCCAGCTCATGTCTGTCGGTTCGAAATACAAACTGTATATCCCCTACGAACTCGGTTACGGCGAGCGCGGTGCAGGACAATCCATTCCGCCCTACGCTGCACTCATCTTCACCGTGGAGTTGCTGGATATCAAATAAATTGTCAATTGTAAATCACTAAATTGTAAATTAACCTTGGGTGTCATTGCCAAACAATCGATCCGGGGTACGATAGTGACCTATTTAGGCATTGCCGTAGGCATTGTCACTACTTTCTTCGTGCTGACCCGTTTCCTCACGACCGAGGAAATCGGGTTAGCGCGTGTGCTCATCGATGCGGCGACACTCTTCGTCGGGTTGGCGCAATTGGGTACCGGCAGTAGTATCATCCGCTTCTATCCGTATTTTAACGACAAGAGTTCCGACCACGGTTTCTTCTTCTGGGCAATGGTGGTACCGTTTGCCGGATTCCTTTTGTTTGCACTCGTCTTCTGGCTGTGCAGGGTGCCGTTGGGCGCGTGGTTCGGAGACAAATCGCCGCTCTTTATCGAGTACTACTATTTCGTTCTGCCGATTGCGTTCTTCCTGCTCTACCAGACTATTTTCGAATCGACTTGCAACGTGTTGATGCACATCGTCGTGCCGCGGGCGGTACGCGAACTGGTGATACGTGTCGGGCTATTGGTCATCTACCTGCTGTACGCGTTCCGTATCCTCTCGCTGGACGGACTCGTCATCGGTCTGTGTCTCAATTATGCCGTCGCGGCACTCATCAACCTGTGTTATTTCTTTTCCCTAAAAGGGAACGATTCTTCCTTCTCGCTGCAGAAAATCAGCCTCAAGCCCGATTTGTCGTACTTGCGCGAACATACCGACCTCGTACGGCGCTATCTCATCTATACCGGCTTCATGCTCATCTCCGCCCTGACGACGGTTCTGGCGCCGACCCTCTCGTCCTTCTTTGTGACAGCCAAGATGGGTCTGGACAGCACCGGTATCTTCGCCATTGCGACCTATATGGCGGTCATGGTGAGCGTGCCGGTTCGTTCGGTCGCTGCCATCGCTTCGCCCCAACTGGCACGTGCCATCAAGGACAAGAACCGCCTCGAGTGCTCGTTCCTCATCCGGCAGGTGACGCGCAACATGCTGCTCATCGGAGGATTCATCCTGCTGGCGATCTGGCTGAATATAGACCTCATCTTCCACATTCTGCCCAACGGCGCCACCTTCGCACAAGCGAAATACGTCGTGCTTATTCTGGGCGTAAGCCAATTGATCATGGCTACGTTCACTATCTGTTTCACCGCATTGAACTACTCGCGCTATTATGCGTTTAGTCTGCTCTTTGCGGTCGTACTCACCCTCAGCGCCCTGCTCCTCAACAACTATCTCGTGCCGCGGTTCGGCATGGAGGGAGCGGCGATGAGCAATCTCGTTTCCTACGGGCTCTATTACCTGCTGGTCATCATCGCGATCGTTCCTCTGGCACGTATTCATGTGACCGAACGGAGGTGGTGGAGCGTATTGCTGCTACTCGTCACGCTGTTTGTCCTCAACGGCTTGTGGCAGCACTACCTGCCGCAACTCAACATATGGCTGGACAGCATCGTCCGTTCGCTCGTCTTCATCGGCACCGGTGCGTGGATCGCCTATAGGGCGAAACTGTCCCCCGAGATAAACAACGAAATCACCAAACGCTTAAATCACCAATAACCAATTACCAATAACCATTCACCAATATAAAATGCGCTATTTTATCACTTTTGCATATAACGGCACGGATTTCCACGGTTCACAATCGCAGCCCAACGGGAATACGGTACAAGCGGAACTGGAAACGGCGTTCGCTACCATCCTGCGCGAAGCCGTGCCGCTCACCTTCGCCGGAAGGACCGATGCAGGAGTACACGCACAGAAGATGGTAGCGCATTTCGATTCCGACAACGAACTGCCGGCTAATTTTGTCGGAAGGCTGAACAACCTGTTGCCGCCCTCCATTGCCATCCGGGACATCCGGCGGGTGACGGACGACACGCACGCACGCTTTGATGCCGTACAACGCACCTACCACTACCGTATCACCACCCGGAAGGATCCCTTCTCGAACCTGTTCCGGACAAGAGTCGGAGGATCTCTCGATTTTGCCGCCATGAATCAGGCAAGCTTGTTGTTGTTAGGGCGGCATGATTTTGCATCGTTCTGCCGCGTACACACGGACGTCAAGACCACCATCTGCGAGGTCAAGGAGGCGCGGTGGATACAAGAGAACGAAGACGAAGCGTATTTTGTCATCTCCGCCGACCGCTTCCTGCGCAATATGGTGAGAGCCGTGGTCGGCACCCTGTTCGACATCGGACGGCATAAGATGACCGAAGAGGATCTGAAAGCCGTCATGGACGCGCACGACAGACAGAAGGCGGGACACTCGGCGCCCGCACAAGGTCTGGCTTTGGTTGAAATAATTTACCCTCAAAACATATATTATCATGAGAAAGATTAGTTTCCTGCTGCTCATCGCAGCCATTTTGGGCGCTTGTAACGGTGCGCCTCAGTTCCAAACGACAACGCAACGCGACATCAATGCGCTGACCAAATCGGCTTCGTTCAAGATGCCCGAAGTGGTCGTTCCTGCATTCCCCAAACGCACGTTCAACGTACTCGACTACGGAGCGGACAACACAGGTGTCGCTCTGGCCACCGAAGCGATCCAACAAGCCATTGACGAGTGCTCCGCAGCAGGTGGAGGCACGGTCATCATCCCCGAAGGGCTCTACACAACCGGTCCTATCACCCTCCGGTCCAACGTGCGCCTCTACACGGAGAAGAACAGCTTCATCGTCTTCAGCCACGACCTTGATCTGTATGAGATCTACGACGAGTGGTTCGAAGGCATACCGACCAAACGCTGTACCAGCCCCCTCAATGCGCTCAACGCGGAGAACATCGCTATCACCGGACACGGCACGTTCAACGGCAACGGCGACTGGTGGAGACCGCTCAAGAAAGCCAAGATGGCGCCGGGACAGTGGAAGAAGCACCTCAAAGAGAAAGGCGGTATCGTAGCCAACGATATATGGTATCCGGATAGCGCATCCCTGCTCGCACAATCATACTGCCTCGACCAGAACGTTCCCGTTATCACCGATGACAGCCTCTGGCAGGTGGTAAAATCGTTCCTGCGTCCGGTACTGCTCCATTTCGTGGGATGCAAGAACATCCTGCTCGAAGGAGTGACGTTCGAAAACAGCCCGGCGTGGAATCTGCACCCCATGTGCTGCGAGAACCTGATCCTCAATAACGTCAACGTACGCAACCCCTGGTACAGCCAGAACGGAGACGGCGTCGATGTGGAAAGTTGCAAGAACGTGGTGATTGCCCATTGCTCGTTCGATGTAGGCGACGATGCCATCTGTATGAAATCCGGTAAAGACAAACCCGGTCGCGACAGAGGTATCCCCACGGAGAACGTCGTAGTGGACGATTGTGTCGTTTACCACGGACACGGCGGTTTTGTATGCGGCTCGGAGATGTCCGGCGGTATCAAGAACGTCGAAGTGCGCAACAACCTCTATATCGGCACGGATGTCGGTCTGCGTTTCAAATCGACACGCGGTCGAGGCGGTGTCGTGGAGAACATCTACATCAACGGGGTCAATATGGTCAACATCCCCAACGAAGGACTTCTGTTCGACCTTTTCTATGGCGGTAAAGGCGCCGGAGAAGAGACCGAAGAGGAACTGGCGGCACGCATGAACGCCGAGGCTCCTGCCGTCAGCGAAGAGACTCCTGCCTTCCGCAATATCGTCATCGAGAACGTCAAAGGTGCAAACATCAAACGCGCGATCTATTTCAACGGTCTGCCGGAGATGAAGATTCAGAATGTGACGCTGCGCAATATAGCCATCAGCGCGACCGAAGGAGCACTCTTCCGCCAGACGGACGGACTCGTGATCGACCATGTCAACATCGTGCCGGAGAAAGGCGAAGCCTTCTCCTTAGCCCCGACGGTTGAAAACGTCCAGATCAATTGAGGAATTCAAAATCACGGGATATATACAAAGTATATATAGGGTAAGGTAGGATACGGGATTGTCTCGACATGCGTTCGATTGACCGTCGGGTTGCTCTCGTCTTAGTCCCGACTTGCCTTCGTCTTGGATAGGATATCAATTGCAGAATAAAAGGGTCAGCACTTGTGACCATGGAAGGGAAACCCCGAATATTATTCGGGGACAATAGACATAGACTCCCAAAGCGAAGATAACGAAGAAGAGAAGCGAGGATTGCGGTCTGTTGCCGCCGAACTCAATGGTACAGATCCTCGAGCAGTGGGAGCAACTGAAGGAGATTGACGAGTATGTGCCGCTATACGGACGTATCCGGAAGTATTTCGGTTACATGGACACCGGTTGGCAGGGCAAGAAATACGAGATTTTTGCTTATAACGGCGGTTTGTTCAAACCTGACGAGGTGCTGGATGGCGCAATAGACGAAAAGGATTATAACACAAAGAAACATGGCAAACGACAAGTGGCAATGGCAGGAAAAAGGAACAGCATGGAAGGGCATCGGCATCTACCATGTGACATTGACCGTGCCAAGTCGTGAGCCGTTATTGGGAAAGCTCGTTATTCCGGAAAATGATCCCAAACAAGCGAGAGTGGACAGGACGGAGTTGGGAAATGCGGTGGTGGATTGTATATGGAAAGTACCAACACTACATCCCGAGGTTCGTGTGATTAGTTTTGACCTTATGCCGGATCATATACATACAATATGGCATGTTATTCGTCCGATGCCCACCGGAATCAAAACGGTTGTACGCGGTTTTTGGCAAGGAGCGAAGAAGTGTGGGCGGGAATATTCTATGTCTATTTCCCCGAATACTATTCGGGACAATGAACATAGACCCGGAGATTCGATATTCACAGAAATGCCGTTTATACGACCATTATCCAGAAAAGGCCAGTTGGATACAATGATCCACTATACATGGATTAACCCGCAGCGTCTCGCAACGAAAAAGCTCATGCCGGAATATTTCCGCGTGCAGGAAGGCATACAGATAGCAGGCAGGACATATGCCGGTGTTGGGAATGCGGAACTGTTGCAGCAAGCACAATACATGCCCGTTCATGTGCGCCGCACGATGGTAGATGAAGCGGAGCATGGGGATAACAAGCGGCTTCGCGACTATATGAACGGCTGTGTACTGGCTGCCAGACAGGGCACGGTGATGGTCTCGCCATTCATTTCGCCGAAAGAGAAAGCAGTAATGGAGGTCTTATTGAAAGAAGAGTTGCCCTTCATCTATATAGCCGATAACGGATTTCGGGATTATTACAAACCACAAGACAGCCTGTTTGATGCCGTAGCGAACAAGCAGGTACTCATTTTGAGTCCGTGGGAATATGACCCGAACAAGAAACATGTCAGCCGGGCTGATTGTGTGGAAATGAACAAAATGGCAGAAGAAATATGTGCTTCGGAAATAACATATGAAGAGGAGGATTGAATGGAAATAAACATGCCTACAAGAAGAATCGAGGTGGTGGCTGCGGTTATTTTTGACGAGCAGGGGCGGATCTTTGCCACGCAACGGGGATACGGAGAATGGAAGAATTGGTGGGAGTTCCCGGGCGGCAAGATGGAAGCCGGAGAGCCCCCGCAACAAGCCTTGAAGCGCGAGATCCGCGAAGAGCTGGACGCGGAGATAGAGGTGGGCAAATTGATTCGTACCATCGACTATGACTACCCGCAGTTCCACCTGACGATGCATTGCTTCAAATGCCGGTTGAAGGGACAATATACCCTTCTCGAGCACGAAGCCGCCAAATGGCTCAAACCCGCCGAGTTGGACTCCGTCCAATGGCTCCCTGCAGACATCGAAATAATAAAAGAACTTAAACAATAATGGATACATATCAATTCAGAAAACAGATTCACCGGTTGCCGGGCAAAGTGATACACGCTATTCCGCTACCTGAACCGGAAGTGACAGACGGACAAGGGGCACGCCGTGCTATCGGCGAGATGTGCAAGAAAGCGGGCTACAAGCAGGTGCTCGTAGTGACCGACGAGACGCTGCACCGTCTGGGTTATGACGAGGCTATATTGGAGTCGTTGAAAGAGGCGGGAGTACACGCTTCGCTCTTCTGCGACATTCATTCCGAGCCGACGATTGCCATCATTGAAGCGGGACGCGAGTTGGCACTGGAGACCAAATCAGAAGCAATTATCGCACTGGGCGGCGGGTCGGTAATGGACAGCTGCAAGATGATTGCCGCGGGTTGCAAGATGCCGCATGTGCCGGTGAAAGCGCTGTTGCTGAAGTTCCTGCCCGTGCCCGGCGAGACGCTACCGCTGATCATGGTTCCCTCCACCGCGGGAACAGGAGCCGAACTGACCGTAGGTGCGGTAGTGACCAACGACCACGGCGCTAAGGGTTCGACCGTCCTGATCGGTCTGAAAGTGACGCACGTGGTTCACGACAGCGAGCTGACCATCCATGCTCCCAAAGCCGTTACTGCCGCGTGCGGTATCGACGCGCTGAGTCATTGTATCGAAGGCGCCGTGGCGGATGTACAATGTTCGAAAGACGATGTACAAATGTCCTTTGAAGGGGTCAAGCTCATTCTGGAAAACCTCCCCATCCTGATGGATGTACAAAGGGACAATGTCCACTATACAAAGGAAGAGGCGCGGCTGAATATGGCGAAAGCGGCGATGTACGGAGGCAATGCCATCAACACCCAACTGGCGGGATACGTACACGCTTTTGCACACAGTATAGGTGCCATGTACCATCTCTCGCACGGACAAGCTATCTCTCTGATGCTCTTGCCCGTACTGGAGTTCCAGAAAGAGGAATGTATGGAGAAATACGCCGAATTGGCGCGTTACTGCGGCGTACCGGATTTTCTGCAAGCCGTGCGGGAATTGCTGGAAACGTGCGGAATGGACAAGATTGCATCGCCGGTACGCGCTTGCGACCACGAACAACTGATTCCGATGATTGCTGCTGATTCCATCAACTACTCCGCCCCCGTCACGCTCAGTAACGCGGATATAAAAGCCGTGCTGGACGTCGTGACGGTAAAGGATGAAGGGGTGAACGAATGGACGAATGAACGGATCAGTGAGATAGTAGCGGCACAACGGCGTTTCTTCCGCACGGGCGAGACCTTGCCCGTTGCATGGCGCATCAAACAGCTCAAGCGCCTCAAAGAAGCCGTGATGGCGCATCAGGACGAGTTGATCGGGGCACTGCACGAAGATCTCGGCAGAAGTGAACTGGAAGCCTATCTGTGCGATATAGGACCTATCATCGTTGAGGTGAACGAGATGATATCGGGTTTGCGCCGTTGGAGCCGGCCGGAGATCCATTTCAGCGGTCTGATGTGCTGGCCCAGCATCTTCACGAAAGTCTATAAGATGCCTTACGGCGTGACGCTCGTCATTAGTCCGTTTAACTTCCCCATCCTGCTGACGATAGGCGTCGTAGCCGCAGCGATGTGCGGAGGAAACACGATCGTCATCAAGTCGAGCTCCAAGTCAGCCGCCAGTACTGCGGCACTCAAGAAATTCTTCGCGGAGGTCTTCCCGCCGGAGTATATCACGCTTATTGACGGCGGACATGACGTAGCAGACATGTGTCTGGCGCAACGGTTTGACAAGATCTTCTATACCGGTAGTCCGGCGGTAGGCAAACATGTGTTAGCGGAAGCCGCCAGGAACCTCACGCCGGTAGCACTTGAACTGGGCGGCGAGACGGGTAACTGGTGTGTCGTACGGGCAGATGCCGACCTCAAAGACGCAGCACGCAAGATCGCTTTCTTCAAACTGCTCAATGCCGGACAGATATGTATCAATATCAACCAGATAGCCGTTGCCGAAGAAGTTGCAGACCAGTTTATCGCGGAACTGAAAGCCGCTTTCATGGCGCAAATAGGTCAACAGGGTGAACTTAATCCCGAATACCCGAAACTGATCACCGATGCCGCGTACGACAAGTGCGCCAAACTGGCGGACGAGTACCGCGACCGTATCGTGTTTGGCGGCACGGGAGACAAGACAAACCGCAAATATGCCCCGACGATCATCTATCCCGTGGCTATCGACGAACCTGTTGTGCAGCACGAGCTCTTCTGCCCGTTATTGCCTGTCGTGCCGTTCAAAGATGCAGAGGTCGATGCGCTCATGGATGTCATCGCCGACCGCGAGCACCCATTAGCGATGTACCTCTTCACGCGCAATATGCGTTGGGCGAACCGCGTCATGCAGACACAGCAGTTTGGCGGCGGGTGCATCAACGAGGTGTGTATCCACATGATGGTCAAAGGAGTACCGTTCAACGGCACAGGACACTCCGGAATGGGTGCGTACCACGGCGAATGGGGTTTCCGCGAGTTCACTCACCCGCAGACCGTCCTGCGAGGACATACGCATTTCAATCTGCCCTTGCGCGAGCATCCCTACACCGGCGAAGCCGGAAAGACAAAGATGAAGTTACTACGTCTTTTCGAACGATAAGGCGTGTGCGAGGGCGTGGTAATTGGAGGAAAGGAAGAAAACTAAACGCGGGGCGGACGAGCTGCACGGAAGAGGAAAAAGAGGGAGAGGACGAGCAGGTAATAGACGGGGATCATCGGGGCGGAGAGATGGCAGGGGACGGTAGCGGCAGGGAGCGATTCGAGCCAGGCGACGGAGTGGTTCATGAGCCACGCCAAAGCGTGGGTGACATGGGTGAAGAGGATGCCGAGCGAAGAGCCGCCCAAGGCGATTGAGACAAGTCCGCAGGGGACGAGGAAGAAAGCCAACGGCAGGACGATGAAGTTGGCGAGCAGGAAACAGGTGCTCACCTGACCGAAGTAATACATGGTAATGGGCAGTGTGCCTATCTGCGCGGCAAGCGAGATGATGAGCGTGCCCGCTATCCATGACAACGGACGACCGAACCAACTGTATTCCCATTCGAGGCGGTGAAGCCATCGTTCGGCTTGTCCGGCGACGAGGACGATGGCGAAAGTAGCTGCAAAACTGAGTTGGAACGAGAGGCTCCACAGGTCGGTTGGACGGGCGATGAGGATGAGTACGGCAGCTGCAGCGATCGTATTGACAGACAGGCTGTTACGGTATAGCATGCGTCCTATCTCGACGAGGGAGAGCATAACGACCGCCCGCACGACGGAGGGTGTCATTCCGGTGAGCCAGGCGTAGGCGCAGAGGGCGGCGATGAGGACAAGGCTGATGGCGCACCGGTGGATCCGGTTTTCGTGGAGAGGTCTGAACCGTCCGAAGGCGGTCAGGAGGGCGAGGAGCAGGGCGTATATGATACCTGTATGGAGTCCGCTGACGGCGAGCACATGGGCGGCTCCGGCTGCCTGAAAAGAATGCCGGACGGCAGGGTCCAGGTCCTCTTTGTAGCCCAAGGTGAGTGCTCCGACAAGTCCCAATTCGTCGCCGTGCAGCCCCGCTGATGACAAGCGGTTATAGAGCCGTACTTGAAGCGGCGGTTGATGCGTTTGTGACGGGCGGATAGTATAGCGGAAAGCGAATGCCCGACCCATAGTGTGATACCACTCGATATGCGTCTTGGCGAAGACGGTATCGCCGTACGAAGGGAGCGTCCGTGTGCTATCGCGGAGCAAGTAGAGATAGACCGCCGTTCCTTGGGGCAACAGGCGCGTCTCGAACCGCTCGCACTTGGCTGTGGGACGCGGCGAAGAAGCAATGACGAAGGCGTAGGTGTCTTCGCCCTGCGGCTGGTACGCAAACGGACGGAAACGGTTAAAAAGCAGTATTGCTGCCACGATGAGTAACAGCAATACGAGCATGGGGAATTTTTGAAAGCCCGCTTTCAATTGGTTATTGGTAATTTGTAATTGGTGATTTGTTATTGGTAATTGACCTTCATGCTTTCATCTGGCGGATAGCTTGTTCGGGATCGGGGGCACCGAAGACGGCACTACCCGCTACGAGGACGTCAGCGCCAGCTTCGAAGAGTGAAGCGGCGTTTTGGGTGTTGACCCCGCCGTCGATCTCGATGAGCGTATTCAGTCCGCGGCGGTCTATCTCGGCACGGATGAAACGGATCTTGTCCATCGTCTCGGGAATGAATTTCTGCCCTCCGAAGCCTGCAAACACAGACATGAGCAGGATCATATCCACCTGATCCAGATAGGGCACGAGCCGTTGTACGTCTATGTCGGGGTTGATAGTGAGGCAGGTACGCACGCCTTTGGCTTTGATGAGGTTCAGAACGGGTATGGGATCCTCTACCGCCTCGAGGTGGAATCCGACCGACCAGGCTCCGGCGTCGCAGAAGCGCTCCACGTATTTCTCGGGATGGACGATCATCAAATGCACATCGAGCGGCTTTGTACAGTAGCGGCGCATGGGCTCCATGAGCGGAAAACCGAACGATATATTCGGCACAAAAACGCCGTCCATCACATCGACATGCAGCCAGTCGGCATCACTGCGGTTGATCATTTCCAGATCGGACGCCAAGTGTCCGAAGTCAGCGGATAATACAGAAGGAGAGATGAGTTTCATTGGTTATTGGTGATTATTATTTTTCTATGAGTTTGTATCCTTTGCGGCGGAGGGCGAGGATCTCGAATCCGGCGGGACGGAGGAAGGCACGCAGATGATTAATGAACACGCCCAGGGAGCGTGATGTGAAGGCATTATCCTCTTTCCACAAGGCAGCGAGGATAGCGTGCCGGTCCACCACCTCGTCCTGATGGCGGCAGAGCATCAGAAGCAGGTCGCTCTCTCTGCCGGACAGATGTTTGCCGTCAAAAGTCTGATGTACCGAATCGAAGACATGCCCGTTGAGGGTGAAGAGTTTCTGCTTGTTATTCTCCTCATGCCTAACGCGCCGCAGGATGGCTTCGATACGGCAGATAACGAGGTCCATCGTAAAGGGTTTGATCTGGTAGTCGTCGCAGCCGAGCTGGAAGGCTCTCATCTGGTCTTCGCGGTCATTGCGGGTGGTGAGTACGATCACCGGCAGCCATGCGTCCCGATGCCGAATCTCACGCAGCAGTTCGAATCCGTTCATGCCGAGCCCCTGGAGCTCCATGAGCACCGCATCGAAATGGGTCGCACTGATCAGGTCGAGCGCCTGCCGCCCCTCGGAGACCCGCTGGGTCTTATACCCGCGGCTGACGAGGTAGTCGCCCAGCACGACCGACAGGCTGACGTCACTGTCTATGATAAGTATTTTGGTACTCATGCAAAGTTGCCATTTTGGGGTGCAAAGGTACAACTTTTTTTTCAAACATACAACAGAAAAGTATTTTTTTTAAGAAAAACATGTAAAAGTTTGCGTATGTCATTTTTTTTTTGTACTTTTGCGGCGCAAAAGTGTGCATATGAAAAAAGACAAACCCTATTTGGACAAGGAAGGCAGAGCTTTGCCTTATCCGTGGTTGATCAACACGATGCTGATGATGGTCGGCGGCTGGCAGACGTTACGTCTTCGTTTCTGGAGCCGCAAGCCTCGTCACACCGCGGAGAAAACATTACGTGACATACTCACTATTTCGCGTGATACAGTGTATGGAAGAGAGCACCATTTTGACCGCATTCTGAGCGCCACGACAGCGGACGACCTGTTCCGCCTGTACCGTCTGTATGTGCCGGTGAACAACAGTTTCGAGACGCTGCGTCCCTACGTGGAGCGTCACAAGCACGGCGAGGAGAACGTGCTGTTTCCGGGCAAGCCGGATATGTACGCCACGACCTCTGGTACGACGAGCGAACCCAAATGGATCCCGATGACGCACAAGTACCTGAAGGACGTGTACGGCAAGATGAGCCATATATGGACGTGGAACTTCGTCAAGCACCGCAGCCGTATCTTCGGCGGACATATCTTCACGACGGTGGGCAAAGAGTGCGAAGGTTACGCTCCTGACGGCACGCTGTTCGGCGCCGTGAGCGGCGTGCTCGTGCGCGACATCCCGCCTATTATCAAGAAGCACTATACGGGTCCTGCAGCCGTCATGTCGATCCCCGACTACGGCGCACGCAACTACACGTTGATGCGTCTGGCGCTGCAACACCGCGACGTGACCCTGTGGGCAACGGCAAACCCCTCCACCATCCTCGAGTTGCTGCGCGTGATGAACGAGAACACCGAGGAGATGATTCACGACATCGAGACCGGTGGTATCAGCGAGAACTTCGAGATCCCGTTTGAGATCCGATCGGAGCTGGACGCCTATATATCCCCTAAGCCGGAACGCGCCGCCGAGTTGCGCAAGATCCTGGAGGAGACGGGACACCTGTACCCGCGTGATTTCTGGCCGTGGCTGCAGTACCTCAGTACATGGAAATGCGGCAACACCAAGATATACATGGACAAGTATATGGACCAGTTCAACTGGGACAAGACGTATTATCAGGAATTAGGTTATATCGCGACGGAGTGCCGTTTCGGTTTCTCGCTGGACGAGACGAACGAGTCGGTGTTGTTCCCGCAGTTCCATTACTACGAGTTCGTGGAGGAGAGCGAGCTGGACGCCCCGCGCAAACATTTCCGCCAGATAGACGAGTTGGAGTACGGCAAGCGTTACTGCGCATACGTGACGACCTACTCGGGCTTGTTCCGCTATAACATGAACGACCTGGTGGAGGTGGGCGGCAAGTTCCGTGAGACCCCGACCGTGCATATGGTATCCAAGGTGAACGGCATCGTGTCCATGACCGGCGAGAAGCTGTACGAACCGCAGTTCATCGAAGCCGTACACCAGGCGGAAGAAGAGACCGGTATCAAGACCAAGTTCTTCGTCGGCTTCGCGGATATAGACGAGTCGAAGTACCATTTCTACTTTGAGTTCGAAGACGAGAAGATGACGCAGGAGCGGGCGGAAGAGTTCACCAAAGTGGTGGATGAGAAACTGCAGCATATCAACCTCGAATACGAGTCCAAACGCCAGTCGTTCCGTCTGCACGATCCGGAGACACACATCCTGCTTTCAAACGCATATGCCCGATTCAAAGCGGCGTGCCTCAAAGACGGTTTCCGTGACGGACAATTCAAGTTCAACCTGCTCATGCAGGACGAGAAACGCCGTAACCGTTTTAACCTGCTGCAACGCATCGAGACCGGTTTCGAGCGCTTAGGCGATACGATTATAGACCGCGCAGACAAGATCGACGAACGCCGCCGTAAGCGTGCCGCAGGACGAAAGAAGAAAGGGAATGGAGCTAAGTAAGGACATACAAACGATCGTGTTTGATGTGGACGGCACGCTGTACGACAAACGCGGGTTAGCCGCACGAATGGTACAGCGCCTGTGGTGGTGTCTGCCGTTGCTGATGTCCGAGCGCCTGGCGCGGAGACACATGCACAAAGTGCAGTACGCCACGGGTGAGGAGTTCTTCGATATCTTCTTTGCCAACATGGCTCGGGGGCACTGGTGGGGTCCGCGTATTGCCGCCCAATGGTACCACCACGTCTATCTGCCGACGATGGTGCGTCTCATCGCCAAGTACCACCCTGCGCGTCCGGAAGCATTAGCGCTGATAGCGGAAGGCAAAGCGAGAGGTCTCACCCTGGCGATCTACTCCGACTACGGGTGCGTGCCGGACAAGCTGCACGCCCTGGGTATCGACCCGAAGCAGTTTGACCTGATCGTGGACGCACCGCAGTTAGGTGCACTCAAACCCTCGGAAGCGAGTGCCCGGCGGGTGATGGAGATGCTGCAGGCAGACCCGAAGACGACCCTCTTCGTCGGCGACCGCGATGAGAAAGACGGAGCGAGTGCGCGGGCGGTGGGAGCGAGGTTTTTATTAATTGGGAGTTGAGAACCCCTCCCGACCTCCCCTCAAGGGAGGAGAATTGGAGATTGAAGATTGAAGATTGAAAATTGATAATGGAAAACAAACGATATAACGATTTGAAAGTCAGTCCCGGGACGTATGTTCCCCCGGTGACGACGGAGTATCCGGAGGATGATCCCTATGTAGGTTTGTACAAACCTGTGTATGACCGCGATTTTCAGGAAGTGGATGCCAACTATCCGTATTTCGACGAGTCCCCCCGCAACAAACGGTTCATGTTCTTAGGCTACCTGTTCATTCTGCGTCCGTTAGGATGGCTCTTGCGTTTCAAATACGGACTGCGCTGGCGCATCGAAGGCGAAAAGCGCTGGCACCGCAGTTCATGCAGCGTGCGTCGCTGGCTCAAGCAGTTTGACATGAGCCGTGGGGCGATCACGGTAGCCAACCACTGCTACCGCCATGACTGCGCGTCCGTGCTGACCACTTTCCATGCCTCGTACCACACGCGTATCCCGATGTTCGCGCCCAACTTCAAGACCAAAGACCAGTTTTTCCTGCGTATTGTGGGTGGAATACCCATTCCCGAAGCGTCTGCGGGACTGAGCGCCATGAAAGCCTTCAACGCCGCGTTTGACCAGTACAACGAATTAGGATACTGGTTCCATATCTTCCCGGAAGCCAAACGGTGGAACTGGTACAAGCCCTTGCGCCCGTTCCAGAAAGGAGCGTTCACGATGTCGTACAAATACAACAAACCGCTCCTGCCTTTCGCGGTCACTTACCGTCCGAGAACGGGTATCTACCGCCTGTTCGGTCCTAAAGAGGAGCCTCTGGTGCAGGTAGTCATCGGCGCGCCTATCTTCCCTGACACGAGCAAGCCCCGGGCGGCAGAGACCGAACGCTTGTTGAATGAAACACACGCAACGATATGTCGTTTAGCGGGAATCGAACACAATACCTGGCCGAGCTCGATCTAATACTCGCATGAGGTTTACAATGAAGAAGTCCCTTCCTATAATCGCCCTCATCGTCTCGATGATCATCTGGTCGGTGAGCGGTATTGCTATCAAGCATGCCCTGATCGTTCTGCCTCCGTTCACGATGATCGTGATGCGGTTCGTTCCGGCGGTGCTGTTGATGCTCGTCGTGGGTCTGGTGCGCCGGAATCATTCGCTGTTCTGTCTGCAACGCTTAGAGTGGAAAGACGTACCGTTGTTCCTGATCGCCGGTTTCTGCCAGCCTTTTCTGTACTACCTGTTGGAGACGTTTACGTACGATGCGCTCAACAGCCCCACTATCGCCGAAACGCTGCTCTCCACCAGCCCGTTGCTGAGTCCGGTCTTCGCGGCGGTACTGCTGCGCGAACGCGTGACACGCAACAACATCATCGGTATCATCATCTCCTCTTTGGGAGTGTTCGTGCTGAGTCTGGTAGGCAGCACCGACTATTCGATCGGCAGTTATTGGGGCTTTCTGTTAGCGTTTGCAGCCGTCTCGGCAGCCGTCATCGACTCGATCATGATGCGCAAAGCGCCCGTGCGGTATAGCGCGCTCTCGTTCGTATTCTATACGCAACTGGTCAGCCTGATGTTCTTCCTTCCGATCTGGTTCGTGAAGGAAGGACCACAAGTCTTCGACAATGGACAATGGACAATGGACAATGGACAATTTGTTACGGCGCTTTGGTGCGTGGGGTACCTGACTGTTTTTGCGAGCGTGATAGCGTTCATCCTGTTCTGCTATGCCTTGCGTCAGATCGGTGTCACGCAGGCGAATGCGTTCAATAATATCCGTCCCGCTTTCACGGCGCTGTGGATGTTCCTCTTCTTCGGGGAACACTTGCCGGCAGCCAAGTGGATCGGAATGGTTGTAATCATTTTAGGGCTATTTGTGTGCCAAAAGCAAGAAAAAGTTGACAAATATTAAGATTTTTTTGTTTATACGAATAATTATTCGTAACTTTGCAGGCTTTTTGAGCGTTACGCCCAAGATGTAACATCCAACACGTAAAATAACAAACAATATGCCGATAGAAAACATTTATTCAATTGATTTCTTTTATGACCTGCTATACGTCATGTTCTTAGTGGGTCTGGTGGTTTTTGTGTCCCTCTATTTTGTGGACGCGGGGTATGGTAAGATGCGTTCGGAGAAATGGGGTCCTGCGATCAACAACAAGGTGGGCTGGCTGATGATGGAGTGTCCGGTGTTCTTCGTGATGCTGTACCTCTATTTCAAGTCGTTCCCGCTCTACGGAGGTGTGACCAAACAGGCACCGTACTGGTTGTTCTTCCTCCTGTTCGAGTTCCATTATTTCCAGCGCTCGTTCGTATTCCCGTTCCTGCTCAAAGGCAAGAGCAAGATGCCGGTGATCATCATGTTTCTGTCGGTGGCGTGGAACCTGATCAACGGTTATATCCAGGGCTACTGGCTGTTCCATCTGGCGCCTCAGTATTACCCGAACCTCTACACCAGTGCATGGATCAGCAGCCCGCAATTCATCATCGGAACGGTGATTTTCTTTATCGGATGGATCATCAACATGCACTCGGACTACGTCATCCGTCATCTGCGCAAACCCGGCGATACGAAGCATTACCTGCCCAAGAAAGGTATGTACCGCTTTGTGACGAGTGCCAATTATTTAGGCGAAATAACCGAATGGCTCGGTTTTGCCATTCTCACCTGGTCGCTGGCAGGACTGCTGTTCTTCTGGTTCAGCTGCTGCAACCTTGTTCCGCGCAGCAACGCTATCTACCATAAGTACGAAGAAGAGTTCCCTGATGAGTTCGACCGCAAGAAACTGAAACGAATCATTCCGTTTATTTATTAGATTTAGAATGAAAGAAAACAAGCTTTTTACCCCCTATACATTGGGACCTGTCACGCTGCGGAATCGAATCATCCGCAGCGCGGCTTTTGAGAATATGGCTCGTGCCAACAAGCCTACGCAGGAGTTGCAGAACTACCATGTGTCCGTAGCCCGCGGCGGAGTAGGAATGACGACCGTAGCGTATTGTGCCGTGGATCTGAGCGGCGTGTCCTTCGACGGACAACTCTACGTGCGTCCGGAGATCATCCCCGATATGAAAAAGATGACCGACGCTATCCATGCGGAGGGTGCCAAAGCGAGCATCCAGCTCGGTCACTGCGGTAACATGACGCATTTCTACACGTGTCATTGCATGCCCGTCAGCGCCGATACGTGGTTCAACCTCTACTCGCCGACCATCCACCGCCGCCTCAAAGTGGCGGAGATAAAGCACTTGGTGCAGAAGTTCGGCGAAGCGGTCGACTGGGCACGCGAGTGCGGTTTCGACTGTGTGGAGATCCATGCGGGTCATGCGTACCTCATCTCGCAGTTCCTCTCGCCGCGCACGAACCACCGGCATGACGAGTACGGCGGTTCGTTCGAGAACCGTTGCCGGTTCATGAACGAGGTGCTGGATGCCGTCATGGCGCATGCCAAGGACGACATGGTGGTGGTGGTCAAGACTAACATGTGGGACGACTGCTGGCACGGTGTGACCATCGAAGAGGGTCTGCAGATAGCGAAACAGATCATCAAGCACAAGGTACACGGAATCGTCCTGTCCGGCGGTACGGTAAGCCGTTCGCCGATGACGATTCTGAGCGGTGCAATGCCCTACAAGACCCTGGCGCACTACATGCCGATGAAGTCGTTCTGGTGGCTCAAAGCGGCGCTGAACATACCCGGCGTGCATCAGATCATGCTGCCGACCTCACCGTTCAAAGAGCTCTATTTCATGGAGAAGGCGAAGATCTTCCAGAAAGAACTTGCCGACGAACTCCGACAAGCCCAAACGACGCTCATCTACGTCGGCGGCGTGCAGAGCGGCGACAACTGCCAGCAGATCATGGACGAAGGATTCGAGTTGTTCCAGATAGCGCATGTGCTCATCAAAGATCCGGATTTCGTCCGGCACGTGCAGGAGAACCCGCATTACCATGCCGGCTGCGGACGCTCCAACTACTGCGTGGGACGTATGTACACGCTCAATATGAAATGTCACGAATGCGTGGAACGGGACGGTGAAGTCATCGCTCCTCGTATCAAACGAGAAATAGCCAAACTGGAAGAAGATGCTCGCATTAGTAACGGGGGCAAGTAGCGGTATAGGCTTGCAGTACGCGACCCAACTGGCGCGGGACTATCATTGCGACCTGCTGCTGGTCTCGAACCAGGAGAAAGAGCTGGCGCAAGTAGCTGCAGAACTTGCGGCGCAGTACGGCGTGAAGACGGTCGCTCATTATGCCGACCTGAGTCTGAGCGATGCGGCAGAGAACCTGTACGCATGGTGCAAGGAACAGGGACTGGAGATCGATATTCTGATCAACAACGCCGGCGTGTTCTTTTTCAACGAGTACTGCCAAACGGATCTGCGGCGCATCGAACTGATGCTGCAACTGCATGTAATGACCGTCGCCAAGATGACCCGTCTGTTTGCTGCTGACATGTGCGCGCGCAGGCGCGGGTATATATTAAATATGAGTAGCATGTCCGCCTGGATGGCGATGCCGGGTATCCAGACCTACAACGCCTCCAAAGCGTTCATCTATAATTTCTCCAAATCGCTGTGGTACGAACTGAAACCGTATAACGTGCATATCACGGTGATGGCACCGGGTGCGGTAGATACGGGTTTGTTCGGACTGGCACCCAAGTTGCGCAAATTAGCCGTTGCCCTCACCGTAAGTATTCCGCCGGAGAAACTGGTGAAGCGCGCCCTCAAGAAGTTGTTCAAAGGCAAGAAAGCCGACACGCCGGGTTTCATCAACTGGCTGAGTACCCCGCTGCTCAAGCACACGCCGAACTGGATGCTGCTCCTTGCCCAGAAGAAACTGAGGAAGTATATGAAATAAAAAATAGCGCGCTGCGCTATTTTTTTTATTGGTGGAAACCCCTCCCGACCTCCCCTCGAGGGAGGAGAATTGCTTTAGTTTATTTGAATTCTTTCAACGCACGTTTGAGTTCGTCGTCGAAGCGGAGGTTGTAAGACGCCTGCCCGCGCTGGTAGTAGTAACGCAGCACGATCTCGGACCCCAAGAGACTCTTCACCTCGTCCATATTGCGGTTGATCGCTTCCCGGAAATCCGGTGTAAGGATCGGTTTGAGCGCCTCCAGCTGCGCCAAGACCGTGGCATCAAGGTCTTCGTTCTTCGCCATCTTGATCATGTCGTTGAAATACTTGCTCGTCTCCGTCTCGTATTCAAATCCGCGTTCGTCCAGGTAATTGCAGAAATCCGCTATTATCTCATCCGTCACCTCAAACACCGCAGGCTCGGCTATGCTGTCATGCAGGCGGTGGAAGCGCGTGGCGTAGTCGAAGAAATAGTGGTTGATATAGAGCGAATAGGTGATATCCACCTTCGCCGAGTCGGTGAGGACGATATCCGGCAGAATGCCTCCGGCAGTATCGCGTTTGAGTTCGTGTCCTTTCTGCCGCTCGCTATAATCGATCGCCTGAATGCATCGTCCTGAAGGCAGGTAGTACTTGCTGGTGGTCACTTTGAGGTGTCCGCCTTGTACCACGGGTCGCACGTTCTGCACGAGTCCTTTTCCGTACGTACGCTGCCCGATGAGCGTGGCGCGTCCCAAGTCCTGCAAGGCGCCCGAGACGATCTCGCTGGCGGAGGCGGAGTTCTTATCGACGAGGACGATGAGCGGCAGGTCTTTGTACCGCGGCGTGTTGCGCGTCTTGTAGGTACGGAAACTGTTGGCGGTCTTGCCTTTGGTCTCCACCACCGTCTGCCCCTCTTCGACGAACAGGTTCACTATCTGCAGCGCCTCATCGACGATACCTCCTCCGTTGCCGCGGAGGTCCATGATGAGTTTGCGTGCCCCGCGCATATAGTAGAGGTCATCCAGGGCATTGCTGAACGCTTGTGCCGACCCTTCGGTAAACTCGCTGAAGGAGATATACCCGACCGGCTCGGAGAGCGTGTCCGCCTGGAAGACGGTATAATAGCTGACGGCATCCAGATGGATGTCTTCGCGGACGATGGAGACGGTGAAAGGTTTGTCCACTCCTTCGCGCTCCAGTTCCAACACGACGGTAGTACCGGGCACGCCGCGCAGGTTATTGCTCACCTCGCTCACGCTCTGCCCTTTGGTACTGACCCCGTTGACGGACAGAATACGGTCCCCCGCCTGCACGCCTGCACGCTGCGCCGGCTTGCCTTCGTACGGGTTCACGGCGTACGTAGCCAGACTGTCTTTGGACACCTTCGTTTTCCGTTTTCCGTTTTCCGTTTTCAACGGCCGTTGCTGGATTATACTGCCTATACCGCCGTACTTGCCGGTCGTGAGCATACGCAGGTCACGGTCGTTCTTCTTGGGATAATAAACCGTATAGGGGTCTATCCGGCGCAGCATCGCATCGATCGCCGTTTCCGTCAGGTCTTCGTAATTGAGCGTATCCACATAGTTGACATCGACCTGCCGCAACACATCGTTGAAGATGGCGATGCAGTCGTCTGCCCGCCGCGTTGCCTGATAATCCTGCGCGTGTACACTAACGCAGAGTATTAGGAACAAAGTCGCTAACGTCTTTTCCATATGCATACAAATCACGAACTAATGTAGAGGAAATATGTGCGTACTCGGGTCTGGTATAGAGGATAACGGTCTCCACGCCGCCTATCTGCTTGTTCGCCTCCGCCATATTGCGCTCGTACTCGAAATCACCGATACAGCGCATACCGCGCAAGATGAACTGCGCATCCTGAGATTTGGCGAAATCAACAGTCAGGCAGTCGTAGATAGCCACTTTCACCCGCGGTTCGTCGGCGAAGATCTTGCGGATCGCCTCTTCGCGCTCGCGGATGGGGAAAGTCTCTTTTTTGGTGCTGTTACGACCAATACCTATCACGATCTCGTCAAACAACTCCAGACCACGCTTCACAATGTCATAGTGCCCTACGGTAAACGGGTCAAACGATCCCGGGAATATTGCTTTCTTACTCATAATTTTCAAAATTTGCTTTCTTTAAACTTTAAACTCTTTTGGTGATTTATCACCGGGTTGTTGTACATTTCGTATAATTTCTCGCGCAGGAAGGCTTCGTCCTTGTTGGGCAGATCTATCTTCGCCAGCCTGCTCTCTATATACCTATCAAAATCCGTGCCACGCTCGAAAATCTCGTAGCCAAGGAAGATATGCTGGTCGATGATGAAGCACAGATGGTTGATCTGCTCCTTGACGGGCAGCCCGCGGTAGTAAGGGAATTTCTCCAGCATGCGGTCGATATCGTGGTTGATGCTGGGAGTGAGCCGGTAAACGACATGCCCTTTGTATCCGCGGATACCTGTTTTCATGGACTCCACGTCATCGCGTTTGGTCTTGTGCCAACGGGGATTATCCCGACGGAGCTGCATCTCGCGCGCTTTGAGGTAGTCACACGGATCAAACTCATAGGAGAGGCTGACAGGGCAGATATTCAGTTCTTTCACATAGTCGAAGAACTCTTCCACCGGTCGGTTCTGTTGCTCAAAATCGATTGTCAGCATGTGCAGTACACCGGGCTGCGTCATGTCGTTGCTGTCCTTGGCGCGTCCTTCGCGCTGAGCCAGCCAGATGGACTCACCCTGACTGCGGAGATGACGGATATACGCCGAGAGCTGGCGCGAGTTGGCTATCTGAGCATGCGCTCCGGCTCCGCGCTTGACCACGAAACAGCGGTTGAAACGAACCAGCAACTCGATCCATCTCTTCGCAAACAGGTTGTTGCCTATACCGATGAACGGACGTATCCAGTAGCGTCGGCGGAGCAGGTAGGAGAGCCATGACGCATCCAGAATAATGTCGCGGTGGTTAGTCATAAAGAACGCCCCGTGCCGTATGTCCGATTCGATCTGTTTGCGGTCGCCGAGGTAGTCCAGACGGATACCTTTGGTCGTGCGACATGCCCATACCTGAAGCAACGGGAAAGCCATCAGCCAGTCGCATACATTGAGCAGCCACCCTACCCGATATGCCCGTATGTCCTTGAATTCATCTTGCATAATTTACATTTTGACGATTAATACTTCTCCAGCGCAGCCTTGGACGCTTCGCGATAAGCGACCATCAGTCCGCCTGTCCCGAGGAGCGTGCCGCCGAAATAACGCACGACAACCACAAGTATGTTATCCAGCCCGCGGGCGTCGATGGAACGCAGGATCGGTGCGCCGGCAGTACCGTGCGGCTCACCGTCATCCTTCGTCCGCCATAAGTTGGGTCCCAGGCGATAGGCGTAGCATACATGCCGCGCGTCATGGTACTTCTTCTTGTACCATGTGATACGCACCTTGGCTTCGTCCTCGTTCGCGATAGGCTCCGCGAATGACAGGAACTTCGACCCGCGATCCTTATATATCCCTTCCGCTGCCAAAATTACAAACCAAGTTTTTTGCGCAGGTCTTTCGGAATAGCGTTCTTGTGGACGAGGATATCATTGGTCTTGTAGCGCATGAACGCTTCGCTGATGTACCATATACCTTTGTAGTCCGAACGCATCGTGCCCCAACTGTTCTTGACCATGTAGTAGCGTTTGCCGTTCTGGTCGGTCGCTGTACCGAAGATCTGCATGCCGTGGTCGTCGGTCGTCTCCCAGTTGTCGTACGCCTGTTGCCGCATCTCCTGCGTCACCTCTTTCTCCGGCAACGGTTTCTTGGTCAGCTCCTCTTTCTTCTTGTCCGCCGACATGCCGACCCATTTCGCCATATCGCTGCCGGTGAGATCCGCTCCCTTGTCGGCATCGGGCATGACGCCTATGCCTTTGCGGGTGAATCCGACCTCGCTCACGTCCGCACCCCATGCCATCGTGTAGCCCTTGGAGATCGCATTGTCGATGACGCGCATCAGTTCGTCAATAGGCAGGTTGTACATCTGGTCCATACGCCAGTTGTCAGGCACTTCCAACGCGAAACGCTCATAGAACGGGTGGTGGGTGTAACTGGTCAGCGAGACGTAGTCGTCCGGGTTCAGCCCGAGGCGCTTGACCCACTCCTGCGGGGTGTAGGTCTTGCCTTCGTACTCGAACGTCTCGGGACATTTGCCCAGATAGGTGTCATAGACCGCCTGCAATCCTTCGCGCCACACGGGACTGAGTTTTTTCAGCCCTTTGAGGCCGTTCAGATAGCCGGCAGCCACTTTGTCCAGCTCCGTATGTACGGGCAGCGTGTCGCCGTCAGTCCACCCGTAGCGGATACCCGGCATGGCGGCTTGCGGCACAAGACCGTAGTGACCCATACAATAGAGCACGTCGTACGCGCTCCCGCCCGATGCGAACCGCGGCTCGTTGTACAGACGCACGCAGTAGGTAGCGCGGTCGAGCATCGTCTTGCTGACAACGAACATCTCCGCGAAATCAACCTCTTTGCCTTGGATGCGCAGCACTTCGGATTCGAAGAATCCCAAGGTGGAGAACGCCCAGCACGTACCGCTGCGGTTCTGATCCTTCACCGGCGTAATCGCCACACTGTCAACGGTGGTGAAGCGGAATCCCTCTTCGATACTGTCTTTCTTCACTTCGGTGCTGTCCGTCTGAGCCAGCATACTCACCGTCAGCGCCATCAGCGCCAACAGACTTATCATCTTTTTCATACTCATCCTTTCTTTCAGGGCATATTTACCATTTTGCGTGCAAAGGTACAACAAAAATTGCATATATGCAAACTTTCGGGTGTTTTTTGCCCAATAAAATGAAATTTTATACAAAAACACCCTTGCATTTTTTTACCGCATATGACTTGTAGTGACATTTTGATATAGTACTTTTGCAGCGAATTTCAAAAATAACACTAAAAATGTCTTCCTCACTGCGTTCGCACGATTATTTTGATAAAAAATTATCAAAATCTTGCATATCTCAGAAAAAAGCAGTAACTTTGCACGCAGTTTATGCGCGAAGACGGGAAAAAGGTAGAAATAATAACATGGCAGCACAGAATAAATTATTTCAACGGGTCATATGGTTGGCTGATACCATCTACTCCGCAGGACCGATAACGCTGGACGAGTTGGACCGGCGGTGGGCGCAGAGTGCGTACAACTACGACCATGAGTCACATTACGACAAGCGCAACTTCCATCGGCATCGGGATTTGATACAGGAGTTATTCGGGATCGGGATCGTCTGCAACCGCTCGACAAATACCTACTCCATCGGCGAGATCTCCAAATCATCCAGCGCGGGCGTACGAGGGTGGATTGTGAACACCTTTGCGCTCAATAACCTCACGAACCTCGATGCAGGGATGCAGGAGCGAGTTATCTTCGAGCAGATCCCCGAGGGTATGAGGTTCCTCACCACTATCATCAACGCCATGAAGCAGAGCCGCCAGTTAGTGGTGTCGTATCAAGGCTTCAAACGCGACAAACCCCATTCGTTCTTATTGGAGCCGTATTGCCTCAAAGTGTTCAAACAGCGGTGGTACCTCGTCGGCAAGCCCGAAGACCATCCCGAAGAGAAAGAGCCGCGCGTGTATGCGCTGGATCGCGTCAAAGACATCACCGAGACCAACAAAACCTTCCACCTGCCACACCGATTCAAACCGGCTACCTTCTTTAAGAACCAGTTCGGTATAGACCGCAGCATCACGAAAGCGGAGAAGATACGCGTCAAAGTGGATGCGTACGATGCCAATTTCCTGCGGTCGCTGCCGCTACATGAGAGCCAGACGGAACTGGAGAGAAACGATGACTATTCCGTCTTTGCGTACACGCTCGCAACGACATACGATTTCATCATGGAATTGCGCAAGTTCGGACCCAAACTCGAAGTGCTGGCACCAAAATCGTTGAGGGATTCATTCAAAGATGATATTCAGAAAATGCAAAGCTTGTACGAGGATTGAACTGGTTGACAGGATGATCCAAAGGCGGGAAATAAGATTTCTCGCATTTTTTTGTGCTTGTGACTTGTCGTGGCATTTTAATGCAGTACTTTTGCCGCAAAAAGCCGCAAAAGATGCCACCGCCGGATAAACATAGTAACTTCGACCCTTTCCAAACCCTCCGTCGAGACCGCGACAGATGGGCGCAACTCGCTATGGAACAGGCGGAGTATATACGGCTGTTGGAACAACAAGTAATAACCCTCAAAAAACAATTGGAAATGAAAGACAAAAGAACACCCACCCAGGCACCCGTCATTAACGTTGCCGGTAATTTTATCGACATCCATGACAATGAGCATTGCAACATCTATGCTACTGAACCCAAACAGGATGAAAACAAGCCCGCCGAAACGCCCTATCTGCCGCCTCTTCCACCTAAAGGCGATTATAACGCCGTGCGAGAGTATATCGCCGAACGAAAGAAATACGATGAGGAGTTCCGCATCTATTGGGACAGTCATAATCTCAAACAAAACTGCACCTATCTGACCACTGAATTCGGATGGATTGTCGATGATCATTCGCTCGGAACAAACCTAAACCGGCATAGGTAACAACTTACTCACACAGCGCACAATATAGGCACAATCTGTGCTTTAGAGAGCACAAAAAAGCCTGTACCTTTGCACCGCCTTTCGGAAAACGGCAACTCCACGCAGTGTGGAAACCGAATCCCTCCGACTGGCGGTGTTATGGTATCTAAATATCGTTCTACTATCCATCCAAAGTGCGATGTGCTTCCGGATGGAACCGAAGTCCGACTTGTTCCTGTTGAGCGGACAAACAATCACTACCTGTATGCGTCTAAGGACGGACGCGTGTTCTCGCTGCATGGACAGTCCTTCTATCCCTTGAGACCGACCATCACTAACTATCCGTGCAACAGAGCCAACGGTAGGCGCAAACAGCACTATCTGAAGATGAACCGGAGGTACGGTTACATCCTCGTGCATACTGCCGTAGCGTTAGCATGGATAGGTCCTGCATCCGAAGGGCTTGAGCGTTCCGGTTCCAAACCGGTCATTGACCACCTCAATGGTATCACTGCCGACAACCGAGTTGACAACCTCCAATGGGTCACGCCGGAAGAAAACTGCAAGCGCGCGAAAATACTCCGCATCCTACGTTCACTCGGGCGAGACCCTCGCAAGATGACACGGGACGAACTACTATCCATCTTCAAGCATTACACGTTCCAGACCCCACATGACCGCATGGAGTTCGACATGACCCACCATTGCGAGTGTTAATTAATCTTTCTTTGTATTACAGGGCAATCCGATTGCCCGCCCTAAAAACATATTAGTATGAACACATTGGAATTCACACAGGCGTTTATTAACGCTAATGACGCAGTATTGAACCATGTTGACCCCATCGAGGAAACACGTGCCCTCTCCGAACTCATCGACGCTTGCAAGGAGCGGATAGCTGAGATCAAGCCGGACGCAGTCGAGTTGGCGCAGCAACTGATGGCGGAGCAAGAAGTTACCGGCTCCGAGTTTGAGCACAAACGTAAGTTATACCTGTTGCAGGTAGATGAGACCTTCGAGTTCATTGACCAGAAGGAACGGTACAACGATGCTATCGCCGCTCAATGGCGGGCGAAAGCAGAGCAGCAAAAAGCGCTCAAGGCGAGGGTTTCCGCGCTCACAAACGAGATGAAAGGTCTGCGCAAGTCGTGGCGGTTGCAGCACCCGAAACGTGTGCCGGATAGCATCACTTATACGTTCAAAGTACTAAAAAAAGAAAAGCGATAAAAGAAAGTAACCAAAGAAAATTATAAAAGAAACGTTCCTCCTCCTTTACACGAGGAAGAGGAGGAAGAAAAGAATTTTTATTTTTATGAATTTTGATGATTTTTGGAAATTAGTGGAACATCGCGGTCGTGT